>CAZUOJ010000089.1:0-4086 GCA_964622325.1 uncultured Armatimonadia bacterium
AACGGCAGCGGGGAAAATTGCTGCAGCCCAAAAATGGGCCCCGCTGGCTGTGCCTGATGAGCATCGGCGCCCCACATTTGGCGCAGCGAATCTCTGTTTTCTGGGCGGGCAACGCCGCCGGCGCAGCTGGCCCTCCGGCGCCCATTTGTTCCTTATAGGCGCATTTGGGGAAGCTCGAACAGGCAATGAAGCGCTGTCCGCGCCAGCCCACGCGATAGACAAGCGGCGCTCCGCATTGCGGGCAATCCCGCCCGACAGGCTCCGCAGCCTCTTTGGCCACAGGCCTGGGGCTCAAATCCAATGTATAATCACATTTCGGAAAATTTTCACAGCCCGCAAATTTGCCATGCAAAGAATAGCGCACAAGCAAGCGGCCCCCACAGCGGGGACAGGCTTGCCCCTCTAAAACGGGCGCCTCATTCCGACTCGCAGCTTCCAGTTGTTGCTGCAAATCTTCGTAATAGCGCCGCAACAGCTCAATCCAATTCACATCCCCCTCCTCCACTTTATCCAGATCCTCCTCCACGCGGGATGTGAATTCAATATCCACGATGTGCGGGAAATAATCTGTCAAATAATCATTGACGGCAAAGCCCACAGGCGTAGGCACGAAAGCCCGCTCCCGCATGCGCACATATTTGCGCTGCCGCAATGTCTCAATAATGGTGGCGTATGTGCTGGGCCGGCCTATGCCATTTTCTTCCAGCGCTTGAATTAAAGTCGCTTCTGTATAACGCGCCGGAGGCTTTGTGAAATGCTGCTCAGGCAAAACGCCTAACAGTTGCAACGGCTGGGCAGGCTGTAAGGCAGCCAAAATCTCTGCTTCTTTGTCCTCCCCATTTTTTTCTGGCATGAGGGACAGAAAGCCGGCAAAGATCATTGTGGAGCCTGTCGCCCGCAGCTCGTATGTCACAGAAGAGGCTGTCTCTTCCTTTTCTTCAGTCGCGGACAATTCTGTTTCTTTTCGGGCAGGCGTCCCTGAGGCTGTAATGTCCACTGTAATCTGCTCAAATTTTGCCGGCGCCATCTGGCTGGCCAAAAATCGGCGCCAGATCAGCTCATACAGAGCGGCTTGATCTTTATCCAGATAAGGCTGGACAGATTCAGGCGTACGCGCGACAGAAGTGGGACGGATTGCCTCATGAGCCTCTTGAGCGCCCTTGACGGTTTTGCCACGCGCTCCCGCGCCCAGATAAGCCTCCCCAAAATGTTGGGCAATATATTCCCTGGCCTGGGCCACAGCCTGTTCCGCCACGCGTGTAGAGTCGGTGCGGATGTATGTGATTAAGCCGACAGTGCCCTCTGGCCCCAGCTCCACGCCCTGATAAAGCTGTTCAGCGATTTGCATTGTCTTGCGGGCGGAAAAGCGCAGCTCATTTGCCGCCTGGCGCTGCAATGTGCTCGTGATGAAAGGCGGCTGGGGATGACGCAGGCGCTCCTTCTTCTCCACAGAGGCCACGGCATACGCTAATTGCTCCAGCTCCGCCACAAGCGGCTTGACTTGTTCCTCATTTTTCAGCTCCAGCTCTTCGCCATTGCGGGAGCGCACAGAGGCTTTAAAGGGCGCCAGCAGGCCTTCTGAGGGCGTCAGCTCCACTTCCAGCGTCCAATATTCTTCCGGCTGGAATGCGGCGATTTCCCGTTCCCGCTCACAGATTAAGCGCAGGGCGGCGGATTGCACACGGCCCGCGCTCAACACAGCCCCGCTGCGGCCCGCCAGCTTCTTCCATAGCAACGGACTGATTTGATAGCCGACAAGCCGATCTAATATCCGCCGCGCCTGTTGCGCGTTCACGCGCCTCAAATCAATTTCCCGCGGCTGTGTCAGCGCCCTTTTGACGGCCTCCTCTGTAATCTCATTGAATTCTATCCGCCGCGGCGAAGAAAGCTGCAGCACTTGCGCCAGATGCCAGGCGATGGCTTCCCCCTCCCGATCCGGATCGGAAGCCAGATACACTTCGGATATCCCCTGCAATTCTTTCTTCAATTGCTGAATAATCTTCTTCTTGCCCGGAATTATCTCATAATGGGGCGCAAAATCTCGCTCCACATCCACGGCCAGTTCATCTTCCGGCAAATCGCGCACATGCCCCATGGAGGCCAGCAGCTTATAGTTGCTGCCCAAAAAGCGCGCTAATGTCTTTGTCTTTGTGGGCGATTCTACAATAATAGCAGCCTTAGGATTCTCAGCGTTGCTCATATGGCAATATGTGATGTTTTCCCTTTCGATGTCTTATTAAACGCTGGCAAATGTCTTTGTGTGGCTTTATTGTCTTTAACTTTTCCGGCAAATAATTATTCCGCTAAAGCAGCTGAGCGTGTCAAGATGTGGCAAGGGGGCGAAAAAATATTCCTGGGCATTCGTCTCTTTTGCCCTTTATGCCCTGCTAGCTTATCCGCACATACATATTGCCCGGGAAACGCCTCGCCAGCCCCTTCATTTCCAGCAGCATCAGGGCAGAGTTCACACGGGCAATGGGCATCTGTGTTTCGGCGATTAATTCATCCACATGGCGAGGCTGAAAGCTCAGCGCTTCTAACACAGCTTGCTCATCGCTGGACAAGGCCACTTCCGGGCGCGGACGTTCTATCGGCGCCGCCTCCAGCAAAATTCCCAGCCCCTCGATGACATCTTCAGCTATTTCCACAAGCCGCGCGCCATTTTTGATGAGCTCATGGCAGCCCCGGCTCAGCGGGCTGTCAATGCTGCCGGGCACCGCGAATACTTCCCGGCCATATTCTGCAGCTAATGTGGCTGTAATCAGTGCCCCGCTTTTCCGCGGCGCCTCCACGACTATTGTCCCCAATGACAGGCCGGCAATAACGCGATTGCGTCCCGGAAACAGCTCGCGCAAGGGCGGCGTCCCGAATGCATATTCTGTCAGCACGGCTCCCTGCGCGGCGATTTTTTCCCGTAGCTCCTTATGGCTGGCGGGATATGTGATATTGGGCCCCGAAGCCATCACTGCAATTGTGCGGCCCCCCGCCTCCAACGCCCCATAGTGGGCTTCCGCATCGATGCCCATGGCCATCCCGCTGATTATCGTAAAGCCGCGGCGAGCTAAATCGCCAGCCAGTCGACGTGCCACTTGCGCCCCATAGGGACTGCATTTTCGCGTCCCTACGATGGCCACAGCCATCTCATCGCGCCGGATTAATTCCCCCTGGACGAATAAAAGCGCCGGCGGATCAGGCGTTTCTTTGAGCAGGCGCGGATAATCCGGGCTCGTCCAGGGCAGCAAGCGCACGCCATAATACATCATCTGCTGCCGCACTTCCGCCACATTCAATTCCTGCTGGGTGCGCCGCAGCATCTGCACATGCTGGCGCGTTATGCCTTCCACTGCCAGCAATTCGGCCTCCTGCGCCTCCAGCACGGCCTGCGCTTCCCCTCCGAACGCTTCCACTAAACTTCTTTGCCGGGCGGGCGATAGGGGGCTCGCATTCAAAATCAGCCAGGCGTCTGTCTCATCCATTTGCTTTAGGGCCTCCCCTGTCTTAGAAGGCCTCAGAAAACTACAGGAGGCCAGATTCGGCCTCCTGTGTATAGTCAGGCTAAGGAAGCCCCTGCCGGCTTTCTCCGCCTCAGGCTTCCTATCATAGCTAAATAATATCCGGATCGTCAATATCGATGTCCTGGGCTTTGTCTCCTGCGGCTTTTTCCTCTCCCGAATGCCGCAGCGCCTGTTTGCTCTCGGCCGCAGATGAAGCGTCGCTTCCACACGAGGCCTCCTGCAAACGCTCTTGCGCCTCGAGCAAATCCGCCGCTGTCACTTCTCCCCATGTCCCGTTCCCGGCTTGCAGACTGGCGATTTTTCCTTCCAGCTCCGTAACCTTCGTCTGTAAGGCTTCGATTTCTTCCCGTTGCTCTTGCAGCATCGCCTTCGCGCGGCGGACGGTGGCGGCATGCTTATCGGCCAGCGCTTTTTGCGCGGCCCAGGCGGACCAGGCAGCGGCCGCCATGATAATCGCCCCGGCGATCAGGCCCACAAACACGAGACTCCCGACAGGCAGCATCTGGCTGTAGCGCATGCCCGCCCAATAAAATCCGACAACTTCCTGCGGCGTCATATTCCAGGACAGAAA
>CAZUOJ010000089.1:4186-15750 GCA_964622325.1 uncultured Armatimonadia bacterium
TGCCCGCCCAATAAAATCCGACAACTTCCTGCGGCGTCATATTCCAGGACAGAAAAAAGGCCGCGTATGTCAGCACTCCGAGCGCAATCAGCACTTTTACGATGACTTTAGCCATCAGCCTCCCCTTTCCACAAGGCCGCTCCTGACTTTTTACAAGGCCGCTTTCGCCAAAAAGCTCTTCTGTCCTTTTTAGCTCTTCATTGTTCTCAGTTACGGCATCCCGGGCGCATTTGCCTGGGGCCACATAATCGGCAAGCCCCAGGCGAACTCTTCATTCTTCTCTGTTAAGGCATCCCGGGCAGGGCAGGGGGCGGCGGCGGCAGCCCCGGCCCTCCCGGCGCTCCCATTCCCGGCATTCCGGGCATTCCAGGCATCCCAGGCATCCCAGGCATCCCAGGCTCTCCCGGCATGCCGGGCATTCCCGGCATCCCCGGCATTCCAGGCATTCCCGGCTGCATTTGCTGCGGCGGCGCCGGACGCGGCAACGAATTATCGACTGTAAACGACAGCTGCGCGCTCGTCGTGTTGCCTAGCCAGTCGGCGCATGTGATATGCAAATTGCGCACCCCATTGCGCAAAGAGACAGCTGCCCCCCGTGGATCATAAATGTACCACAAAAGCGCCTGGCGCGCGTCGTATGTGACTTCCACAGGCTCATTGTCAAATTTGGCGCTGATTGTCGCCGGATTGACGCCGCTCCCCGCGTCATAAACAACAAGAGAAATTGAAATCGGCGGCGCACCGGGAATCTGGACAAGATCCGCCCAGCGCCCCGCAAATGTATCCCCACGATCTATCACAAGCCGATAGCGGGCTTGATAGCCCCCCTGTCCCCGAATGTCCAGCAGAGCATCCGTGAGCAACGGCCCGTTATTGTCTGCCGCCTCATTATCAAACGCATAAACCACATAATCATCGCCAATGACATAGGCCGCCCCATTGGCAAAGCACAGGGGGGGATCCACTACATTTTCCCAGTTTACTAGAGTCGGCTGGCGCCAGCGATAGCCGCGGCCCGGCATCTCCCCGCCGGGGGCAGCGCCCGGCATTCCCGGACCGCCCTCCATTCCAGGCCCCGGCATCCCGGGCCCCCCTGGCATCCCCGGGCCGCCTTCCATTCCAGGCCCCGGCATCCCAGGCCCTCCCGGCATCCCCGGACCGCCCTCCATTCCAGGCCCCGGCATCCCGGGCATTCCCGGCATCCCAGGCATCCCAGGCATCCCAGGCATCCCAGGCATCCCAGGCATCCCAGGCGCGCCCGGCGCCCCGGGCGCAGCTGCCTTGGCGGGCGGCTGGGGCAGCGTATACTGCCACGCCAGTCGCTTATCTGCAGGCGTGCGGGGATCCGTGGAGAGCGCCACGATCAGGCGCGGACCGCTGCGAAAATAAACATAATCCCCCTGGATTGTGGGCGCCGAACTTATCGGCTCCAGGCTCCCCTCTTTCGGATAGCGCCACAGCGCCCGCCCATTGGCCGCATTCACACAATAAAACGAGCCATCCCGACTGCCCACAAAAATCAGCCTGTCCTTAACGGCTGGACGGCTCGTGATGAGGCCAAAAGTTTGAAAACTCCAGGCCACAGCCCCATTTTCCAGCTCGCAGGCCACCAGCGAATTTTCTGCGCCAATTAACACACGTCCCCCGGCCACGACCGGCGCGGCATAAATCCGTTCTGTGCCCAAACCTGTGTTCCATAGCTGCCGCCCTTCTTTGGCCGTAAGCGCAAAGAGATAGCCCTTGTCATTCGCAAAAAAGACGGCCCCCCGATAAAAAGCAGCCCCGCCTCGGATCTTGCCTCCCGCCTCAAAATACCAGCGCAACTGTTTTGTCTGCAAATCCAGCGCATACAGGCGGCCATCATCCGTGCCAAAATAAAGCATATTTTCCGCCACTAAGGGCTCCCCGCGAATCGCCGCTGTCGTCGGAAACGACCACAATTGCTCCCCTTTGTCCGCACTGAGCGCCACCAGCTGCTTCCCCTCTGTGCCGACGATTACAGTGTCTCCCACCAGCACCGGCGTGCAGAAGCATTTGCTGCCCAGATTGTATTTGAATTTCTGGGCTCCCGTCCGCCGCTCCAATCCATACAGATAATTGCCAATGGGCGCATACACCAGCTCGGGCCCCACCGCTACCCCGGCCACGGGCTCCTCCGTGCTCTTCTCCTCTGTCGTAAACTGCCACGACAGCACCGGCGGAAACTTGAAGTTATAGGGGCTCTGGCCGCTGCGCAGCGCATCATAGCCGGGAACATAATTTTCTGTCCTGACGGTCTGGACAAAACCGGCTGAAGCTGACAACACAAGAAGCAGAATGAACAAAGAAACATTCTTACGAGGCATAGGAAGCCCTCCTGCCATTGTGGCCGCTGCTGTAAGCTTCAGAAAGCCTTCGCTGTGCTTGACGAGGCAAAATGGCGCCATACATCGCATGATGCCCTTCAAAAACGAACCTTAACTTTCGCCCCCGAAAAAATTACAACTGCATAGAATGTGGCCCAAAAACAACTCTAAATTATAAAGGGCCTGATTATAAGGCCTTGCCGCCGACCTGCACCCAGACATTGCGCTCAAAGAGCCAGCGTGTGGCGGCTTCCACCTTTTCTTTTGTGACCTGGGCAAAAAGCGCGGGCAAATCCGCCTCCCCACCCTGCCCGGGCAACAGAAGCTCAAAAAGCCCGAGATAATGGGCGCTTTCCACATTCCGCTGATGCCCCAGCACAAAGCTGCTCGTCAAATACGCCTGTGCACGGCGGATTTCTGTCTCCGTGGGCGGAGACTCCCGCAGCCGGGCGAGCTCCTGCCGGATAAGACGAAACACTTCCTGCGCACGCGCCGGCTCACACACGACCACAATTTGCATCAGCCCACACAGCTTCGAAGGCGCTAATTCTGCCTGTATGTTATACGCCAGGCCGCTTTTTTCCCGCAGCGCCCCAAAAAGACGCGAGCCCTCGCCCGAACCTAAAACGGCGGAAAGCACAGCCGCCGCAGGAAAATCAGGATGCCCAAACGGCGGACAAATCGCCGCCATCATGATGACGGCATTATCCCCTTCCCAGGGCGAATATAAATAGACGCTTCGGCCTCCCGCCACCCGCAAACTCGGCTCCGGCAATACAGGCCGCGGCAACAAAGTGCTCAATGCCTGCTGCGCCTGCTGCTGCACCTCCGCCCAGGAAAGAGGCCCGCTGACTGCCACAATTGCCCGATTGGGCGCAAAATGCAAACGCCGCAATGCCCACAAGCGTTCTGCTCTTATGCCCGCGATCCCGCTCGTGCCGACTGTCGGCCACGAAAGGGGCGTCCCCCGAAAAAGCGCCTCCAGCGCCATATCCTGGGCGATTGTTTCCGGAAGCTCGCGCCGCTGGGCGATTTCCCGCAGCACTTCCTGCCGTCGCTTTTGCAGTGATTGGGCTGCGGGACAGGCCTCAGATAATATCTCCCGCATTGCGCTCAGCAATGTGGGCAACTGATCCGCTGTGCCCTGCAGCAAAACTTCCGCATAATCGGCGGAGATTTGCGCCATCATCTGGATGGCTTGCTCCGCCAGGCGCTCCTCCAGCGGCCGCCCGCTGGCATCCGGCAAATCCGCCAGTGTCTGCAACACCAGATTGCGCCATCCGGCTGTGGCGCTTGTCTCCCACAGCGCACTGAGCCGCAAAAGACAGGCCACGCCCACCGTCAGGCTGCGCGGATTCTCCCGATGCAAAAGCACCAGGCCATTACTTAATATCGTGCGCTGGACAGACTTGCTGGCTGCCGCCGGGAGCGCGCCTGTGCTCAGCCAGAGAAACAGCCAGAGGTTGCCCAAACCTATTATGAATATTTTTATCTTCTCTTTTTGCGGCCGGCAGCGGCGTTTCACTGTTTATAGCCTGCGCCTTGCAATCGTTCCAGCCCCTGCTGAGCGGCTAAGGAATTCGGATCGGCCTTCAAGGCGGCGCTATAGGCCGCCACCGCTTCATGGGGCCGCCCCTCTTTCTCCAGCATCTCGCCCAACTGCACATTAATTTCCGCATCTTCCTGCGGCCCGCTGGAAGCCTTCAAAGCCTGGCGCAAAGTCTGCTCCGCTGCCCGATATTTCTGTTGCGCCTCGTAGGCGCGGGCTAATTGTCGCAACGCCTCCACATTCGCCGGCTGGCGATTCAACGCCTCGTTGAGCGCTTCAATTTCCTGGGCGTACATTCCCGTAGCATGATAGGTGCGGGCTATCAAATAATATAAATACGCCTGCTGTTCGGCCGTGTTGGCGATTGTGGCTGTGGGAATGCGCGCGAGAGCATTGCGGAATTCTTGCCGCGCCCGATACCACGATTCCATTTGATAAAATGCCAGCCCCAGATTCACATAGCTTTCCCAGCGCCGGGGATCCGCCCGCACGGCGCGGCTGAAATATTCCGTCGCCTCCCCCAGATCATTCCGATAATACATGTAAATCATCCCCGCCGCATTCAGGGCCTCCACATTATTTTTGTCTAAAGTGAGCGCTGTTTGCGCCTCCTGCAGGGCTTCATCTGGCATTTCTAAATCCATCAGCACCTGGGCCATCTGCGCATGCAAATCCGCCCGTTTGGGCTCTAATGTTAACGCCTTATTCAAAATGTCACGCGCCTCCTGGGCGCGCCCCATAAAAAGCAAACATTCCGCCAAATTGCGCATCGCCCGGACATTATTGGGCTCTTGCTTTAATGCTTCCTGAAATTCCTTCGCCGCTTCCTCAAAAGAATGGGAAGTGATGTTGAGCTCGGGCTTGGAGGAATATGTTTTCGCCTGGAACAGATAAATTTCCCCCAGCGCATTATGGGCCGGCGCATAATTGGGATTTTTCTTCAGCGCTTCCTTCGCTTCTTTTTCGGCGTCCTTCAGCACAGCAATCATCGTAAAAAGCAAATTTTCATCGTAAAACAGACTCTTGGCTTCTTCCAGACAGGCGAGAGCGATGAAAGTATAGGCTTCAGGATCCGCCGTGGAGCCGCGCTGCTCTTTAGACAGTGCCGCGCGATAGGCCATCCGGGCCGCGGACCATTCCTTTAAAGCCAACAGGCTATGCCCTCGTGCTTTGTTCAGGGCGGGCCACAGCCCCTGTGTGACGGCAAATTCCTGGGCCGGGCCAAATTCCTGCGCTAATCGCTCCTCCGCCGCGCCCATTTCGCGTTGCTGTTGCGTTGTCAAAGAGGCTTTCGCTTGCTGCTGCCGCAAACGGGACAGCCGCACCAGCACCGCACTCCATTCTTCCAGCACTTTGCCGGCCTGTTCAAAGCGCTGAACGGCTTGCCGATGCAGGCCCCGCGCAGCTAAGGACAATCCCAGATAATAGAGGGCTTCCACATACTGGGGATTTTCCTGGACAAGCCGCTCTAAGACTTCTATGGCCTCTTGATGCCGGCCCGCCATATACAGCACGCGCCCCAGAGCGCTCATGACAGGCACGACATCCTTGCCGCGGCGATAGCGCAACTCATCCTGATAGATTCTAATCGCCTCGGCATACGCCCGCTGGCTTTCATAAATCTGGCCCACGAGCAGGCGCGTGCCCGGGCGTGTGGGCGCCAGATCCACGGCTTTTTGAAAAGCCGCAAGCGCCCCCTCATAATCATTCATCTTCATTCGTGCCAGCCCCAGATAATACCACGCCGACTCTAAATTGGGGTTAGCCCCTGTCGCCGCCTCCAGCGCCCGGGCGGCCTCCGCATATTGCCCCTCCTCATACAGCTTCACACCATTGTTAAAGTCCTCCGTTTGCGGCCACACTACAGTGGAAAAAAATAGCCCGCCGATACACATCATCAGGCAGAGGATGAGGCTGCAATTTAAACTTCGGCCTCTGGCCATGCGGCACCGCTCCCTTCCCTGGGGGAAGAATCAGTCAAATTCCGATTATATGGGATATTTCCGCGCCTTGTCAACGAAAAAGCCCGCCTTTAGCACGCTCTTTTTTGCGCTTATCCAAATTCAGCTATTCCCTAGCACTACTGAATTGTCCTTTTTTTCTTTTTTGTGTAACATTAAAGCAGCTCAAAAGTTCTGCAGGGAGAAAAAAATGTCCACAACAATGCGTGCCGCTGTTTTGTATGGCGTGCAGGATTTGCGCGTCGAAGATGTTCCTCGCCCGCAGCTTACTGCGCCGCATCAGGCGCTGGTGCGCGTGCGCGCCGTGGGCATTTGCGGCTCCGATATTCATTACTGGCAACATGGCCGCATTGGCGATTTTGTTGTACGCGAGCCATTGATTTTGGGGCACGAAGCTGCTGGCGAAATTGTGGCCGTGGGCGCAGCTGTGACACATCTTAAGCCCGGCCAGCGCGTCGCCATTGAGCCCGGCTATCCAGATGGCGTCTGTCGCTTTTGCCGCGAAGGCCGTTATAATTTGTGCCCTGATGTCATCTTTATGGCCACGCCCCCTGTAAATGGCGCCTTTTGCGAATATGTCGTTTGGCCGGCGGACTTTTTATATCCCTTGCCGGACAATCTGTCTTTAGAAGAAGGCGCGCTCGTGGAGCCGCTTTCCGTGGCTATCCACGCCGTACGGCGCACGGGGCTGCAGCCAGGCCAGACCGTCGCGATTTTAGGCGCCGGCCCCATTGGCCTGTGCGCCCTGGCGGTGGCACTGGCAGGCGGCGCCACGACAACGATTGTTACGGACACAGTCCCCAGCCGCTTAAAGCTGGCCCAACAATTGGGCGCCTCGCATATCCTGCCTGTGGGCACCGATAACTTTCAGGAAATTATGGATATTACAGGCGGCGCAGGCGTGGACATCTGCCTGGAATGCGCCGGCGCTATCGCCGCCATTGAATTGGCCCTGCGCATTACGCGCCGCGGCGGCGTCGTCCAGCTTGTGGGAATGCCTGCCGAAACACATCCCGCCCTGCCGATTTATGAACTGATTAGTCGGGAGCTTTCTGTCGGCGGCCTGTTTCGCTATGCCCACACTTATCCCGCTGGAATCGCTCTTTTGGCCAGCGGCAAAGTCTCGCTCCAATCGCTTATCACACATCATTTTTCGCTGGAGGAAACGCCCCAGGCCATGCAGTGGGTCGTCTCCCATAAGGAAGAAGTCATCAAAGCATTCATTCATCCTTAAACGCGCATTCCCAGAAGCGCGCATTTGCGAAAATTTGCCTTCGCATAAAATTGCCTTCGCGAGCTTTCCATAAAGAAGGCAGGCAAAAAGCAAAAAAGGAAGAATGAAAACTGTAAAGCCATAGGACGCTCCCCTTGCGGCGCGCGAAAATTATCCTTGTTTTCTGAAATATAAATTGCGTTTGTATGCCTGGCCCGATTCTCATTGACAGCGCTTGTTACATGTAAGAGGTACAGAATGCCTGAACAGACAGCCCACTGGCGTGAATTATTGCCTTTGCTTGTTTTTATGATTGTGATGTTCATTCTCTTTTACACGATTGTCGTCGCCCCTGTGAAAAAGCGACAAAAAAGCCATTTAGAATTAATTGCCTCCTTGCGGGAGGGCGATGAGATTGTTACAGCCGGAGGAATATACGGCAAAATTGTAAAAGTGCGTGAGGAGACAGTAGATGTGGAAGTCGCGCCAAATGTGCGGCTGAAATTTGATCGGCGCGCGATCCGGCGGAAAGTGGGCGAACGCAATTGATGAACGGAGCGCTGCTGTGGCTTCCTTTAATTTTATCCCTTGTGGCTCTGGCCGCGGCGCTGGGGGCTTTGTGGCTGGCGCGGCGTGCCAAAATCCTGGCGACGCCCTCGCCGGAAATGCAAGCGCTCGCGCAGCGGCTGGCGGAGCCCGCAGGCGAACAATTGCTGGCGACGCTGCTGTCGCAAGTGCAGGCCCACGAAGGGCGCCTGCGAGATCTGGAAGCCGCACGCGATGCTATAAGCCGCCAATTGCTCGGCGCTGTGCAAAAAATTGGCCTCAAGCGCTTTAACGCCGACGAAGGCGTTGGCGGCAATCTTAGCTTTGCCCTTGTTCTTCTGGATGGCCGCAATCATGGGCTGATGATTACTTCATTATATACATTAGAATCCACACGCGTCTTTTTGCGGGGCATCATTAACGGCCGCACGGAGCTGCCTCTCACAGCCGAAGAACAGGAAGCTTTGCAGCAGGCGCTGCAAAGCTAAATGGCTTCCTTCCCCAGGCGCAATGGGACGCTCCCTGTTGTGTGTGTTTTCCCTTCTGTGTGCGCTTTTGTCCCGCTGCGCTCTTTTCTCAGCGCCGAATGTCGCTACGCCCAAACAGCCCACACATTCGGCGAGCCTGCCCCTCCCGCTATAAAGACAGCTCAGGCCTCCTGAAGCGCTTCGGCCAGCCCTTTTGTCAGAACAAAAAACGCGGCGATGCGGCCTGTATGGGGGCCATCGCGGCGCCAGGAAAAAAGCGGCACAGGCCCACAGGAAGTGCAATACGGCAAACAGCGGATATTCTCCGTGGGGAGGCCTGCTTGTTTTAAGAGTGCGATGTTCATCCCCAGCAGATCCATAAAGGCATGTTCGGGCGGCGCTTGTTTTTCCCGGATAGTAGCGCGGCACAACGAGCGGGGCAATTTTCGGGCCTGACAAAAATCGCATGCCTGTACGAGCACTTCGGGGCCCACTTCATAGCATTCCACGCCAATACAGGGGCCCACGAGCGCCTGCATATTCTCCGGGGCGGCGCCAAAATGTTCCTGCAGCGCCCGAACAGTGCGCCCGGCGATGTCTGCCAGTGTCCCCCGCCAGCCCGCATGCACGACTCCGCCGCATAAAGGCTCCGGGCTGTACAATACAATCGGACAGCAATCCGCATATAAAAGCATCAGCACAAGGCCGGGCTCCTGTGTAATCAGCGCATCGCATTGCTCATAATAGGGCACGCCCCAAAATCGCGGCTGGGACGCCAGATCCGCCCTTTGCACGATAGCCACATGCGCGCTGTGCCGTTGCTGGGCGCCCACTAAAGAGACTCGGCCTTTTCGAAAAGCGCTTTCTGGCAGGCCGAGCAACAGCTCCCGTATGGCGCGGCGGCGCAGCGCTTCGACGCGCCTGTGATTGGCCCGCGCCGTGTGTCCCATATTGTAGCCAGAACACGCCTCCTCTGGCTGATGGGGCCCGCGCTGCGTAATGCCGGCGGCCGCAAAGGGCCATTCTGTCACAATACAAGCCCATAAATCGGAAGGCGCCGAGCCCGGAAGCGCGGCGACGCTTTCGGCTAGCGCCGCCTCGTCCCTTTCATCAGGCAATTCGCTTTTCATGGGGTGGATGAAATCCTCGCATTGATTTGCGGCACTTGCTCGGCCGGAAAATAACACACAAAGCCATATTCTGCCAGGCCGCACAGCAGGCCACGGGCGGAATGATTGTTAACGGGAGAATTGCCGCCCGCGGGCCGGGATTTTTCCCGATACGCCAGTTTTTCTGTGGCGGGACTCAAAACAGCCGCTGTGCAGGAATATAGCGGCGGCAAAAAGGGCGGCGGCCAGCTACTTTTTGTGGGCAAGAGGAGCAGCGGATACTGCTCGGGCCCTTTAAAGTTCTGGAAGACATAATAGCCTGCTTGCGTGCCGACAAGAAAGCTCCAGTTCCCGGGCGAACGTGGCAACGGCTCCACATAATTGAGGCCCAGGACAGCCGCATCCAGCGCCTCTTCCGCCACGGCGCGTTCACGCGAGCCGATATAGGCCGCCAGCCGCACGCCTTTTAAAAACACAGGCAGCCCCTGGCCTTTAGGAGCTTCATTTTCATAATAGGTGAGGCCCCCGGTGGGCAGCATATATTGGGGGCCGGCCTTTACATGAACGCCAGAGGCCTGCCCGGGCAGCGGCATATCGCCCACAAACAAATCCGTATCGCCATCGCCGTCGTAATCCGCCAGCGCAATGGCGCTGAGGCCCTGCGCCCGGATTTCCATCCCCCCCAGACGCATCAGCCCGGCTGGCCGCAAGCCGCCCTGATGCAGATAGATTTCAATCGCGCCGCTGGCCCCGCCCAGGGCTAAATCCGGCCCCCCATCGCCATTCAAATCTGCCACACGGGGCCAGGAAAAACGAGATGGGGACGCGGGCCCGGGACGCGCGACTAGAGGCCCCTCGGCGCTGGACAAGAGCTGGCCGCGTTCAAAATAGCCATCGGGCCGGCCCAAAAACAGGCGCACGCGGCCGTCCTCGGCCCCGCTGAGAATATCCGGCACGCCGTCCTTATTCCAATCACAGGCCGTAGGGGCAGCGTAGCGCCCGACATCCAGCGGCACAGCCTGGGCTTGCAGTGTGCCCACGCAACGCAGCTCCGGGGCCGTTGTCGCTTCAAAGATCGCCACAAAGCCGGCCTGGCAGCCCAAAAGCAATTCCGGACGCTCATCCGCCCTCACATTGACTAGACGGGGACAAAGATGCGTGAGCGGCTCGCCTGTGTCGGCGC
This sequence comes from uncultured Armatimonadia bacterium, assembly GCA_964622325.1. Taxonomy (GTDB): domain Bacteria; phylum Armatimonadota; class Zipacnadia; order Zipacnadales; family UBA11051; genus JAJFUB01. The sequence continues at coordinate 14,560 of CAZUOJ010000089.1, forward strand.
AGGCGCCGGCGGAAAAGAGCGCCTGCGGAGCGGCAAAGCCCTCGCGGCGCCCGCGGACAAAATACGCCTGGCCAGTCATATCGCCCACAATCAAATCATAGCGGCCATCGCTATCCCAATCGCCCACACAGACGCGGGCGCGGCGCCCCACTCGCAGCATCTGCCCGCCCGCCGCCAACAGCACGGGCTCGGCAAAGCGCAGCTTTTCCGCTTCCAGGCAGGCCGCCCACCACACACGGCCCTCCTCGTCCCCCAGCAAAATATCTGTATCCCCGTCGCCATCCACATCTTGGGCGCAGGGAGCGATGTGGGCAGATTGAATCGATTGCCCCAGGGTGCGGCCCGCAGGCGTGTAAAGGGGCTGGCCGGGCTGCAAGCCCCCACGGCGGCTGTAAAAAAACAATTCGCCGCTGGCGCCCACTAACAAATCCAGTGTGCCGTCATTGTTGATATCTGCCAGTTCGGGAGACATCTGCCGCCGGGAGCCCTGCGGGCGGAGAAAGGAAAATTGGGCGCTCGTGAGCAGCTGGGGCGCCGCATAAACGCCTGAGGGCAGGCGCCGATACAAAAGCAAATCTCCGTAAGCCGATCCGGCGATTATATCCAGCAGGCCATCGCCGTCATAATCCCCCACCGCTATATCGGCCCCATCGCCGGCAGTCAGGGGCCCTTGATAGAGCAGCAAAACGGGGCCCTGCAGATAGGGCGCCGGGCCCTGCTGCAAAAGCTGCGCCCAATCCTGCGCGGCCGCCCTCTCAATCCCGGGCCCGCGCAAACAGCCCCACAGCCCCAGAAGACAGCTTGTCCAGAAAATTCGCTTCAGATTCCGCATTCCACAAAAATGTTCATATTCTCTTTTCTTTTTGGCGATTCTGTTTTTGCGATGATGGCGCGTCTGTTTTGCCTTTTCCTTTTTTACAGTATGCTCCGCAAAGATACACGGCAGCGCCCCGCGGCTCGTGATGGGCGGGCGCCTCTTTTTCGCTTTTGCCTGTATGCCTAAATGATACGGCTAAAGATACGGCCTGCGTCAAGAGATACAGCCTTCATTAAGCGATACAGCCTTCATTAAGCGATATGGCTTTCATCAAGCGATATGGCTTTCATCAAGCGATATGGCTTTCATTAAGCGATGCGGCTTTCATTAAGCGATGCGGCTTTCATTAAGCGATGCGGCTTTCATTAAGCGAT
>CAZUOJ010000090.1:0-15615 GCA_964622325.1 uncultured Armatimonadia bacterium
CAGCCAGCGCATAATTTGTATGCTGTTTCCATTCCCCCCGAAATTGTTCAATCGTTCCGGCGCGGGCCAATGCCTGCTCTAAATCAAACACATTGTTGCTCCAGACAGGAGCTCGCGTTAATAATAGGCAAAAAACGCCCCATAACAAAAAAAGGCCTATCCTTTTTTGCATAATCGCCTCACATCACAATTGTTGCTCCAGACGGGCAAATCGTTTCTGGCGGCGATAAAATTGGCTTCCATAACAAGCGACATGTTCTGTCAACATAAAGCCGCCGCCTGCCCTTAATGGCTTGCCGGCGGCCAGCCAATCCAGCACAGCGCGGCGCATGCTTGTGTCTCGTGGCGCTGTGGCCAGATCTATGTCTTCACGGCCAAATAAAAAGAATAATCCATCCCGGCCGCTGGAACGAATCGGAAAAAGATACAATTCGCGTTGCCAGGCTGTAATGTTGTTTTCAGGCCGATAGATTTCATGCCATTGGGGATTAAGAATCCATGAATAGCAAGCCAGCCCTACAAAAGGCTGCTCCGGAAAATAGCGGGGAAAGAATTCTATCGCTTGCTGCATCGAGTCCCGGCAGCGTTCAGGCAAAAATCCGCCTCCGCCGGGAATATGCATTTCCAAGACAAAATCGCCTGGCTGCAGCACACATTCCCATTCCGTCAAAGAAAGCTCCACGATTTCGCGAAGAGCGTAGCCTGCAGGATGAATAAGATAGCCACGAACCAATTGGGCTTCCATCTCTAATGTGGCTGTCCAGCCCTCTTCTCCCACAAATCCCCCCTCCGTATATGTGACTCCGTCTTCGGACAGGGCGATAATTTCCCCTGTGCGGCGATGTCGAAAAGCTTTAAGCCTTCCTCCAAATGGCCTGTGCATATATTCCATCCGTCCGAGCCGATAAAGACGCCCTTCGGAAGCGTTGCGCAGCCAATAGAGCACACGTACATCCGCGCCCCACTGGCCTGGATACAGCGCCTGAAACATTCGCACACATTCGTCAAAATTGCCATAAATGCCGCGCGTAATTTCAGCTGGAATGCCGCGGGCCTGATGCTTTTGTCGGGCTAAGGGCACAGCCCCAAAGGCAATAAGCAAATAAAAAAGGCCATGATGATCTCCTAACAAATGCAGCAACGCAGGCCATTGCCGGATTTGGCCTGCCGGATAATCTAAATGATGAAAGAGCAAATTATAGCAGTGCCAAAACAGCCGGCGTAACGCCTCATGCTGTCGAATTTCCGCCGCTGTTTCTTCTAAAAGAGGATCTAATGCCGCCTCCAGGCGCACAAAATCACGAATTGGCAAAAACACATGAGGCAGCAATAATTCTATTTCCATGGGCAAAGAAGCCATATCCTCTTCCCAATAAGGCACGAAAATTTCTGCGGATTCTTTAAGATTCAATTCTTTTAGGACATTTTGCAGTGTCATATCATTTTATCCTCTGGCTATTATAAAAAGCGCTTAAAAGAAGCCTTTTGAAAACAATTTGCTATGTAACAAAAACAAAACGCTTTTTTCAAGTCCGGCTAAGCCATTTTTTTCCCTATAAGAACATCTACAGAACTATAAAAAAATTATCCATACAAAAATCAAGAGCTAATTTTTTATTATTGGCGAAGGGAAAACGATATTTTCTTGAAGCTAAATTCACATTATAATAAAAAGCTATTGCATTAGTGAGATCTAAAAAAGGAGCGTCAATGAATGGCTGCGGAAAAAACACGCATAGGGATAATTGGCTGCGGCAACATTGCCCCGGCATATTTAACAGCAGGCCAACGTTTTGAAATTTTAGAAATTGTGGCTTGCGCAGATATAATTGAGGAGCGGGCGAAAGCGCGCGCCCAAGAATTCAATATTCCCAAAGCTTGTAGTGTGGAAGAATTATTGGCGGATCCGGATATTGAGATTGTTGTGAATCTCACAGTGCCGGCAGTCCATGCCCATGTCACACGAGCCATTTTAGAAGCGGGCAAACATGCCTACAGTGAAAAGCCCTTGGCAGTAACGCGTGAGGAAGGCCAGCAATTGCTAGCGCTGGCGCAGGAAAAAGGCTTGCGGGTGGGCTGTGCGCCGGATACATTTTTAGGGGCGGGAGGGCAGACATGCCGAAAACTAATTGACGATGGCTGGATTGGCGAGCCTATTGGCGCCAGTGCGTACATGATGAGCCACGGGCCCGAAAATTGGCATCCAGATCCCGCTTTCTTCTTCCAGCCTGGCGCAGGCCCACTGTTTGATATGGGCCCGTATTATCTTACAGCGCTCACAAATCTGCTCGGCCCTACAGCTGAAGTTGTCGCTTCCGCAACAATCACATTCCCCGAACGCGTTATTGGCAGCCAGCCGCGTCGGGGAGAAATCATACAGGTCGATACGCCCACACATGTTACAGGCATTTTACAATTTAAAAACGGCGCCATTGGCACGCTCACAACGAGCTTTGATGTCTGGGCCAGCACGCATGTGCCGATTGAAATTTACGGCACAGAAGGCAGCTTGCTCGTTCCCGATCCCAATACATTCGGCGGGCCTATCCGGATCCGACGCGCAGAGCATGAGAATTGGCAGGAGATGCCGTTTACACATGGCTATGCGGAGCCCAATCGGGGCCTAGGCGTGGCGGATATGGCATATGCCATTCGTTCCGGCCGCCCCCATCGCGCCAGCGGAGAGCTCGCCTATCATGTGCTGGATATTATGCACGCTCTTTATGACTCCTCAGAACAAAGGCGTTATGTAAAAATTGACAGCACAGTGGAGCGTCCGGCTAGTTTGCCCGTAGGCCTTCGCCCGGGAACACTAGATCCATAAACATTAGGATTCTCCGAATTCATAGATATTTTTTAATATTCTAATAAAAGCCTAGGCTCAAAAAATGAATTTCAGGATGCGCGGGCGTCTTAGGAGAAAACAATGAAGGCTGTCATTACAGTGTTGGGCAAAGATCGCGTGGGCATTATTGCCGGCGTAGCCACAGCGCTGGCGGAAAATCGTGTGAATATTCTGGACATTAGCCAGACAATTGTGCAGGATTATTTTACAATGATTATGATTGTGGAGCTTTTAGACGATTCGCTGACAATTCCCCAATTAGCAAAAATTCTGGACGATGTGGGAGCACAGCTGGGCGTGCAGATCCGTATCCAGCATGAGGCCGTTTTTACAGCCATGCATCGGATTTGAACAGAAAAACAATTCACAAAAACAGGGCGCTGCAAGACAACAGCGCCCTATTTTCTTGTTGCTACAAAAGAAAGCTTTTACGCAAGCGTCTAAATGGCCTGCAAAACTTTAAGAAGCTCTAGCGCTATGACAATATGGCCGCTGCGCGCCGGATGCACGGGCTCGGGGCAAAAATATTCGGCTTCTCGAAAGATGAGATGATTTTGGAAAATTTCATGCAGCTTGACAAGCATTGTTCCGTATTTGGCGCTCATATCGTGAACGACTTGAATATATTCCGGCAGAATGTCCAGCACGCGCTTGCGATTTGTGTCTTGTGAAGAAAGACTAATGTAAAAAGGCTCCAGCAAAATAATCCGCGCGGATGTTTCTTTTGTGACGCGTTCTAACAGCCAGTCATAATTTTCCCGATATTGCTGAGGCGAAATTTTTGCAGCGGGATCGGGATTGAACAGATAACGATGCACATCATTAATGCCAATCAAAATAGACAGCCAATCGGGCTGTACGCGAATAGTGTCATCATCCCAGCGTTCCCGCAAATCGGCTGTTGTATTGCCCCCAATTCCTTTATTGATAAAATTAATGTTCCTGTCCGGATACAGAGCAATACACATTTCCCGAACAAAAGCGGCATAGCCCTGTCCATACGGCGCAGCCACATCGCGGCGGCCGCAATCTGTAATGCTGTCTCCTTGAAACAAAAAAATCTGGCCATCCTGAACAAGAAAATCTTTCATCTATCCCTCCGAAACTATAAAATTGAGAACAAAGAGCTAAATTCGGGAAAATTTCGAAAGTTCCTGCTGCAGTTGCTTTATTTTTAAAAAATTAAGAATTAAAAAAATTATAAATTGATTTTGTTTGCTGCAAAATTAATTTAAATAATAACAAAACAATAAAAGCAGATGCCTTTAAAAAGCGTGAGTCATGAGCTTATTTATCTTTCGCTTGAGCAAATGCTTCGTGTATAATGCACAGGGCAGCTCAGCTGCTGTATCAAAACATACGAAGGGATGTTAGCGTCTGGGAAATTCGCGCTTGGCAGGACTCCGCATTGGCTTTTTGTGGGCAGTGCTGCTTTGTCTATTGACATCGCTGCGCTGGCTGAACAGACTGGATAATGGGCTTTTGGAAAGCCTTTATGCCATGCGCGGCTCCCGGCCGGCTGATCCCGCCATTGTGATTGTGGCGCTGGATGCCGCCAGCGAGCGCAAACAGCCGCTTCCCTGGCCCGCTTCTGTTTGGCAGCAAGCCCTGCAGAAGCTGCTTGCCGCACAGCCCAAAGTTGTCGCCTTGGATGTGCCCGATGTCCGTAAAGTGCTTACAGGGAGGCCCCAGGAGCTGCAGCAATTGGCGCAAGCTCTGGCAGGGCAGCCGCTAGTGTGGGCGTGCGTTGTGCAGCAGGCGGAGGAGGAAATCAATTCCCTGCCCAGGATTTGGCTGCGTTTTGCCTGCCCTGTCTCCGGGCTTCCGGAGCCGCCCTGGCCTCCTACGAGCGTATTGACGCCGCCCCCCGAATTATTGCCTGCCGTCGCTGGCCTCGGCGCTGTTAATATTTATCCCGATTTGGACGGCATGGCGCGGGCCATGCCCTTGCTTGTGGCGTTTCGGCAAATGACATTTCCTGCTTTAGTTTTGGAAACAGCCCGTGTGGCGCGGGGATTGCCGCCTGGGATTGCTAAAAAAGACAAAGCTCGCATTGTGCTAGACGAAACAGCGTTTCCAGTGCTGCCGTCAGGGGAGATGCTGATTAATTTTGCGGGCGGCTACATGCATTATCCGTATGTTTCTTTTCGCACGATTTTAGAGGCGCCGCCGGCTGAATTGCGCGAAAAATTTCACAATCGCTATGTGCTTATCGGGCCCACGACGGGAGGCTTAACCACTTATTGGCGCACGCCCCTGTCGCCGCGTTTGCCCGGAGTGGAGCTGCAAGCCAACGTGCTGGAAAATGTGCTGCGGCATAATTATTTGCGCCCGACGTCCTTAGCCATCTGGCTGCCAGCATTGTTTGTGTTATGCCTGGCCACAGGCTGGCTGACGGCGGCTCCCCGCGTGATGACGGGCTTCTTGCTGACTTTAATTTTGACATTGCTTGCCACATTGGCTTTTTACTTCGTATTTTTACAGGGCTTCTGGCTGCCTTGGGGCACTTTTTTTCTGGGAGTAGTGGGCACAGGCCTGTTTGTCGTATTTCGCCAGGCCAGTCTGGCGGACATCTCGCGTATTCGGGCGGAAGAACGGCTGCAGGAGAGGCTGCAAGAAATTGCGCAAGTGGGGCGGCTTGTGGACAGCAGCTTGGATCGCCAGCAATTGCTCACACAAATCATGCAATGGGTGGCCGCCGAATTAAATGTCGAAGCGTGTTCATTGTTGTTAGTTAGCGAAGATCGCAAATGGCTAAAGTTTGAAATTGCGTTGGGGCCTAAGGGCGATTATGTCAAAGATATTGTCTTGGCGATGGGCGAAGGGATTGCCGGCACAGTGGCACAAACAGGCCAGCCCATAATCAGCAATGCGGCTCGTCGTGATCCGCGCCACGAGAAAGCCATAGCAGAGGCTTTAGAATATCCTGTGTATAAGCTGTTGTGCGTTCCCATGACTCTGCATGGCACTGTCATTGGCGTGATTGAGGCCATGAATAAACGAGATGGCGCGGATTTCACAGAACAAGATTGTTCGTTGTTGACAGTCATTGCCCAACAAGCCGCTCTTTTTCTGGAAATTGCACGTCTTTATAACGAGCTGCAACAGCGAGTGGAATTTGCGAATGCGGAATTAATTACGGCCATGCGGGAATTGCGGGCGGAAAAAGCCCGAATTGAAACGCTCGTAGAGGAGCTCGTGGATGGCGTGATTGCCGTGGATCGGCAACAACGGATTATTTTAATCAATTCGGCAGCGCGCCAAATGTTTGCGCTGGGCAAAGAGGCTGTGGAAGGGCGTCCTGTCGCTGATATTCTGCCTCATCCAGAAATTCTGGAGCTTTTTGCTCAGCCTTTTCAACAGGATACGGCTTCCGTCACACGCGAAATTGATTTGCGCGGCGATGGCAGCTTAATCATCCGCGCTTCCGCGGCCTGGATTACAGGGCCCGAGGGCTTCCTCATTGGCCAATGTGTTGTGTGCACAGATATTACGCATTTTAAGAAAATGGATCAGATGAAAACAGATTTGATGTCCTTTGTCTCCCATGAGCTCAAAACGCCGATTACAGCCATTTCGCTGTATGGGCAGTTGTTGCATGAAAAGTTGGAGGCAGGCGACATCACTGCCGCCCAAGAATTAGCGGCTTCCATTGATCGGCAAACAGTGCGAATGAGGCATATGGTGGAGGATTTCCTCAATTTGGCGCGGATTGAAGCCGGCCGTCCGCTGGAAATGCTATGGGAAAAAATCCCCAATGTGCGGCAATTCGTGGAGGAAACAGTCCAGATTGAAGCTCGGATGACACAGGAGCATCAATTTGTTTTCCAGCTGCCCCCTGAGCTGCCGCCTCTGTGGGCGGATCGCAGCAAGCTGGAAGAAGTTTTTTTGAATCTCGTGAATAACGCCATCAAATATTCGCCCGAAGGCGGCGTGATCACGATTGCTGCTCAGCCTGAAAATGATATGATTCGCTTCTCCGTCTCTGATCAGGGAATTGGCATTGCGCCCGAAGCACAAGCGCGTCTTTTCCAACGCTTCCAGCGTGTGGGCGATCAGCATGCCATCCGCGGCACTGGCGTAGGGCTGTTCATCTGTAAAGTGCTTATAGAAGCTCACGGAGGAAAGATATGGGTGGAAAGTGAGGAGGGCAAGGGCAGCACATTTTATTTTACAGTGCCTGTGTATCAGGGGCAGGATCAAAACACAAGAAAAATGGAAATTACACAGACATAGGGTCGCCGCTGAGAATTGACGCCCATAAAGTAAAATCAGTGTTTGGGCGCGCCATTGTTAGGCTGTCAAAAAATTAGCAGGAAAAAAAGAACGTAACAACAGCTGTGAGAAGCAAGCTATAGCAAGCTATAAAGTTATTTCCGGACGATGAATATTCAATTAAAGCCAGGCCTGTATGTAGAGTTAAAGAAGCCCCATCCGTGCGGAGCAAATTGCTGGGAAATCATTCGCTTAGGAATGGATGTCAAATTGCGTTGTGCATTATGTGGCCGCTATGTGACGCTGGAGCGGGCCGTATGCGAACGCCGCGTGCGGAAAATTGTGCCCCCGCCGGATCCAGCAGCGCTGGAAGAAATAAAGCGGAAGAAGTTTACAGGAAAAAAGCGATAATTTAAATAAAATCGAGATTGTAAAAAAATGCAGACAAAGGAGATTCTATGCCTACAGTAACAGCAAAAATTGACATCCAAGCGCCTCTAGAGAAAGTATATGCCCTCGCGCGGGATATAGAAGCCTTTCCTGAATTTATGCCTGATGTTCAAGAAGTCAAAATTATTGAAAAACGGGAGGACGGCTATCAAAAAAGCCAATGGACGGGAATCGTCCGCGAATTCAAACGCACAATTACATGGACGGAAGAAGATTATTGGGACGATGTCCAGCATATCTGCACTTTTCAGCAAACAGAAGGGGATTTTACGGAATATCGAGGCGTGTGGCGCTTTTCGGAAAATGCTGCCGGGGGCACACATGTAGAGCTGGAACTGACATACGCGTATGAAGTGCCTTTAATTGGCAGCCTCATCCAGGGCCTGCTGCAGCGCAAAATGCAAGAAAATTGTGATAATATGCTTGCCGCTTTGAAGAAAAAAGCGGAAGAATAGGCCGGAGACTATATATGTCTGTTCTGATTGTATTGGGCTATATTATCTTTGTGGCTGTATTATTGCTGGGCATTGCGGCGTGTTTGCTGGGCATGCCAGGGACTGTGTTGATTTTTCTGGATGGCCTTATTTTCTCAGCCTTTACGCATTGGGAGCGTCCTTCTGGCTGGATGTTGTTGTTTTTAGGGCTGTTGAGCCTAGTGGCGGAGACGCTGGACAATGTGCTCAGCGTGGCCGCCACGCGCTACGGCGGCGGCAGCCTGCGGACAGGCTGGATGGCCATGCTCGGCGGCATTGGCGGCGCGCTTGTCGGCTCCTGGCTGGGCTCGCTTTTGGGCGCCATTGGCTGGCTGGCAGGGCCTGTTGGCTTTCTTTTAGCCATTGTGCTTGTCCCTTTGGCATTAGCATTAGGCGGCGGCTTTTATGCAGCATATCTGTATGAGCTGCGTCAGGGCAAAAGTGCGGAGGAGGCCCGCAAAGCTGGCTGGGGCGCTTTGCTGGGACGGCTCGCCGGCACAATGGGCAAGGCCCTGCTGGCTGTGATTATGTCCGGAATGCTGCTGTGGAGCGTTTTTCAGCCGCCTGGCTAAGCAGAGGGGGCAAGAGGATGTCTGCATGCATTTTCTGTCAAATTGCCGGCGGCCAGTTGCAGGCCGCTGTTGTTTTTGCTGATGAAAATTGTCTGGCTTTTTTGGATCATCGTCCCCTTTTCCCCGGCCATGTGCTCTTAATTCCGCGAGCCCATTATGACACATTAATGAGTTTGCCCACGGAATTAATCAGCCCGCTGTTCGCAAACACTCAGCGTCTGGCTAAAGCCGTGCAACAGGCTATGCAAGCCGACGGCGTTTTTGTTGGCATCAATAACATCGTGAGCCAAAGCGTTCCTCATTTGCATATTCACATTGTGCCCCGAAAGCGTGGCGATGGCCTGAAGGGCTTCTTCTGGCCCCGGCACAAATATAGCAGTGAGGCAGAAATGCAAGAAATCGCCGAGCGAATTAAAAACGCTCTCATGCACATATAATAAGATGAAAAAAGTGCGATGGCGCATGAGAGGCGATGCCTGAAGGGCCGACAATTTTTGCTGGGAAGGGGCAAGGCTTTATGCACGGCACGATAAAATGCGCCGCTATATTATTCTCTTTCCTGCTGATTGTCTTGGCGGGGATGGGCGGAAGCCAGCCAGAGGATCCGCCTCCAGCCCGCAGCCCTCTGGGCATCAATTTAAGTGGCCCTGCGGATTGGAATTCGGAGCTGCCCTTTGTGGATGTGTTTCGCTTGTCACGCCAATGGATTAGCCAGCGGCAGGGCGCTGGCTGGGGACAGGGCCCGCCTCTGGAGCGCGACGCCAATGGCTGGATTACACGCCTGGAGCCGAATTGCTGGGCGGATACGCCGATGTGCACAATCCGCGGCGGGCGTTTTCCCAAAGGCCGTTATACATGTCTGTACGAGGGGGAAGGAAAGATTGAATTCTGGGGCCGTGTGGAAATTGTGGAACAGCAGCCAGGCCGTATTGTAGTGGATGTGAAGCCCGAGGCGGATGTTATCTGGCTGCGGCTGCGGGAGACGAATCCGGACAATTATGTTCGCAATATCCGAATGATTATGCCCGGATTCGAAAATACATACAAACAGGAGCCTTTTCATCCGCTGTTTTTAGCGCGCTGGAAATCGATGAACACAATCCGTTTTATGGATTGGATGCTCACGAATCATGATTTGCCTGGCACATGGGAGCAGCGCCCGACGCCCCAATATTGCAATTACACAGAGCGCGGCGTGCCGCTGGAAATTATCGTGGAGCTGTGCAATCGCCTGCAATGCAACGCCTGGCTTTGTATTCCGCATCGGGCGGATGACAATTATGTGCGCCGGATGGCAGAATATGTGGCGCAACATCTCAATCCGGCGTTAAAAGTCTATCTCGAATATTCTAATGAAGTCTGGAATAGCCTGTTTCCGCAATGCCATTATGCCCGCCAGAAGGCTCAGGAATTGGGCCTGGGGCCGAAAGAGCGCCCGTGGGAGGGCGGAGGGATGTACTATGTGCGGCGGAGTCTGGAGATTTTCCGTATCTGGCAGGAAATTTTCGGGGGACGGACGCGTCTTGTGCGCGTGCTCGCCTGGCAGGCTGTAAATCCATGGCAAATGGAGCACATTATTTTGCCCACAGAAGAGGCTTACGCCCATGTGGACGCTATCGCGATTGCGCCGTATTTTGGGCCGCTCGTGCCGCCCACAAGCGCCGAAAATCGCCCCGGCGCCGATCAAATCGCCCAATGGAGCGTGGAGCAACTATTAGATTATGTAGAAAGCACAACATTGCCTCAGGCTTTAGAGACAGTCCGCCGGCAGAAAGCCATTGCGAATCGCTTTGGCTTGAAGCTGCTAGGCTATGAAGGCGGGCAGCATCTTGTCGGCCTGGGAGAAGCCCAGAATAACGACAAATTAACGGAATTGTTTCGGCAAGCCAATCGACATCCGCGGATGGGCGACATTTACACGAAATATCTGGATGGCTGGAAGGCGGCCGGAGGAGATTTGATGTGTATCTTCAGCTCCGTAAGCCTGTGGGGCAAATATGGCTGCTGGGGGCTGGCGGAATATTATGACGAAACAGAAAATGATCAGCCCAAATTGAAGGCCGTGCTGGACTGGATAAGGAATAATCCCCGCTAAAAGGGAAAGGCAACATAATCTTCGCCGGATGGGCCGGCTTAATTCATGCAAGGAGTTTTCTGATGAAGCTGAATTTGTCTGTTATGCTGTTTCCCTTTCATCGTGCCGTTAGCGAGGGCTCGTTAGCGCCTGCCCAACTGGCACAGGCTATCATTGGAGCGGGCATTGGCGCGATTGAGCCGATGCTGTCCAATCTGGATCTGGCGCCGGAGCCATGGCAGAAAGTGATAGAGCTGTGCCAGGAGGCGGGACTGCAAATCAGTTGTCTGGATATCGGCGCCAATTTGATTGGCAGCCCGGAAGAATTAGAGACAGCTTTTGCGACAGTGGAGCGGGGCCTGGATTTGTGTGTGCAATGGAGCTGTCCCATCGCTTTAATCGCGGGCACACGCCCTTCGGAAGGCCTTTCCAATGAGGACGGGCGGATTATTTATGCTCGCGGGCTGGCCAAATGCGCCACGATGGCAATGGAGCGAGGCATTATCCCGACGATTGAGGATTTCGGCGTTTATCCGGAATTTGCCTGTCGCTCGGATCATGTCAAGGAAGTTGTTACAATGGCCGGGCCGGAAATTAAAGTCACATGGGATAATGGCAATTTCATTTTGGCGGATGAAGAGCCCATGCATGCCTATAAAGTCTTGCGGGATCTGACAGTCCATGCCCATATTAAGGATTTTGCTTTGGACGAAAGCGGCCAGGCCAGCCTGAAAACGCCTTCCGGAAAGGCTTATAAGGGCGCCTGGATTGGCCAGGGCGATTGCCAAGTCGCTGAATGTGTCCAGACCTTCAAGCGGGACGGCTATGAGGGCTGGCTCTCTTTGGAGATTAACAGCCCGCAGATTGAGGAGATGCAAAGCGGCGCCGCTTTTGTCAAAAAAGCATGGGAAGAGGCCTGAAGCGAAGGCGATTGCTGCGCCTATCGATGAAAATGCAATATGACAGATAAGGGGGCGCTTATTCGATGGAAAAATTGCGTGTGGGCATATTGGGCTTACGGCGGGGCATGACGCATTTGCATAATTTTCTGGCTGTGCCGGAGGCAGAAGTGATTGGCGTGGCGGACAGGCTTCCTGAACGCCGCCAGGCCGCGGAAAAAGTTATGCGCGAGCGGGGCAATCAGGGGAGAATTTGCGCGGAATACGAGGAGCTTCTGGCCCTGCAGCCGGATGCGATTGTGGTGGCGAGCAATGGGCGGGCGCAATGTGGCCATAGCGTGATGGCGCTGGAAGCGGGCTGCCATGTGCTTTCGGAAGTGCCCGGCGCGTTTACATTAGAAGAATGGCTCAAAATTCGCGACGCGGTGGAACGCACGGGCTGCCAGTATATGCTGGCGGAAAATCTGTGCTTTATGGATTTCATTCGCTATTGGCGCAAATGGATTGAGGCCGGACGATACGGGGAAATTTCCCTCGCCGAGGCGGAATATCTGCATTATTTGCCGCATACGATGACAAATGCGCACGGCGAATTTTTCACGCCGTCAGAAGTGCGAGAGCGGGGCTTGCGGGATGTCTTTCCGACTTGGCGCGCCGATCAGCCGCCGATTCAATATCTCACGCATGATTTGGGGCCGCTTCTGGAAGTACTGGATGATCGCGTTGTGGCTGTCACATGTTTAAGCGCTCCCTGGCGTTGCCCTGAGGCGCCTTTGCGGCCCGATGGCCAGATTGCTCTTTTCCATTCCGCCAAAGGCCTGCTTATTCAAATCCTTGTCACGCTGAATACGGTGCGGCCCAGCGAACATCGTTTTCGGCTGTTTGGCACGGGGGGCAGCCTGGAATGGACGCTCTACGAACAATTCTGCCGGCGTTTTGACAGCTCGCGCAGCGAAAGCGAAGGCTGGGAGATTGTCGATATTGGGCTGGCGGCAAAAGATGTGGATCCGACAACAGGCCATGGGGGCACGGACATCAATTTAGCGCGGCATTTCACGCGCTGCTTGCTGGAGCGCGGCACAGTGCCGATTGATGTGTATCGCAGCATTGAATATTCGCTGCCGGGGATTATGGCGGCACAATCGGCAGCGCTGGGCGGCACGCCTGTGGCCATTCCCGATTTGCGGCGCCAGCCGTTCGTTCACACTCATTTCTGGGAAATTGTCGGTTTCCCCGCCGACGAGCCAGCCGGCTTCTCCTATGCCCAATTCCGCGCCGCCGGAATGCAACAATTTCAGCCGTAAGCGATATTGCTCTAGCCAAGAGTTGCTTTCAGTGATCCGGCTGGATGAGGAGTCGGAGCGTTTATCACAATAGCTATGGAGAATATATGAGAATATATGCGAGGCAGCCCGGAAGCCTGTTCATTGTGCCTCGTTTTCCTTCCAGATTTCCTCCTGCTGGCAATAAAATCTTGCGCAATTACAAATAGCAACGCAAAAAATGTTCTCAACTTTTTCCGGGAGAAAAAAATCAATGCACGGGAAGCGCGTCAATTTTTCTCTGCTGTTCATACTCGCAATAGCCCTTGTATCATTTTTGAAACAAGAAGCGATATGGGCGGGCGCAGTGACGACGCAGTCGGGGCGCCACGTTCTCTTGCGCGGCATCGGCTGGTCCCCCTGGCACTTCAAGGAACACTGGAATCTTTCCCAGGCGACAATCGCCCAAGATACGGCTTTGTTGAAAGAGGCGCACATCAATTGTTTGCGCACATGGGGCCCGGCCAAACGCCAGACAGTGGAGGGACGCTATCAACAGGGATTTTATATGGTGCCCACTGTGGGCCGCAGTGGGTTGACGAAATCACGCTTTGCCGACGGGACAGAGGGCGGCATCGCCTTCGCGGATCCGCAGAATATCGCCCGCTTTCGCGAGCTTTGCCGCGAGGCGGCGGAAGAAGTGGCCGGGGCGGAAGGCTGTCCGGTTTTGCTTCTGGGCAACGAATATTCATTGGTGGGGCAGGACGCCAAGGGCAATTGGGGCTATCTGGGCTTTGATGAGGTGACACAAACGCAATTTGCGCGCTGGCTGCAAGAACGATTTGGGACAGTGGAGCGATTTAATGCCGCGTGCGGGACGAACTTTGCATCGCTCAGCGAGGTGCAGGCGCCGGGCGAGGGCAAAGTGCGCTATCAGTGGTGGCTATTTTTGCGTGAAGTGTTTGACAGCTACATGCGGGCGGGCTATGAGGCCGTCAAGGCGGTCGCCCCTGCCCTCAATGTCTCCTATGCGAAGTTAATGGGCCTGCGCTGGGATCCGGCCACGGAAGACGCGCGGCTGCAGTTTCTGGAAGTACAGGGGGATAATCTTTACTGGTTCTGGCACAAAAATTGGGCTTGGTTCAATGCTTATCTGAACGATCTCATCTCGCACACGCCGCAGCGTCCGGTGCTGATTACGGAGACAGGCTTTTTGAGCATTCCTCTGGGGCCGGAGCGCGCTGCCCGTCTGACAAAGCAAGTTCTGATGAATCTGTTTATGCATTCCCAGGTGGCGGGCGTATGCATATATGTGTATTGTGATGAGTGGTATTGGGATGGCAATCTGGCGGAACAAGCGCCGGGCGAAAGCTGGGGCATCTTGACGGCGGATCGCCAGAAAAAGCCCAGTTACGAGGCAGTGCGGGAGATTTATGGGCTGATCGAACAGCGGCTGGAGCCCCTGCTCATTGCCGCCCGGGATGAACCAGCTGTATGGGTTTCGAGTCAGAGCCTGGACGGCTTGCTGGGCGGCTCCATCGCCTCCCGGCATGTCCTGATGAAGCAAGCCTTATACAATCTCGGCGTGCCTTTTCGCGCCCTGCACAGTGAAGATTTAGTCCGCCTGCCAGAGCTCAATCCGCCCAAGCTGATATTATGTGATGATGTGTTGCTGAACGATTGGCGAGCGGAGAGGAGACAAAGTGCGGAAAATGATGCGGGCGCGACGCTGGAACAGTATGTGCGGAACGGCGGACAGGTCCTGTATGTGGCGGAAAAGCCTTTTTCGGCGCTGTATGGGCAATTATCTATCAGCGAAAAGCTGGCCCAGGTAAAGGCAGAAGCCCCCAGACGGGCCCGTCAGGTGGTCCCGTTGGGCCGGGGCCGCCTGATTTTTGTGCCCCGGGCGCAGCTCACGAACGGCGAAGCCCGCACGCTGGTGCGTGAGTTTTTGGCCGATTTCTGGCCGAAACAGCCCGTTCGGCTTATTCAGGTCTCGCCCCCTGACAAAGCCAGGGAGGTCTTCTGGCGGATTCTGCCCTGCGGCGAGGCGCAGCTGTTGTGGGTGGTCAATATGAGCGAAAGCCCCGTCGAAGTGGCCTTCCATTTATCCAACACACGGGCAATGTCCCTGGGCACAGACGGGAAAATCATGTATGTGGGGACAGACGAAATGCGCCTGGCGCCCCTGGACACTTATGCTGTCTTCCAGCTGGAACAAAAAGGCGAGACGGCAGCGCCACGCAAATAATCAGTTGCCTTTTGCCAGCATAATATCAAGGCTTTCTCGTTTGCCCCGAGGCCGCGAAGTCTGGGGGGCTTCTCCCTTTGCCTGCTTCCTGGAGAATGGAAGTATCCCCAAAGATAGTTTGCTCCTAAAGTAGCCCTGTTTGCTGTTTTGATAAGTTCGTTGTGTTTCCTGAGGCGTAACGAACTGATGCTGAAATTTGAACTGACGAATTATCCGCCTGGAGAATTTTCCGTAAAGAGTATCCTCTTTTCTAATTTCGTTCCACGCCCCTGCGCGAGGGGCGACTTTAGCTCATATATGTCCTTCCCGACCGACTTATAGTTTCAATCCGCGCCCCTGCGCGAGGGGCGACTGCGCACGCTCATAGGCGTGGACTGGGGCTGGACGTTTCAATCCACGCCCCTGCGCGAGGGGCGACTGTGGACTTGCTATACCCTGGACAAGGCAGGGCAGGGTTTCAATCCACGCCCCTGCGCGAGGGGCGACTCGCGGCCGTTCTCAAAGATAACCTTTCCGTCCTGTTTCAATCCACGCCCCTGCGCGAGGGGCGACTTGCACTTCTGGGGGACGGGCA
>CAZUOJ010000091.1:0-15219 GCA_964622325.1 uncultured Armatimonadia bacterium
GCATTGTGCACACGCACATGTCTGGATGCGCTGGAGCGCAATGGCAAGCTCAGCAATACATTCGTAAATGAATTTCGCTGGCGGGAGCCCTGGGCTTTAGATGCCATCGGGCAGCCCATGTCGCTCAATTTAGAAGTCAAAGGCCGGGGCTGCGCAGATCCCGAGGGCTTTCGGGCGCGGGAAGAGGAAGGGCAATAGCAGGATCTCCCGTCTTAAGTTGTAGCCCCGTGCCCAGCATAAAAAGGAGGCCCGAATGCGTCTTACATCCCAAAAGATAAAAGAATTTGCGTATAGCCGGGGGCTGGATATGATTGGCATTGCCCCTGTGTCCCGTTTTCACAATGCCCCGGAGCAAATGAATCCCGCTTTAATTTATCCGAAGGCAAAATCTATTATCGTTACGCTGCGGCGCATTCCTCGCGGCGCCTATCGAGGCATTGAAGAAGGCACACATTGGAGCAATTATACTTTTTATGCCTACAATAAGCTCAATACATTCTTTCGGCCGAAAGCCACATACGAAACAGCCTGTTTCATTGAGGATCATGGCTACGAAGCTATTCCCATTTATCCGGGCGTGCCAGAAGTTATGCCGCGAATGGAGCCATTGCGGCCGGGCCAGCCCGGGCCAGACATTTATCCGGCTATTCGCATTGCGGCGGTGGCAGCCGGGCTAGGAGAAATGAGCTGGGCGAAAGTTTTTCTCACAAAAAAATTTGGCCCGCGCCAGCGCCTGGGGATGATTATCACAGATGCAGAATTGGAGCCGGATCCCATTCAGCCGCCCTCCTTGTGTAATCGCTGCATGGCCTGCGTCCAGGAATGTCCGGGCCATTGTATTCCGCATATCAACGAGGGCAAAATTGTTCGGATCCAGATAGAGGATCACATAATTGAATGGGCGGATGTGGATATGGGCAAATGCACGCTCACACATCATGGACTGAATGTGGAGGCCTCGCCCTTTTTAGCCAAAGATTGTCCTGGCCTGCGGCTTAATGTAGCCAAACAAAAATGTTCTGAAGAGGAAGCCTATAAATTAGCCTATACAATTGCGGGCGCGGCCTGGCGCAAGACGGCAGAATTCCCCAGCGGGCGTGTTGTGGATTATTATAAGATGTTGCTGGATGCCACAGGCTATTATGCCGTGTGCGGCGCCCGAGGCTGCATTCGCGCGTGTATGATGCAACTGGAGAATAGAGGCGTGATTGAAAATCTTTTTCACAATAAGTTCCGCCAAAGAGAGCCCTGGAGCATTCCGCCGCCCGAAGCATAAGAAGCCTAAAATGAAAAATGTTTTCCTAACAGCCTGGGAGTAATTTTTAAAGAAAAAAATATAAATTGTAATCTTTTCCGTAAAAATAGTTAGCACAGACAGGAAATGTATTTAAAAGCAGCAAGTGCGCCCAAATTTGGCTGCATTGACAGCTGCCCAGCTGTGAATTATAATTTTATAAGGCTCGGCCCGTGTACACGCGGGCCGATTGTTGCTATTATCCACAAATTGCCTCCACAGGATAAAAAGCTTTTCATTTGGAGCGTGCGTTTCCCATGGCGGGAGTGCGATTAGTCAATTTAACAAAACGCTTCGGCAATGTCGTGGCTGTGAATAATGTGAATTTGGAGATACTGGATAAGGAATTTCTTGTTTTAGTGGGGCCGTCGGGTTGCGGCAAGACGACCTGTTTGCGCATGATTGCCGGGCTGGAGGAAGTGACGGAGGGCGAAATCTGGATTGGATCCCGGCTTGTCAATGATGTGTCGCCCAAGGATCGCGATATAGCGATGGTGTTCCAAAATTACGCGCTGTATCCGCATATGACAGTTTATGAAAACATGGCATTTGGGCTGAAGCTGCGGAAAGTGCCCCGCGAGGAAATTGAGCGGCGCGTGGCTGAGGCGGCCGAGATGTTGGGCATACAGGGGCTTTTGAATCGGCGGCCGAAGGAGCTTTCGGGCGGGCAGCGGCAACGTGTGGCTGTGGGACGAGCGATTGTCCGCGAGCCGGCTGTGTTTTTAATGGATGAGCCCCTGTCGAATCTGGACGCCAAGCTGCGCATCCAAACACGCGCCGAATTGATCAAGCTGCATCGGCGGCTGGGCATCACAACGATTTATGTGACGCATGATCAAGTGGAAGCGATGACAATGGGGGATCGCATCGCCGTGATGCGGGACGGCGTCGTGCAACAAGTGGATACGCCTCTGAACATTTATCGCAATCCCGTGAATCGCTTTGTAGCGGGCTTTATTGGCAGCCCGCCGATGAATTTCATCGAAGCGCGCATAGAAAGCCAGGATAGCGGCATTTATGTCGTGGCGGACGGCTTCCGCACACGCGTCGATGAGGCGCGTGCGCCCAAATTGCAGGATTATGTGGGCAAGCCTGTAATCTTTGGCATTCGTCCCAGCGATATTTACGATAAATCGCTTTCTGCGGCCGTGGAGCCCACGCCGGATAATACAGTGACAGTAGATGTGGAAGTCATCGAGCCGATGGGCGCGGAATGCGTGCTATATGTTAAGGCGGGCAAAGATGATCTCGTGATTAATCTGGACAGCGCCACAAAAGCACGCGAACAGGAGCCTCTAGAAGTAGTGTTTGATATGACGAAATGTCATGTTTTTGATAAGGATACAGAAATCACAATTATTTGAAATTCATTTGTCAGGAGCGCAGCCCTAAAGCCCGACAGGAGCTGTCGGGCTTTTTTAGTAAGGAGCTGGCCATGTCTCAGCCGGCAAGTGAGCCCACATTTTGGGATCATTTAGAGGTTGCACGCATCAAATTGATTCGCTGCGTGCTGTATATTGCCGGGGCGACGACGATTGCCTGGATTTTTCGGCAGCCCTTATTTTCCTTTTTGCAATATCCCGCATTAGAAGCGGCACGACGCGCCCATATTGATAATTTTGCCTTCCGGATTTTTGATCCGGCAGGCGGATTTATTTTGTTGATGCAGATTGCTCTTGTGGCAGGCGTGATCGTCTCTGCCGTGGCCTGGATTCCGGAAATTATCCTTTTTATTACGCCGGGATTGTATCCGCACGAAAAGCGCGCTTTGTGGTGGCTGCTGCCTTTTTCCATTGTGCTTTTTGTAAGCGGGGCGGCCTTTTGTTATGTCATTTCGCCCTCCATTTTTGCCTTTTTATTCCGCCTGACACAAAGCCTGAATGTGGCTGTAGAATTAAATCTTGTCTCCTATCTGTATTTTTTGCTGCGGCTTATCTTAATCTTTGGCCTTGTGTTTGAGTTGCCGCTTGTCGTAATGATGCTTGTGTATTTAGGCATTGTGAGCAGCCAGAAATTGCTGGCCATCTGGCGCTGGGTTGTAGTTCTCATTGCCATCATCGCTGCTGTCGCCACGCCCACGCCTGACTGGTACACAATGACGCTGCTGGCAGCCCCTATGATTGCGCTTTATTTTTTGAGCATAGGGCTGGGGCGCCTTGTAGAAAAACGACGCCAACGCGCGCACGCCAAACAAGCAGACACGGCTTCACAGAAAGAAATGCCGGAAAAGCGAAAAGAGTTGGAAAAGCGGGAGAAGTCGGAAAAGCAGGAAGAGCCAGACAATACATGAGCAAAAAGGGCCCGTGTGTCATCAGAGCCTGATTAAGTCGGCATGGATGTAGAATATCTTCTGCAGGAAATTCGGCGTCAGGAAAAATATGCCGGACAGATAAAACATGTCTGGGAGCTGCCGGCTCGTGCCGCCTGCTGGGCCGAGACAGAATTGCCTTTACATCCTCGTGTTCGCGCGCTGCTTTCCGCCCTGAACATCAAACGCCTGTATTCCCATCAAGCCGAAGCGATTGCTGCGATTTTGGCGGGCGAAAATGTCTGCACAGTATCCGGCACAGCTTCTGGCAAGACATTAACATATCTTGTTCCGATTGTAGATTCTTTGTGCCGCAACAGCGGGCAGCGGGCATTGCTTATCTATCCCACAAAAGCGCTGGCACAAGATCAATTGCGGAAGCTGCGCGATTTCGGTGCCGGGGATTATTTTTTAGCAGACACATATGACGGGGACACGCCGCCAGAACGACGCCGTCAAATCAAGCGCGAAGCGCAAGTCGTTTTGACAAATCCAGATATGCTCCATGTGGGCATTTTGCCCTATCATTATACATGGGCAGATTTTTGGCGGAATTTGCGGTTTGTGGTGCTGGATGAAGTGCATGTGTATCGCGGTGTTTTTGGCGCGCATACGGCAAATATAATCCGCCGCTTGCGTCGTTTATGCGCGCATTACGGCTCGCAGCCGCGTTTCATCTGTTGTTCAGCCACAATCGGCAATCCAGAAGAATTAACAGCATGCCTGACAGGGCTCCCTGTTCGCGTTATCCAAGCCGATGGCGCGCCCCAGGGCCGAAAATTCCTTGTATTCTGGAATCCGCCCGTTATTGAGAAAGCGACAGGACGGCGTCGCAGCGGCAATCTGGAGGCCGCGGATTTATTGGCTTTTTTTGTGCGCCATAATGTCCGTTGCCTTGTTTTTGCTCTGGCGCGCCGTCAGGCGGAACTGATTTTGCATTATGCCCGAGAATTGCTGCGGCACGAAGGCCTGGAACAGCGGATAATGGCGTATCGCGGCGGCTATCTGCCGGCAGAACGCCGGGAAATCGAACGCCAGCTTTTTGCCGGAGAATTATTAGGCGTGACAGCCACGACGGCTCTGGAATTAGGCGTGGACATTGGAGGTTTACAGGCTGTTGTTCTCGCTGGCTATCCGGGAACAATTTCCAGCACATGGCAACAAATTGGTCGCGCCGGGCGCGGCCCGGAAGACTCTCTGGCGGTGCTGATAGGGCTCAATGGCCCCATGCATCAATATATTGTCAATCATCCGGAGTACATTGTCGAGGGCCAGGCCGAGCGTGCTATTATTGATCCGGATAATGTCTATATTTTGGCAGGCCATTTGATGTGCGCTGCCTATGAACAGCCGCTGGAGCAGCTAGAATTGCCGCTTTTTGGCGCTCTTGCCCCGCAAATTCTGGACATATTGCGCGAGGAAAACTATATTCTGAAGCGTACGCGCTGGCACTGGATTCATCCAGATCTTTATCCAGCAGGGGAAATCAACATCCGCAGCACAACAGGCGAGGGCTACGAGATTTACGATAATCAAAAACAAGCCTTAATTGGAACAATGGATGGCGCTTCGGCTTTTCGGATGCTCCATGAGGGCGCCATTTATCTGCATGGCGGGCAAACATATCTAGTGCGGCAATTAGATGTGCAGGCCCAAAAAGCTGTTGTGGAGCCTGTGGAGGCGAATTATTATACACAGCCGCTTATTGTCTCTGAAGTGCGTCGCCTCCCTGAAGAATCCGAAAAAAAGCAAGCAGGCCCCTTAGCCTGGGAATTAAGCAGCGTTTCTGTGCGTTCGCAAGTCGTCGGCTATCAAAAAATTCGGCAGATTTCAGAACAAATCCTGGGCAGTGAGCCTTTGGAGCTGCCTCCAGAGGAATTTGAGACAACAGGCTTGTGGCTTTTGCCGCAGCCTCCAGCCATGCAACTTCCGGCTGAAGAAACATATGATACGGCTGGCGCGTTGCATGCGATTGAACATATTCTGATTATGTTGCTGCCGCTTTATGTGGCCTGTGATATACACGATGTGGGCGGCATGTCCACGCCATATCATCCGGATGTGGCGGGGCCCGCCATCTGTTTATATGATGGCTATCCAGGCGGAATTGGCATAATGCCCGCCGCTTTTGATGTTGTGGCCGAGCTCTTGCAGGCCGCCCGAGAGACAATTGCCAGCTGCTCTTGCATTGCCGGCTGTCCGGCCTGCATCCAGCAAGCCAGCTGCGGCAATATGAATCGGCCCCTCGATAAAGAAGGCGCCCTGAAATTGTTAAATCACTGGCTGGAGCAAATGATGGCGTGAAAACAGCATGAACTCTGCAGCTTTTCGTGCCAATGGGGCAGGGGAAAAGAAGAAGCGCGAGCCTATCCATATATCATCAAACGGCCCGGCTATGCCCATTTTGCCATTCAGGAAACGAACGGATCATGGCCATTGATTTGCATATTCATTCGACAATTTCGGATGGCTCCTATACGCCGGAACAAATCATTGCCGAAGCGGAGGCGAAAGGCCTCACAGCGGTATCCATTTGCGATCATGAGGCAGTGGCGGGCAATGCGCCGGCTTTCGCTGCCGCTGCTGGCCGGCTGCTTTATATCCCTGGCGTGGAAATAGGCACAAGCTGGAAAGATTTTGAAATCCATATTTTAGGCTATTTTGTGGATTCAGAATATCCTCCGCTTGTCCAGGAATTGCAACATGTACGACAGCAGCGCGTGGAACGGATGAAGCGCATCGTGGGACGCTTGCAAAACATGGGCGTTGCTATCCAGATGGAAGATATATGGGAGGCCGTAAAAGAAACAGGAGAGGCAGAAACAGCCATTGGCCGCCCCCATGTAGCGTGGGCTTTAACAAAAAAAGGCATTGTGGCTTCGCCCGCCGAAGCGTTTGAACGCTTCCTTAAGCAAGGCCGTCCGGCTTACGAGAAACGTTATCGCACGCCTTTTGAAAAAGCGCTTGCGCTGATTTTGCAGGCCGGCGGCTTGCCTGTTTTGGCCCATCCCGGCCTTCTGCCCCAGGAAACGATAATTCCCGAGCTTGTACGCGCCGGAATTCGAGGCCTGGAGGCTTATCATACAGCTCATACGCCTGCGCTCACGGAGCGTTATATTGCCCTGGCGCAACGGCTGGGCTTGTATATCACAGGAGGCACAGATTCGCATGGCCCCCGGGGCAGCTATCCTGTGGAATTGGGCTCTTTAGACATTCCTGATGTATACGCAGAAAGGCTCCTGGAATGGCATAAGCAGAAATCAGAGAGCGAGAAGAGCAGAAAAAGGCATACGATTTAGAGAACAACAGGCCTATGTCAACAGCCCCAAAAGGAATACAAAGCCTGTTGTCCTCCTTTTCTGCCCTAATAAGAAAGTTTTAGCGGGGCCCCAGGACAGTCGCCACGGCATGGGAGCGGCCCACTTCAATCAAGCGCACAGGCACAGGCGCTTCAATGTCGCTGGGCGCTTCAGGCGCTTCAATGACAAAGCCCTTATGAATGGCCGTGAGCCCTTGTTCCGCGCCGCGGGACACGATTTCTTCTGCTTGTAAAGCGACTTTTTGTCCTTTACGGAATTGGGCGCATTGCCGGCGAAGGCGTCTTTCATTATCCACAATAATCACGAAATCGTCTGGATCCATGTCGCTATCCGCCCGAAAATAAAGATGGCGTTGCAGCCGTTCTTCCATTTGCGTGGCGGCCGTGCCCAGGGATCCCACGAGCAGCAAAATCACAGCCGGGTTGGCTTTGACTAATATCGCTTTGTCAGGATTTTCTTGCGCTGTTTTTCGTAGCGCTTCCGCAATTCGGAAAAACATGGCTTCCGGGCTGGGCATTCGGCCTGTGCCTTCACAATGAGGACACGGCGCTTGCAAAAGCTGACTCAAGCCCTCGCCTGTGCGCTTACGCGTCATTTCCACAAGCCCAAGGCGTGTAATGTGCATGATGCGGGTACGCATACGATCAGCTTCTAAAGCCTCCCGAAATGTCGTCATGACTTGTTGGCGATGCTCAGGATTTTCCATATCAATGAAATCAATCACAATAATGCCGCCGATATCACGCAGGCGCAATTGGCGGGCAATTTCTTGCGCCGCCTCGATATTTGTGCGCAGCACTGTCTCCTCCAGGCTTTTGCTGGCCGTAAATTTCCCTGTGTTGACATCTATGGCCGTTAAGGCTTCTGTAGTGTCTATCGTGATATAGCCTCCATGTGGCAGCCAGATCTTGCGGCGCAGCGCTTTTTCAATTTCCGCTTCAATATTGTAATGCACGAAAATGGGCTCCTCGCCCCGATATAATTTGACGCGCGAGCGCAATTCCGGAGCCAGTGTGTTGAGCAAATTGAGGACTTTATCGTATGTGATTTTGTCATCCACAACAAAGCTGCGTACTTTAGGATCAAAAATATCCCGCAAAACTTCAAAGACGAGACTCAGATCTTCATAAATCAAAGCCGGCGCCTTTTCCTGCCGTGCTTTAGCTTGAATGGAACGCCATAATTTCATCAAAAATTTAATATCCGCCTCAAAATCTTTCCTCTCGGCGCCTTCGGCCCGTGTGCGGACGATTAAGCCAAAGCCTTCGGGCTTAACTTTAGCGGCAAGCGCCCGCAAACGCGCCCGTTCCTCTTCGTTCTCTATTTTTTTGGAAACGCCAATTCTTCCCCGGCCATCGGCTAACAGCACAAGATGACGGGCGGGCAACGCCAAGCGGCGCGTTGCCCGCGCGCCTTTTTCATTCACGGGGCCCTTTGTGACTTGCACAAGAAATTCGTCCCCCTCTTTCACAACTTCCGAAATAGGGGGAAAAGCCTCCATTTTATGCCGCATTTGCTCCCGTGTGGGCTCCACTTCTAAAGCGTCTGAAACATGCAAAAATACATTGCGCTCAATGCCACAATTCACAAAAGCCGCGTCCAGAGCCCGCACGACATTTTCCACACGCCCCAAATAAATATTGCCGACAACGCGCTCTTCGCTTTCTAAAAGCAATTCGACAAGCTTCCCGTCTTCCAAAATAGCCACGCGCGTGCGCGGCGCTGCCGCGTTGACTATGATGTCTGTGGCCATGAACTAATCAGTCCTTCTTTTAGCATCACGCATCCAATAATTGTCCCATTCCCCTGCCAAGCTTTTAAAGGCTTTGCGAAGGGCTTTTTGAGCTAGCTCATGAAACGGGATTTTCCTGGAATTTTACAAAGATGCAGCAAAGGGCAACTGCTTTTCTGTATATAAGCGCAAACGCGTTAAGGATGACTCGATTGGCTGGCCCATAATTTCTTGCAATAGCGCGATGATTTCCTCTGGCTTGGCCAAATTATCAACACGCAATCCTAAACGCATGAACAATTTGTTTTCTTCAGGACGCAAGGCTAACACGCGGGGGCGCAGATTCACATCTAATTCCTTAGATTTGGTGACGCGATGCACAATCCAGTGTTGTTTCTTCTCCAGAACCTGTAAAGCCTCTATCAGTCCCTGTGGCGAAACATCTAATTCCGCGACATAATCGGCCGCGGCAAGATCCGCAAACAACGAACGCTTGGCCGGCGGCAACATCTCTACGTGCACAATTCCTAGTTCGGGGGGCAATTGGCGCGCGAGCGCTTTGTGCAGGGCGCGCGGATCCCATTCCACTTTTAATTGCAGGCCAGCCCATTCGTTTTCGCCTGCCACGCCCACAGGCAAGGGCGCGGCGATGCTGAGCTGGGCGTGAGGCGAAAAGCCCTGCGAGTATGCTACAGGCAATTTCGCCCGCCGAATAGCCCGATCAAAGGCGCGCATCACATCCAGATGGCTTAAAAAGCGCAGCCAGCCCGTCTTCCGAAAAGTAATTAACGCAAAGGTCCTTTCCCGCAGCATATTCACTCCCGACAGACACATTGCGAAGATACGCCTTGCAGGCCGCAGCCGGCGCAAGGGCCCGTGCGGCAGTCATGGGTGTTAAGGCCCGCTTGGGCACGCGCCCATTCGCGCAGAAGAAATTCTTTCGTTACGCCGCAGGAAATATGATCCCAGGGCAACGGATCATCGCTGCGCCATTCCCGTGTTGCTTCCGCCAGCAAATCGCGTCCCCTTTGCGCGGCAATTTGTTGCCAGATATTAAAGTCAAAATGATCATGCCACGCTTCAAATACAGCCCCCGCCCGGAAAGCTGCGTCAATAAGATCCGCCCAATCACGTCCGCCCCGCGCCAGCAAGCCTTCTAAAAGGGCCTGCTCCGCGCTATGAAAGGCGAGTTTGATTTGTTTTTGGCGTCCCAAAAGCTCCTTGAGCAAAGCCTGTTTTTCATTGAGCTCCGAAAGTGAACATTGGCGCGCCCATTGAAAGGGCGTGTGCGGCTTGGGAATGAAGGCCGCGATGCTCAGATGCAGCGTCAGCCGTCCCTGTTGCGCCCCCAGAATATCACATCCCAGCGTATGAACACGCCGCACTAGCTCAGCAATCGCGCGGATGTCTTCTTCTTGTTCGCTGGGCAGGCCAATCATGAAATACAGCTTGATACGATGCCAGCCGGCCCGAAATGCGGCTTCCGCCGCGCGCATTAAATCTTCCTCCGTTACGCCCTTGTTAATCACATCGCGTAGCCGCTGTGAGCCGGCTTCCGGCGCAAAGGTCAGGCCTGTTTTTTTGACGCGCTGGATCCGTTCGGCTAATTCCACGCTAAAGCTGTCGGTGCGCAGGGAAGGCAGGGCAAGGGCTACACGGCGCTCGGCTAATTGCTCATTTAAGCGATCCACAAGAGAGAGGATATGGGGATAATCGGGACAATTCAGCGAAACAAGCGAGAGCTCATCATATCCTGTATTATCAATTAATTCCAGCGCCTGCGCCACGAGCGTCTCCACAGAGCGCTGGCGGACAGGCCGATAGATGAAGCCGGCCTGGCAAAAGCGACAGCCGCGGGTGCAGCCGCGATTGATTTCAATTTGCGCCCGATCATGGACGATTTCGGCGTAGGGCACAGGGGGGCGCGTCGCGACGGGAGCGTGCTCAAAATCCTGCACAAAGCGTTTGCGGACTGGATGGGGGCCTAACGCGGGCACATACACGCCTTCTAAGGTCGCGAGCTTTTCCAGCAGATGCTCCCTTTGTTGGGGCTGCTGGCGCGGTCCCTGCCATTGCTTCTTTTCGGCAATATAGGTATCTATGAGTTCCAGGACAACTTCCTCGCCCTCGCCGATAACAAACGCGTCGAAAAAAGCGGCCAGAGGTTCGGGATTATAGGCGCAGGGCCCCCCGCCAATGACAAGCGGCTCCTGCGGCTGCCGCTCGTTGGCGCGTAAAGTAATCCCGCCCAGCTCCAAAAGCGACAGTACAGTCGTGTAATTCAGCTCATGCTGCAGGGTTATTCCCACGACATCAAATTGAAAAAGTGGCGTTTGGGTCTCCAGACTCGTGAGCGGGATATGTTCGCGGCGCATCAATTCTGCCGCATCCAGCCAGGGATGATATACTCGTTCGCAAAAAGCCTGTGGATGGCTGTTGATGACGGCATATAAAATTAAAGAGCCCAGATGGGACATCCCAATTTCGTATGTATCCGGATAACAAAGCGCAAAATGAACCGCTATCTGCGCCGGATTCTTGAGGATGATATTGTGTTCACAGCCCAAATAGCGCGCCGGATTTTGCACATGAGGCAAATAACGAGGATGGCGCAGGCCTTGAGATGATGATGCTGCTACAGGGCCCTGATGATACTCCAATAATTCTTCCTCCCGCCTGAATATGAAAGTTTTCTTTTCAAAACAGGATATTGCAATCCTGCCTCCTCGTCAAGCCGCCTGCAAGGGGAACATCATTCAATGCAGATGAAAGGTGAGGGGCAAGACAGGCGGCGGATTAGCTTTTTCTTCGGCAACGAGAACTTTTCTCCGGTGGCGGCATGCGGCAGGGCTGAACTATTTGAGCCCTTCGTAAGCCCGCGGCCTTCGCACTGCCAAGGCCGCGGGCTTAATAAATCATTGGCCGCAGGCTCGCCCTCTATTTGCTTTTTTCGGACGAGCTGGACGAGGATGAGGTGGATGTTGAGGACGCGGTGGGCGTTTCCTTCAGTTCATCCAGCGATTTGGGCAAATCCAGAAGCAGCATCTCGCCGACGGTGTACACTTGCTGGCTTTCCGAGGTCTTGGCATAATACACGCCATCCGTCTTCTGATAGCCAATGTACACTTTTACGGGCTCTTTGCGGCCCTCCACGGTCAAGGTCACAATCACATCCGCAAGCGCCAGGCCATATTTCTTCAGGTCCTGCTGCTCGCCTAAAAATTCCTTTGCCTCCAGCTCGCACACATCCCACAGTATATCTTCCACTTTTGTCCGGTTGGCTTTCATCGGAGTGGGGGAGACAATCCGCCAGCTATCCGGTCCGCTGCGCTCCACTGTAAACGAGAACCCCTTTTTGCGCTCCACTTTTATCTGCCGCACGCGCTCTTTGGCGATTTCCAAAAGGTGCTTGTCCCGCAAATCCATATCGGTCTTCTGCAAATCGCTCATATTCGTGTCGGCCACGAGCAGGACTTCCGGGCGCCCGGCGACTTGCACATAGACGACATCTTTGGTCTCCGAGGAGCTGCCATAGGTGCTGGAGATTGTTTCGCGGCCCTTGCCGCCAAAGGTAATCACAAATTGTTGGCCATCTTTCATTGTGAGCGTGGCTTTGATCATGGGCTTGTCGAAGCCATAATTTTTCCCGGCGGGCGGCTTTTCGGGCGCAAAGCCATCCGCCTTCAGATCCGCTAACTTTTCCGCCAGACTCTTGGCGTTCCATTCATCGGCCTTGGCTTCATAGGGCTGGGTCAGGAACCATTTGGGCTCCTCCGGGGTGCCGCGCTTTTCGATGGCCAGCACGCGATCCGGATATTGTAGCAATACGCTTTTAATATCTTCTTTTTTCACATGCACAAGCGCCTTATCGCGCAGCGAATCGACGCTCTGCGTCAGATCGTTATATACATAGGACGGCACGAGATACAATTCCTCACGCCCCTCTATGCGGGCGTAATATTCCGAATTATCGGGCGTTTGCTTCCCCAGATACATAGTAATGGTGCGATTGCCGTCATAGGTGAGCGTCGCCGTCAATTTGGGCTTTTGCAGGCCAAATTTATCGTCTTTATCCTCGCTGACCTTGATGTGCTTGCGCTTTTCCGCTTTCAGGCGGGCGATGGCATTGACGGCGCGCTCCGCCGCATCTTTATCCGCCCAGCCCTTGACGGGCTCCTCCAGCTTCCACTGCTCGCCCTCTTTGCGCAAAGTGATGGTCTGGCTTTCAGTTTTCACCTGCAGGGCATTGGCCTGTTCGGTGCGCAGGCCGAAGATTTCGCCTTTTTCGGGCACGCGGCCCCGTTCTTGCGTCAGCACCCATATTAGCAGCAGAATAAGGACGCCCCCGGCAAAAATAACTCGTCCGTGTCGGCGCATCATTGGCGTTTATCCCCTCCTTCGCCACCATACAAATACGCCTGTCGCAATGATGAGCAACGGAACGATCCCTACAGTGACGAGCCAGGTGAAGCGCCGCTGCGCGTCCGTCACATTAAAGGGCATTTCCGGCGGCTCTTTGGGCGGGATATTTACGAGCTTTTCATTCTTGACCAGCCAGTTGACGGCCATCGCAGCGAACGCCAGATTTTGTCGGCCAAAGCCGCCCAGCATGCTGATCAGATTGTCCGTAATCCAGTCGGAGTCTCCCACGACAATGATGCGGGCGCGCCGCTCGCTGGATTGTGGCTCCTGGGGCGGCATCCCGGGCATCTCTGGCGGAGGCGGCGGGCTTTCATCGATAGCTACTGCCACCGTAAAGGGCCCGCTGCGTCCGCTGAAGCCCGCCACTTTCGCCGCATCACTTGTCTTCAAGAGCGGACGCGCTTTGGGTTGGGGCGGCGGCGGCGAGCCCGGCATCGCTGGCGGCGGCTCCGCCTCCTGGACATCAAACGCAATGGAGGTCGGCAAGATAATAAATTGCAAGCCCCGCGTGACATCGTGGCTTTCGGGCAAAGTCGCCAGAATCTGCGGATTGCCCTCCGCACTGCTCAGCGGATCTGTGACTTGGCCCGCAAGCGGCGTCACGCCATGCGCTTTCAAAAAATCGGCAAAATCCGGCGCTGGCGGCGGCTCCAGCATTAAAAACACATTCCCGCCCTGATCCACATATTTGTTGATGGCGTCCATTTCTTTTTTCGTGGGCGCATATTTGGGCCCGGCGATAATGAGCAGCTTGCAATCAGACGGCACCTGCGGCTCTTTTTGCGTCAGCAAATTGAGCGTATCCACTTTGTACTGCTGATTTTGCAAAATGCTTTTCAGCATGCTGAAGCCAGGCTTATCGGGGCCCCCGCCGTCAGGCGTGGCTTCCCCATGGCCCGTCAGCACACAAATGCGGGTTTTTTCGCCGGTCGTGACCGCTAAAATGGCGCTGGTGATTTGCTCCTCGGTGCCGCCCTGAATCTCTTCCTTGCGCTTATTGTCGCCCGTACCTGTTTCTACATACATCGTCCCATCAAAACGCGCCCCATATTCCTGCACCTTATCAATATCTGTCTTGAAATCATAAAAACGCACTTCCAGCTTGCTGCCGCCCCGCAAATCATATTCCCGCAACAGCCGGCGCAGCTTCTCCTCATTGTAATATTCATCCGAGATAAAGGCCGTAATGGTCACAGGCTTATCCAGCTTCTTCAAGATCTCTATCGTCTGTTCGGCTAATGAAAATTGCTTCCCCTTGCTCAGATCGACGCGGAAGACTTCGTGCCGATAGCCGATGTAATTCACCAGCACAATAATCCCTAAAATAAACAGGCTGAAGAGGCCCGAATTCAGCGCGCTTTGCACGCCGCGGGTGCGAATGCTGAGGATGAGCTGATGGATATTGGTGTAAATCCAGAACGCCAGACAAAGCAGCGCCACTATGCCCAGGACTTTAATGGGCAAACGGTTCAGAGATTTGACGACACTGATCCAGAACAGGGTAACGAGCAACAAAATGGCGCCCGCCCAGCCACTGATACGCCCATAATAAGCCAGTGTCGCCATTTGCTCACTGATAACAGGCAAAGAAGGCCGTGGCGCTTCCTGTGTCTGCCGGGCTTGTTCTTTCTCTTCGGACATCTCTCTTTCACCTGCCTATAAAAAACACGCCATTTTTTTCTGATGAAAAGGCTTTTTCTTGAGGGCTATCGCCAATCTGGCTTCAATTTGTACGCTAGACAGTGCGGCGGCTCTCCAAACTGCGCACCGCCAGAAACAAAAAGAAAGCCCACAAGCTTAAGAAGAAGAGCACGCTTTTGCTGCTCAAGATGCCCCGTTCCAGTTCGCCAAAGTTTTCATAAATGGACATGGATTTGGCCACATCAGCGAGCGTGCCAGTGCTGCCGACGCCAATCCAGCCCACGAGCCAGAAAAACAGCACAATCAGCGTCCCCATCAGCCAGGCGGCGATTTGGGAAGAGGTGAGGGAGCTTGTGAACACGCCAATCGCCAGGAAGCTCATGCCCGCCAGAACAAGGCCGATATAGCCGCAGAGAATTTGCCCCCATGCCGGCGATCCGTACGCCTCAAACAGCAAAGGAAATTCCAGACTAATGACTAAAATCGTCAGATACAGGCCCAG
>CAZUOJ010000092.1:0-14685 GCA_964622325.1 uncultured Armatimonadia bacterium
AAAATAAGCCCGCGGCCCAGGCCATAAACTTCATGTCTTTTGGGATCATGGAAGCCGCGGCGCATCTGGCCCTGGCGCCCTGGAATATGCACATTCGCTCCTTTCGGCAAATCGCGCAGCACAAGCAGCCGCGGATATGGCTCGTCCGTAATTTTCAGATAAGGATAGCTTTTGTCATCTGCAAGGCGAATGTTATAAGGCGGCTTGTATTCTTTAATCAAATTTGCTTCCAGAAGCAAAGCTTCCGTCTCCGAACGCGTCACAATCCAATCTACATCACAAGCCCGCTCCCGCATAATCGCTGCCCAACCGCCAAAGCTGTCGCCCCGGAGATGTTGGAGCAGGCGATCACGCAAATCTCCGGCTTTGCCCACATAAATCGGCTTGCCTGATTCATCCTTGAACAAATACACGCCTGGCTCACGAGGCGCCAATTTTATTTTTTCTTCCAGCACAGTATCCATCATTTTAAACAGCTTAAATCCATGTTTTATTCAATTTTAATAAATTATAGCACGGGAATAGACGACAAAATAGAATAGAATGATTACAGCTTAATCTTTGATATTTTCCCTCATAAAAAAACAAAAAAGGGCTTCGTGTTTGTGCCTGATATTGCGAAGCGAAGCCCTCTATTTAAACGTAGCCAATTTAGATTGTTTTTTGTGTCTGTGAATTTCTCATTAACGGAATCTTATTGGGCATCTGCGCCAATGACTTCTATTGTCGTGCTCAAAGGCACATCGCGCCCCGCCATTTCATACACGAGCTCCGCGAACATCGCTGCGTAGCCTTTTTGCGGACGCGCTAATTCAGCAATCCATTGTCCTTCTGCTTGTGCAACTTCTTGTGATGTCCATTGGGATTTGCGAAAATCACGCGTCGGCGCCTCTGTCGTCCATTGCAGCACGCGTTTAGGCGCTGGATTGGAGACAATCCCCAATTTCAAGCCCTGAGGCGTGCGTTCAAAATGCCAATTGAGCTCCGGAAATGTTATCCGGCCGGCACAATACAGATAAAATGCTGCTTCTGCATTGATAAAACGCACAGGATCGACATTGTGGCCAATGTTGGGCTGATTGAGCAGATATTTGGGCGCCGGCAAATCATCCCAATAATGTTTTACGGAATCAACGACCCAATAAGGATCATTTGTGCCGTGAATCAACAATTTGGGCATTGTCAGTTTTTTACAATATGTATATGGATCAACTTCTTCTCCAAAACGGCGGCCAATTTCCGTTTGTAACAAATCGGGCAGCCCCAGCGTCGTATAATCTTCAATTTGGCTGCTGTAATGTCCGTAGCTGGCTTTTTGATGGGCCATTTGTGCGGGCAAATTGAGATTGTCATAGACAATCGGCGCAATGCCCGCCACACGCTGAGGATCAGCCTCTCCCGTAAAATATGTTGTCCAGCCGCGCTTGGAAGCTCCTGTGACAACAAATTTCTCTACTCGACGGGGCCAATGTTGTTGCGTGTATTCTTGCACGGCATCCATCGCCCGGATTGCCGCTTTTGTCATCGGAAATAGCAGCGGCCATGTCATGTCATGTGTTTGTAAAGCGCGTTGAAATGTATAAGCAATAAGCGCATCTTCCCAGAGATTATCAAACAGCGGCTGATTGGGAATATCTCCCAAATAAACAATAGGAGCGTTCGCAGATGCCGCTATCAGACTCATCAGGCCTTGTTCTCTTTCCCCCATTTTCCCGCCGCTAATCACTAACACAGCTGTTGTCGCTTGTTCTAGTTGGGGCGGCTGCATAATCACGAGCTGATGTGTCCACAGGATGTTTTGCCATGTTTGGGATGTCAGCTTTAATGTAACAATTTTGCCGCCTCCGGCAGCCTCTTTTTCGCTGATTTTTTCCCAATTATATGAGGGATCGGGATGTGAAACATAATGAAATAGAGGCTGTGCCAGGCATATAGAAGCTATTCCCAAAACAACAAAAAGGCTCAAAACGCAATTTTTTCGCATCTCTTCCTCCCAAATTTCTAAAATTGCCTTTGTATTCTATTAACAATTCTGGCAGATCCAAGAGCCGCTGATTTTAGCTTCGCATATTAAGATTTTATTTTTTGCATTTCAAATGATGGGCAAAGGAAAAATAGGCCTGGCGTGTCTGGGCATAAACTTCTTTTAAAGGCTGATAAATCTCTTCCCAGCCCCCAGGCACGGGCACATCTTCCACTGATAAACTAAAGGGCGCAGGATCAATATCTATGGCTTGAGCGGCAAGCATAGCTGCGCCACGGCTGGCAGCCTCTGTTTCGGCGCCCGCTGATGTGGGAAGGCCGCATACAGCGGCAATAATTTGCGGCCACAAAAGGCTCCGCGCGCCGCCGCCAAAAAGCACAAGCCGTTCTATAGGGCTGCCAAGAGCATTCATAAATTCAAGATTTGCATATATATCATAGGCCACAGCCTCAAGCAAGGCGCGTGTTAAATGGCCTGATTCGCAGCCAAGGCTGAGGCCCACAAAAGCTCCGCTCAATTCAGGCTGCCAAAAGGGCGCTCCCGCTCCAGCCAAATAGGGAAAGAACAAAACGCCTGCTGAGCCGGGCGAGATATTTTGGGCGTCAGCGATTAAAGCTTCATACGAAGCAGCATGGAGCACATTGCGCAGCCAGCGGAGCGCGCCGCCCGTCGTTGTCAGAGGCGCTTCTAATATCCAGCTTCCAGGGCACAAAAAGGGAAAACAGGGAATAGCGCCTTGCTCCAAAGAAAAACAAGGCTTTGGCGTCAGCGCAGAAATGGCTGTAGCTGTGCCTAAAGAAGCCGTTGCTACGCCTGCTTGTATGCCCGCCGCTAAGGCTGCGCATTTTTGATCTTGTGCCCCCACCGCCACAGGAATTTTCGCCGGCAAGCCCCATTGAGAGGCAATCTCTTGCCTTAAAAATCCTCCTGTTGTGCCCGCCTGGCTTAGCCGTGGCAAATATGTGGGCTCAATTTCCCATTCATCTAGGAGTGACTCCTCCCAGGAAAGGGAGACAATGTTAAATAGCAATGTTGTCGCCGCGTTCGTAGCCTCTGTAACAATTTCCCCTGTTAAACAAGCCAAAAGATAATCATGAGCACAAAGAAAATAACGGGCTGATTTTAAGGAAGAAGCCTCGTTATCGCGAAGCCACAGAAGTTGCGGCAACATATGCCACGGCCCGGGCAGCTTTCCGGCTACACAGCCCCAAAATTCGACGCCATATTTTTCCACTAGCATGCGGGCGTAATCGGCTGCGCGCGTATCCAGCCATGTCAGGGCGGGACGCAGAGGCTCCAGCTGGCTGTTCACAGGAAGCCAGGAATGTCCCTGCGCGCTAATCCCGATAGCCAGAATATGCACACGATCCTGTTTAAGCTGTGAGAACGCACTGCGGACGCAATCGCCAAGAGCCTGCAGCCATGTTTGTGCCTCTTGTTCCGCTGCGCCCGGCGTGGAAGATAACAAGCCATATTCACAATAATGTCCTGCGACGCGTTGTCCCTGTAGGCTGAAAATTTCTGCGCGGCAGCCGGATGTCCCCAAATCAAGCGCTAACAAGACTTCCATGTTCTCTTCCTTTTTACATCCCAAAAGCGCTGTAACGATAACGAAATTTTATTTTTTAAATTAAAGCCGCATACGGCGATTCTGCAAAGCTCTCTTTTCCTCTTCTTCCCATCTCCCGAAAGTTCCTTTAATTCTTAGACAACATGAAGGCAGGGAAGGCGCTGACAACATGGAATTGTCATTATGAAATGTGAGGAGCATAGCCATGCGCATTTTTCTATTTCTTGTCGGAGGCTTTTTCGTGTTATCCAGGCTTTGGGCCAAAGAAAGCCCTACATTTTACACGCCGGAACGAATTGCCCTTGGGAAGCTTAATTTAGCTACATACGGCTGGGCGCAAAAAATTTTTGAACGAATCAAAAAAGGCGATCCCATTACATATTTCGTTGGGCGCGATTATGGCGCTGCAGACGATGTTATCGCGCAAACAGATGAATTCATCTGGCTAATGCAGCCCACAACAAAAATTCCCCGTGTGCTGCCTAATCATGATACATTAGCCCTGTGTCCCGTCCATGGCGAAGCTGTGCGCAAATACAATGCCTGGACGGCGTGGACAATAGATCCGATCCGACATCCGTACAAAGTCCGCTGCCGGGCCGGCGGAGAACTTTATCCTTCCAATGATTATATGAATGGCGACATGACATCTGGCCCATATCCGGATGATGGGAGCGGCTGCAAAATTGGCGACAAAACATTTTATTTTTTGATGGAATATGCTCATATGGCTTATACAGCAAATACAATTCCATGCTTGCGTTCGCTCTCTCAAGCTTGGCTGCTGACAGGCGACAGGCGCTACGCGCGGGCAGGCTGCATTCTCCTGGCCCGGCTCGCCAGCGAATATCCCAATTTTACAGATCGCCAGGATCGATTATATTTTGCTCCGTACGGCGGCCGCGATCCTCATTATACATGGAAAACAGGCGGGATGATAACAGATCTCATCTGGGAATCATTTTGCCTGGAAGCCACAGCCTATGCCTATGATGCATTCTGGAATTATATGGATCAAGATCCCGAGCTGATTGCTTTCTTGCAAAAGAAAGGCCTGCCTATTCGTGAGGGCAAGGATTTGCGGCACTATATTGAAGAAAATCTTTTGCGCGTAGGCATGGAGGCCATATTAAAGGGCTATATCCGCGGCAATGAGGGATTTCATCAGGCTGCGGCTATGGCCTGTTCCCTTGTGATGGATGATTACAGTGAAAAACATCCGAATTCGCTGGATATGATTGACTATGTATTTCATGGCGAGGGGCGCGCCGCTTATATGATTCTCAATGGCGTGCTGCGCGATGGCGGCAGCTTTGAAAGCCCCAATTACAATACAATCAAGTTTGATTTCATTCGCGTGAATCGGCTGATGGAAGAAATTCGGCAGCGTTATCCCGAGCGTTTTCCTAAAGAAAAATATCCCGATTTGTTCGGACATCCCAAGGGAAAAGCTTTATTTGATCATTTTATCGATTTGACAATTTTACATACATTTATTCCTTCTATCGGCGATTGCGGCAATATTAATTTTCCTTTGCGCCGCGCTCCCGCCTTTTATTCGTATATCAGCACGCCGAATCTATATGGCTTTGAACGCTTTCGTGATCCCCGCCTTGCCCGTGCTTGCACCAAAATTGATGGCAGCCTGCATGAGGGCGAATTGTTTGAGCCGTATCCTGAAGAAGAGTTGAAAGCTGCACTCGAAAAGCCAGAATCCCGGCCTCGCCTGGGCGATCGGCTGCTGGATGCTTATGGCTGCGCCATTATCGAAACAGGCGCTGAGCCGGCAAAAGGACGGGCGCTGGCGCTTAATTACAGCAGCCTTCTGGGACATCGACAATTTGACAATCTTAATATTGAACTTTTCGCGCGAGGCTTGGCGCTATTGCCAGATTTGGGCTATCCCTTTACATGGGATTATAGGGAATGGGATAGCGGCGTGATGTCACATAATACCGTGTGCGTGGATGAAACACAGCCCGCGGCGGATATTGGCGGGCAATGCAATCTCTTTGCTGAAAAGGACGGCGTTCATATAGTCGTGGCGCGCCATGATCCTTATCCGCCGCATATGTTTTTGCCTTCCGCTTCCCAGCCAGAAAAATTGGCTCCGGCAGCCGGAGTCGACATTTACGAGCGCACCTGTGTATTAGTAGAATTAGATGCCGATCGCTTCTATGTTGTGGATTTGTTTGCTGTCAATGGCGGCTCGCAGCATGATCAGAGCTGGCATGGGCCCTTGACGCCCCCTCAGCCGCCGCCTTTGGAATGGCAAGCGCAGCCTCAGGGCACATTGGCAGGGCCTGAAGTGCCTTTTGCAGCCTCATATACAGATCGCTGGGAACGCAAAGGACGCAATTTCCCCTGCTTTCTGACGAACATTCGCCGGGCCCTTTTGTCCCAGCCCCAATTTTGGGCCTGGGATTATGGCTTGCCTGAAGGCGATCGCTTACATTTGCATATTGTGCCTGTCGGGGGGCCTGTAGAAATCATTATGGGACGAGGCCGTTCGCCGGCGCGCCCATCGGATTGGGGCCTGGATTATGTGCTTGTGCGAAAACAATCTCAGGGCGCTTCGCCTAATTATTTTCTCTCTGTTTTAGATGCTTTCCAAAAGACGCCCACGATTAAAGCTGTTCAGCTTATTTCTTTGCAGCCGCTGACATTAGAAATTCAGCGTAAAGGCGCTACAGATACGCTAATTTTGTCAGCGCCCAAAACATCAACGCGCACAAGCCTCCATCGTCCGTTAGGCCTCATTTATCAAGCAAGAGCCAACGGCGGCCGTCTCATTAAGGAAATTCAAATTGGCGAAATTGCGCCCGATTTGGGGCCTGGCTATGTCACGGGGCGCATTGTCGCGGCCAATTATGAGACGCAAGAAATTATTGTACAGGCGCCACTGGCAGCACACAGAGATTTTGCTGTAGGACGCTATGTGCGTATTTTTAATGAGAAACGCAGCGGCATGTTTCGGATTGTGCAAGCAACATCTCAGGGCGCACATGTGCGGCTCAGACTAGATCAAACAGCCCATCTAGCTGAGGGCCCTGTTGTGAAATGCGAGGATGGCGCCATTACGCTTGATGCTTTGCTCTATTATGCCAACGGCAAATTTGATGAACACGGAAAGGCCTTGAAAGATAATGATTTTTTTGCCGGAAGCTGGCTGGAGGAAGGCGAACGTGCGCGCAAAATTAAGGGCGCTGGGAAAGGCGCTCAAAGCCAAATCTGGCTCGAGGACCCACTTAAAAAGGCTGAATTAGAAAAGCTTTACGGCGGCAAAATTGTACGCCTCTGGCAATATGGCTCGGGCGACAGCGTGGAAATTCCGCGGCTTCGCTAATTTCTCTCCATACGCCGCATTGCTGGGCTATTTTTATGGGATTAAAAGTGCAGAAAAATTGGGCCTCAGCGCATGCGACAAGCAGCGATATTTTATAGCCCCGAAAGGGGCACAAAGCCGCTGGCTCAGCGCAGAACATTGGGCAAGCCATTAAGCCAGGCTTCCCGGGCTTCATCCAGCGCAATTGTGACTTTGTCTCCCTCCGGAAGAATAATCTCTATTTGCGCCTCCATTTGAATGTGTCCAATTTCCACAAGCTCCAGCCCGTAGCGGGCAAAAATTGCCTGGAGCGCCTCCTCATGTCCCGCGCGACATTCCATCACAAAGCCGCTGGATTCGCTGAACAGGAAAATATCCGGCCGCAAGGC
This sequence comes from uncultured Armatimonadia bacterium, assembly GCA_964622325.1. Taxonomy (GTDB): domain Bacteria; phylum Armatimonadota; class Zipacnadia; order Zipacnadales; family UBA11051; genus JAJFUB01. Next base: position 7,269 of record CAZUOJ010000092.1, read on the forward strand.
CGTGTCAATCTTCCGCATATCCAGCACAAAGCCCAGCCTCCCTTTGCCATGTCCGCCAATAGCCATCTCGCATAGGGCTGTAATCAGTCCTCCATCCGAAATATCCGTGCAGGCAGCTACATGGCCGGCCTCGATGGCGTCTATCACGGCATAAATCATGTGGCGCTCTTGCTCCCAATCCAGCTGGGGAACATTCGCTCCCAAGCCCAGCCCCATGGCCTGATAAAAAGCGCTGCCGCCTAATTCGTTTTTCCGCTGCCCCACTAAAAACAGCCTCTCGCCAGCTTGCTTAAATTGCATTGTTACGGCTTTAGAATAATCAGGCATAATGCCTACACAGGCAATGATGGCCGAAGGCGAAACGGCGCTGCCTGAAGCCGATTCGTTATACAGACTCACATTGCCTGAAATTATCGGCACAGGCTGATTCTCATATCCTTTCAGCCACAAATTCTTCGCCGCATCGGCCAGGCCCCGTACGCTTTCGCGAAATTCCCAGAAATGCTCAGGATTTTCGGGATTGCCGAAATTCAAGCAATCTGTCAAAGCCACAGGCGTGGCGCCGACGGCGGCTACATTGCGCATAGCTTCAGCGACAGCATTCGCGCCGCCCCAATAGGGAGAAATATCTCCATAATACGGATTGCCATCAACAGACAGTGCTACAGCCGCTGTGCTGCCGTCCAGAGGCGCAGTCACGCCCGCCCCCGACTCCCCGGGGCGGATTACGGCATGCCCCTGCACTTCCGTATCATAAGCGCTATAGATATAACGCCGCGAACAGACATTGGGATGAGCCAGAACTTTAAGGATAGCCTCTTTGAGCTGGGGCTGGGGGAAAACAGGCTCTGTGCCCGTATAAGCCCTGGGCCGAGCTTCGCGCTGATATTGAATGCCAGATGTAACTTTCTCTATGGGCGCATCGCAGACAATTTTGCCGCCCATATATAGCCGATAACGCCTTTCGGGGATGATTTTGCCGATAACACGCGCGCAGGCGCCCTCGTAAATATTCGGCAAATCCCATTCCTCGTTGTAAATCCGCAGCACTTCTGGCGTAAAGCGTTGCGGCACCGCCAGCACATAGCGTTCTTGTGTTTCGGCGCAGCAGACTGTTTCGGGCAGCATATCTGGCAGCGCCATATGCACATCATCCAGATTAATTTCCACGCCAAAGCCTCCCGCCTCCACAATTTCGGAGGTGCCGCAGGCCAGCCCCCCGCCGCCAATGTCCTTCATCCCGATGGCCACGCCTAATTCCTTGGCGCGTTGGCGCACCGCCTCATTGGCTTTGCGCATAGCCAAAACATTTTTGAGGAAAGGATCGGGCACTTGCACTGCGCCCCGATCAGCCTCCGCCTCTTCTTCGCTGATTATTTTGGAGGCAAAGGCGCTGCCCCCAAAGCCCGAATCATCTGTCGGCTTGCCCACCAGAATGAGATCATAGGGCTCCTCCGCCGCCTGCGGCGGCACTTTGGAATGGATGATATCCTCTTCCGCCACAATCCCCAGCGCCACAACATTGACAAGGCAATTATCATCAAATGTATGGGAAAAATACACATCGCCAGCTAAACACGGCACGCCCAGAGCATTTCCATATTGCCAGATGCCGTCCACAACGCCACTGACAATCCATTTAGTGCGATCCGCCCAGCGGCCTCTGGGATCCCCAAAACGGAGCGGATCCGCTGTCGCAATGACATGAGCTCCCATACAATCTACATCTCGCACGATGCCGCCGATGCCTGTAGCGGCGCCTTCTGTAGGCAAAATCTGGGAAGGATGATTGTGGCTTTCGTGCGCGACCACAATGCCATAGCGCTTGCCCTCATGCCATGTGAATTCCACGATACCGGCATCTTCCTGGGGCCCCAAAATCACATTGGGCCCCTCTGTGGGCAAAAATTCCTTCAGCGTGGCGCGGCTGGATTTATAGGAGCAATGTTCGCTCCACTCTGAATTGAAGATATACATTTCCACGATTGTGGGATCGCGGCCCAAAAATTCGGCAATCTGCCGCGCCTCTTGTACTGTCAGGCCTATGCCATAATCATCCAGTGTCTGGCGCAATTGTTCATCCGTGAGCTGGGAAACAGGAACGCGCCTTTCCTCCAATTCCATTGTTTATTCCTCTTTTCTTCTACACTTTTATTCGTGCATAAAAGCTCCTCGTGAGCTTATCAATTTATTTTCTGAATCTTTCTTTTTTGGGACAAGCTCATTCCCAGCGAAATTTAAATTTGCTAATATCTTAAATGCCATTTTTGCCGCCGCACTACGATTTTCCCCAATTCCATCGCCAATACGCCCGAGAAGCTTAAAACGAGAATGTAAAGCCAATAAGCGGCGGGCAATGCTATTGTATCAAAAAGCTTTTGCATGGGCATCCAATAAACAAACAATTGCTGGGCTCCGAAGCTGATAGCCAAGGAGCCCATCAAAAAAGGATTCGTGCGTATGGGGATACGAACGATTGACGACACAAGGCTGCGACAGCTCCAGGCATGCCAGAGCTGAAATAGCACTATACATGTTGCGGCGGCTGTGCGGGCCATTCCCACATTTTCTCCGCTATCCACCCACACATAATAAAAAACGGCCAATGTGCCCACGCCAAATACAATGCCTACAATAACTGTGTAAAGAATAATAATTCGATCAAATATTCGTGCTTTTGTGCCATAGGGCGGACGATGGACTGTAAAACTTTCGCCTGGCTCGAAAGCCAAAGCGACATCTTGCAAGCCATTTGTAACAAGATTAATCCACAAAATTTGCGCCGGCAAAAAGGGAATCGGCCAGCCTAACAGCAAAGCGCCCAGGACGGCAATAATGGCCCCCGCTCCGGAGGACAGGAGAAAGAAAACGACTTTACGAATATTTTCAAAGATATAGCGGCCGACTTTCACTGCCTCATAGATGGAGGCAAAACTATCATCCAGCAGGACAAGATCTGCGGCTTCTCTCGCAGCTTCTGTTCCGCCCCGCCCCATTGCCACGCCAATCTCGGCGCGCCGTAAGGCCGGGGCATCATTGACGCCGTCCCCCGTCACTGCGACAACATGTTGCTGACGCTGCAACGCTTCTACAATGCGCAATTTATCGTGGGGCGTGACTCGGGCAAAAACGCATGCCTTTTCCAGCCGCTGCGGAAACTCCTCCTCTGAGATCTGGGCTAATTGCGCTCCACTGATAACACATTCTTCCCGCGCCGCCTCCTCAGGCGAAATGAGCTGAATTTGCTGCGCGATGGCAGCGGCTGTTTCCGGATGATCGCCTGTAACGATGATCACGCGAATGCCTGACTCACGGCAGCCGCGGATAGCGGAAGCCGCCTCCGGACGGGGCGGATCGCTCATTCCAATCAATCCATATAATATCAAATCCTGAATCTCGTCCGCGTCTACATTCGTTTTGGGCCACGGACGACGCGCCACGGCCACAACACGCTGCCCCTGCCCCGCCAAACGCCGCCCCACTTCCAGCCAATGCGCCTGGCGCAGCGGCGCAGAGCCATTTGTCAAGGGCTCCCATTCTTCCGTGCAACGGGGCAAAATGACTTCAGGAGCTCCCTTGACATACAATGCTAATGTGTGTTCCTCCTCTTGCTGCACTGTCGCCATAAATTTGCGCGCTGAACTAAAGGGCACTTCCGACAGCGGCGGCTTTATTTCCCGTTCGTGCAACACCTCAGGAGCCAATACTGCGGCTGCCTCTAACAAAGCAATTTCTGTCGGGCTGCCCGCTGTATGCACTGTGCCGGCCTCATCATGGGCATATTCCGCATTATTGCAGAAAGCCGCAATCCGCAATAGCTGCCGCAGCGACTGCAACAATTGTTCATCCTCAATTTCTTCTAAGGGACATGTGATTTCTGAACCAATAGCCACTTCCGGACAGGAAAGCGGCGTTTCCGGAGATGTGGCAACGAAAAAATTCCCCCACACGAGCGATTGCACCGTCATATGATTTTGCGTAATTGTCCCTGTCTTATCGCTGCAAATGACATCCACGGAGCCCAATGTTTCGGCCGCTGCCAACTTGCGCACAAGGACATTCCGCCGCGCCATCTGCCGCACGCCCATTGAAAGCACCACTGTGACGACAATGGGCAGCCCTTCCGGAATCACTGCGACCGCCAACGCCACTCCCGCCATAAACATCTCTAAGACTTCCAGACCGCGTAAAATCCCTATGCCCATCGTCACAAAAACTAAAATAACGATGCCGTACACTAATGTGTTGGCCATCCGATGTAGCCGCTTCTGCAAAGGCGTTTGTGTGGGCTTGACTTCCGCCACCGCCTGGGCAATCTTCCCTAATTCGCTCTGCGGCCCTGTGGCTACCACTACGGCCTCGCCGCGCCCCTCCACAATCATGGAGCCGGCAAAAATCATATTGAAGGTGTCAGCCAAAGGCACTTCCGGATCTGACAGGGCCTCTGCCTGCTTATATACAGGCACAGACTCGCCCGTGAGCTGGGATTCGTCTGCTTGTAATTCCACTGCCCGTATCAGCCGCATGTCAGCCGCGGCGCGCATGCCTGCTTCCACAGCCACAACATCCCCGGGCACAAGCTCCACACTGGAAATCTGTCTCCAATGCCCGTCACGACGGACTGTAGTTACAGGCACAGCAAGCTGCCGCAGCGCTTCCATCGCCCGTGTGGCGCGAAACTCTTGCCAAAAGCCAATGATGGCATTGAGCACGACAACGGCTAAAATAACGATTGTATCTTTATAATCTTTGAGAAAAAATGTGATGCCAGCGGCAATGAGCAACACATAGATGATGGGGCTGGCAAATTGATCCACAATAATCCGCCAGATGGGATAGGGATCGGCGCGGCTGACAATATTGGGACCAAAATACTGCAGCCGCCGGGCGGCTTCTTCGCTTGTTAAGCCCTGAGGCGATGTCTGCAAAAGCGCATATATTTGTCCTGCGTCCGCCTGGACAATTTGTCTGCGTTCCGGAATTTGTGTAAGCATTGTTCTCCTTTTTTAAAAATGGGCGCGCAGCCGCACGCGTTTAGATTTTTCAATGCTTCTTAATTGCGCTTTTTGTTCCCGTTTCCCGCTCTCAGCCTGACTGTGTAAAATTCAGACATCGTGGAGGGGCCACTTTAGGGCAGCACGACCTGCAGCACGCTTTGCATTTTATTGTCATTTTGGCGAATAATAAAGACACGGGGCTTATCGCCAAGCTTAATTTCATCCCGCTGCTTTGCTTTCTGCACAATTAATCCCTCCGCTGTGGCTGTGACGAGAGGCAGCTCTTTATCATGAGGCCGGAGCGGATAAAATACATACGCGATTTGCGAAGCCCCTGTCGCTTGCCATTCAAATGTAGCCACAGGAATTGGCTCACATTCCAGGCCACTTTTCAGAGTCCAGCCGAGCAGGAACGGCTCTTTCTGGCCCTTGATCACGCGCGCCTCCAGCGCCTGTGGCCCCGCCTTATCCCGCCGCACGGGCAGAATGGCTAAATTAGCCTTATCGCCGTTATCCGTAACGATATTTTTTGTCCCTTCCACGATATGAGCTTCGGGCGGCCGCAGATGAAAATAGGCTGTATATTGATGGGGCTGCTCGTCTGCGGGTGTAAGCGTATCCACAATGAGCCAATAATCTGGCTTGACGAAAATGATTTCGCGCCGATGTGTCGCCAGACGTTCCTTCTGGCTGCCAAAGCCCTCATTGTAAATGCCCGCCACATAATCCACGCCCTCTGTGGAAAGCCAGGGATTTGTTTCGGGCTGTTTGTTCACATATGTTTCGCGGGGCTCGCCGCGGCGATTCTGCCCTTTGCCGTCCACAAACACTGTATTATGCGCATAGGGCCCCAGCACATAACGCCGCCACTCCGAGGCATCATATGTATAGATGCCGGTATCAATCACGAGCGGGCTGCCATAAGCGCTGAGGACAAAGCCTAATTTGTCCTCGTGCTGATGCCCATAGCCAAAGGGCCCCGCCTCAAAGAAACAATACAGATCCTCTCTGCCCCAGCCTGTACGCATAATATAATGCCCGGGCCAGGCCAAAGCTAAAGACAATTTTGCAGGCGGCTCGCCCTCCCGGCCTCCTGTGGCCACATATTTCCAGTCCTGGCGCGTGGGAAAATACTTTAGCCCCTCTTGCAAAAGAGCGCGTACATTTGTTCGCCCCGAATCATTCAAAGCGGGCGTCAGGCCTTCTGGATCGGCAATCCACATCAAATAATCCCACATCCGCTCCAGCTTCGCCAGATAATCTAGGGGCAAGGAAAATCCTGTCAGCTGGGCGACATCATAAAGCATTTTGAAATTTACTAGCGAGACCCAATGATAGCCCGGCGCCAATTCTATCTGCGCCCCGTCTGGATACACCTGATTCTCCAGCTCCGCATACATCCGCTCCACTGCCGTTTGCCGCCATTTCTCGGCTTCCTTGAATTCGGGGAAGAGCGCGCCCACATGATACAGGCCGTTACATTCCATTGTCAGCCAGTTTCCGCTTGTGGGATAGGCCCGCAAATAGCGCGCATGTTCCACAAAGGATTTCATCATATTGATGAGGGCGTCTTCTGTAAAACTGGGCGAAGAGAGGAAATAAAAAAAGGCATTGGGCCATGTCTGGCCCATCCGAATGCCGCACTCAATTGTCCGCCAGCGCGATCCCACCCCATTATTGACTCGCTGCGGCACCGGACAATCTTTTATCCAATCTTGCAGCTGCCAGACAAATTCCTGCGCGTACTTTTCATCTAATGTCGCCCAATAAGCGCGCCCCAGATCGACCCAAAAACTATGTCGGCTGAATTGCCACACCCATTCATGATTCACAGGATTTGTAGGATTGACAGTCCAATCAATATCCCCGCCTTTAAAGTCATACGGAACGCTGACGACGACAAAGCGGCGGGCTAATATCTCATCCGCACGACGCGTATCATAATTGGGCTGGGGCTGTGTGAGCCTGGCTCGCCAATCAAAATGCCAGGGACGCGGCGTGGAACGCAAATAGGACACATATTCCCGTCGCGCCGCCGCCCAATCCTGCGCCTCCACTGCCTGTTTGACTTTTTCCAGTCCGGGCCAATCCAGATTCAACGCCTGGAAAAATTCCTCATCGCTCAAACGTGGCCCCTGCACAGGCCCCTGTGTCTCTAATTGCACCTCGTCCACGTACACAATCGCCTCCTTATTAAGCTGCTGCTCCCAGCCCGCCGCGTGGAATGTCATACTGTCAATCTGATCCCAGCCGCGCGGAAAGCGATTGAAGTTAAAATCCTCTTTCAGATGCAGGCTCACGCGTTGCCAGGGCCCCGGCTGCACTGTTAGCCGCGCCGAATAATAATCCATCCCCTCTTTTGTGGGATCTTCCGAGGCAATAATCAGCATCCAGGATACGCCCTGGGGCGTATCTGTGCG
>CAZUOJ010000093.1:0-14130 GCA_964622325.1 uncultured Armatimonadia bacterium
AAATCCGAACGCGCCTCCCAGATGGCCTGGCGTAAAAATTGTTTTTGCAGCGCCTGCTGGGCGTGGAGCTGCTTTTGCAGCCATTTGACTTCCAGACTGGCTAATGCCAGCTGGCCCACAATCTCCAGCGCAAATGTCATGTCGGCCGGCAAAAGGCCTGTCTGCGGCGGCGCTGTCACAAGCCAGAGCCCCAGGCCAGAAACATAACGCTTCAAGCCCCAGCGATCTCCCGCGGGCGTGCGGATCAGCGCAGGCACCGTATGCGTCGGCAGCGTGGAAACAAAAGCCTGCCAGGCGGCTAATTCGCTGTCAGAAGTTTCCGTTTCTTGCAGCCTGCCTGCCGCCCAGCGAAATAGCTCCCTGGGGCCTTCCTCTAACTCCGTATAAATCAGATATTCCAATGAGGGCTGGGACAATTGTTTGTTGTGACTCATTTTTAATTATTCTTTAAATAATATGAAAATAGCTATTCTATAATAAAATTAAAAATATACAAAGTGCTTATTTATCCGGGCCTGCCAAAAAGCAAAAAGAAGATTTTTTCTTAATCTCAATTTTGATTTTATCCTTTGCGCCTCAATTCGCTTACAAAAGGCTTTCAAGAAGACTTCAAAACTAATCCGCAGAAAAAGGCCCAAAAAACGAAAAAGAAATTTTCCAGAAAGAAAGCTATGCCATAAAGCCTGTCAAAAGCCGCTCCCATTCAGAAAAATTGCAGCAATCGCGTCTCTGCTTTTTGCATTTTCAGGCGCACGGAGCGGCCTTCTACGGGAATCGGCTGCCCTGTGAACAGATCTACAACATGTCCGGGACGCGGCAGCCACAGAGTCTTTTCGCCAGGGGAGGAGGCATGGAGGCCGATGTATTGCCCGTCCGTGTAAAGCGCCTCCTCGCTGTCGATCCAGATATGCACGCCGGCCTGGCGCATCAGATGACGCAGCACGGCAGGAGGGAGATTGAGCGCGGCGGAATAAATCGCCGTCCAGCCCTCCTGTTTTTTGCGCACAAGCCCAGCATAAGGGCTATTTGTCAGCCGGGCGAGCACTTCCGCGTGCGGATCCTGGACATAAAAAACAGGGCTGACAGGCACAGCCGCGCCGAAGGGCTCATTGGGCTTCAGGCCTGGGGGCGGCGGGGCGCTCTCCCAGACTAATTGTATTGGCCGGGCTTCCTGCAGCGTGCCAAAACGCAGCCCCGTTATCTGCTGCATATTGTCCACAGAGCCAGAAGGGCCCTGAAAATAGCCGGGCGCATATACAAACAGGGCTGTGGCGTGATTGCGGCGCAGCTTTTGGACAATCTTTTCTCTCTGTGGCGCGGATATGTGCACGGCATTCAGAAAAATATACAGTTTATAATCCGGCAGCCAGGGCTCCCCGATGTCCTCCAGCAAACAATAATCAAATGGCGCGCCTGTTTGGGGCATATGGACAAGGGGCTGGCGGACGAGATAAGCCACGGCCTCTGTAGGCCGCAAATATGTAAAGCTGGCGGGATCCACAAGCAAGCATACTTCCGGCGCAAAAGGCCGTCGTTCCTGCAGACTTTTATCCATAATTTTTTGCGCTTGGCTCAAAGCTTTTAAAATCTCAGGATGCGAATACCATCCTCCAGCCATATCAAAATAGCTGAGCGCCGCGCGCTTTGTCAGGCACAGCGCGAGCTCACGCCAGAGCACTCCCAATGTTTCTTCCAGCGTAACTGCCCGTCCATAGCCGGCCGACGGATCGCTGAGAAAAGTCCGATTATCGGCTTCATTGAGCCATAGCTTGCCGCGCAGCCGCAAAGAATCCGTGGCGGACATAAATGTGCTTGTCTCGCCGGGACGGCGAAAATCATAATTCGGCGGACTCATCAAAAAATCGATGTAAGGCGAGTCAAATACGCGCCGCGCGGCATTATGGCCCGAATCCACCTGTAAGGCGCCGTGGGCGGACAAATACGCATAATATGTCCCGACAAGCCAGCGCCCTTGTGTTTCCTCGCGGCAAATTCTCGCAAAATGCAGCAGGGCCTCCGCTGTCATGTCGCTGATGAAATCATAATAATCCATCGCCTGTCGTTCTGTGGCGGGATTGCGGAGCAATTGAGGCCCCTCCGGATGGCGCTTTGTCCAATCCGGAGCCTCGGCAGTAGCGAATGTCACATCTGGATCCTTCCAAGCCTGTTGTAAAGCTGCTTCTGTGCGATAGCGCTCGCGCAAAAAAGCCCGGAAGGCCCGCACAGCAGGCGCGCTGTAATCATCCCGATGTTCCTGCCATGTGCCCCACATTTGCCATTCCGCCGTATAGCCGCCATAAAAAATAATGCCAATAATCCGATCCGCATATGGCGCGCGCTGCAAATAGGCGAGAAGCCGGCGCAAATCCTCGCCGGAATGTTCCCGCCACAATTGCGACGCAAACGAAGGCGGGCCCTTTTTCCCATCCGCATAGACTGTCAATTCCTCCGGATGCAGCTTCTGCCACCATAAGGGCGCGACAACGCCAATATGCGGCAAAAAATACGCTTGCGGATCTAAATCCAGAATTTGTGTAAAATAGCGATCAAAGATGGAATAATCGTATATATCAGGGGCGATATGGCCCAGATCAGAGCTAATAGAAGTCCCGAACCAATCCGAAAATAAATGCACGCCCGCTTGCGCAAATTCCTGATGCAAGCGCAGCAAATCGCCGCTATGAAAGCAGCCGGCCAGGCCCGCCAGCAGCTTGCCATTCACAAAAATAGCCGCATCGCCTCCCTGCCTCTTGAGCTGCACACGAGCGGGCTGAATTGTTTTCAGCCGGGGATTATCAATCTGCACAGGCTGCCGTGTGGACAGCGCCGACGCGCCAGGCGCCAATTCATACGCCCCGGCTTCCAGCTCATAGAGGCTCGGACGCCAATAACGCGAAACAGGGATCTGTGCCTGCCAGCGGATCCCAGCCGCTGCCTGTTGGAATTGTTCCTGCGCCCAATATACAGCCTGTCCCTGACGCAAACGCAAAAAAGTGCGTAATTGCGTTAGCGAGGGCGGCATATCGCCTTGCAATTCTACAGCTACAGTCAGAGGGCGCCCCGCCTGTCCACGCGGCGGCGCCTGGATCTTTAGGCCCCGCAACACGCCTTGGGGCTCAGGCGACACGCCCTCTTGGGCCCCCTGAGGCGGCGGCATCAGCTTGACATAATCGACGATAATCCAGCGATTGGCTTCATTGCCCGGATCAAGCCGAAAGCTGACGACGCGGCCGCTCGGCCCGCCCCAGCGCCGTGAGGCCTCGCCTGTGCGCGTCTCCCGCCAGACATTTTTTGTTAAATCCACACGATATTCAGCCCAGCCCTGAGCAATCGGGAATTTGCCGCCCAGGCACCAATAGCCCTCCGTATTCTGATAATAAATATCCAGCAGATCCGCGGGCGCCGACGAATACAATCGTATTTCCAGCCATGTGAGCTCTGGGGCGCTTATGCCGCCCGCTGGCAGGCGCAAATAAAAATGGGGATCCCAGGCGCATTGGCCGCTCATTAAGCCGTCGGCGAAACGCACATTATCCAGATTAATAAATTGTGTGATCTCCAGGGGGCTGTCCATTGGCCATTCCAGCGGCGCGGCAGAAAGCGGCACTGCCAGAAGAAAAAATAACATGAGCCCCAACACATGCCCTGTTTCCATAAAGGCCTCCTTAATGCATGTCCTGCGGCAGGATATTTTCTTCGTCCAATAATTCCTTATTTCTTGTTTTGTTCCTTAGGCTCTTTTATTTTTTGTGAGACAAAGGAAAATGCGTCTATGTGCTGAAAAAAGAAGCAACGCAATACAAGAGGAGGCGCAGCCATGTGGAAGCTTTATTGCGGCTTAGGGCTAATGCTGTCTTTTGCCGCAGGGGCGGCGCCTGCTGTGTATGTAATAAGCGATTTTGAGACGAGCCAGCCCTGGCCCGGAGGCATCATTACAAATGCGCCTGTGCACAGCGGACAAAAGGCGCTGCTTTGGGAAAATCTGCCTCAAAACAGCTCCTTGCGCGTCCCCCACGCGCCCCCAGATTGGACGCCCTGGGACAGGCTTGTATTTTGGCTGTACAGCGAGAAAGCCAATGGGCAAATGATCACGATTGTGGCCAATTCTGAAAATCCCGAAAATGGCCGCGACTGGGATTATTACTTCTATCATTTGAAGATTGATTGGACGGGCTGGCGGCAGATCTCCCTGCGGCGCAATGTGGATTTACAGCCCTCGCGCCGCCCTCTGGGCTGGGATCAGATCCAGGATTTGAGCTTTCATTCGGGCGGCTGGAATCATCAGCCTTTGCCGGACACACGGCTTGTGCTGGATGATGTCAAGCTCGTGCGCGATGTGCTGCGCGTTCAGCCGCTCGGCAGGCAAACGAGCGCAGAAGGGCGCGAGATTGTCCATCGCCTGCAGATAACATCTCGCAGCGACGAACCGCTGCGCGTGGACCTGCGTTTTAGGGAGCCCCGCCCCAGCTTATTTTCCCTGGAGCTGGACAAGCCGATTATAGGGCCCTTAGCGCCCCAGCAATCCGCTGAAGCCCGTGTTATCTTTCGTCTCCAGCCCCACGAAAAAGCTGAGCCGCTTTCCTGGCAAAGCGCGCTTGTGGAAATTGCGGCCCTTAATCAGCCGGAAGAGGAGCCGATCGTGATGGAGCTTTCTGCTGCTGTGCCTTTGCCGCTGCGCCCCCATCCCCGCCTGTTTTTATCCGCCGAAGAAATCCAGCAAGCCAGGGAGCGGGCCGCAAAATTTTCCTGGGCAAAAGCCGCCTTAGAGGGCGTGCTGGCGGCGGGAGAAAGAGCCCTGGCGCTCGATCTGGCCTCTATTCCCGACAAAGGGGGCCAATGGCCGCATTATTATGTCTGCCAAGCCTGTGGCTATGGGCTCAAAACGCTGGACGCCACGCATCACGAATGCCCGCATTGCAAGAAAGTTTACAGCGGCTGGCCCTACGATGATGTTGTTGTCTCCTCCACGCATAGCCGCTTTTCACACGCGATTCGGGATTTGGGCCTCGCCTACGCCTTTTCAGGCGACATTAAATACGCCGAAAAAGCCCGCCAGATATTGCTGGCCTATGCGAAAAAATATCCCACATATCCGCTTCATGATGTGAACAATAAGGAAACGCGTAGCGCCGGGCGAATGTATGCCCAGACGCTGGACGAAGCTGTCAGTATCATTCCCGTCGCCTGGGGCTATGATTTGATTTACAATGCGCCCTGTTTTTCGGAGGCGGATCGAGAAGAAATTGAGAACAATTATCTGCGGGAGGCGTGCCGCGTGATCCAGCGCTATGATGCGGGGATCTCCAATTGGCAAAGCTGGCACAATGCGGGCGTGGCGGCTGTAGGCTTCTGCCTAGGAGATGCAGAGCTGATGGCCTGGGCGATTAACGGCAAAAGCGGCCTGCGCTTTCAGCTGGCGCAGAGCGTACTTCCGGATGGCTTTTGGTATGAGGGCGCCATCAGCTATCATTTTTACGCTCTGGACGCGTTGCGCTGGACTGTGGAGGCGGCCTATCACGCCGGCCTGGATTTTTACGGCAATGTCGCCTATCGCTCGCTATATGAAGCGCCTATCCTGTTTACATTTCCCAACGGGGCCTTTCCGTCCATTAACGACAGCAGCGGCGGCAGTCTGGGCAGCCAGCATCGTTTATATGAGCTGGCCTATCGGCGCTGGGGAGAGCCGGCTTTTGCCTGGGCGGCGCAGGCAGGGAAGCGCCGCAGCCTGGAGGCCTTCCTGTGGGGCGCTGAGGAGCTCCCCTCTGCCGCAGCCCCGACGCTGGCCAGCAAGGATTTTTCCGGCGTGGGCGCCGCTGTCCTGCGTGTCGGAACAGGCGAGCAGGCCGCATACGCGCATCTGGATTATGGGCCGCACGGCGGCGGACATGGCCATCCCGACAAGCTTGTGCTGACAGTGTTTGCCCTGGGCCAGGAAATCGCCCCGGATCCGGGCTGTCTGGCTTATGCCGCGCCCATGCATTCAAGCTGGTATCGTCAGACAGTCGCCCATAACGCGCTTGTTGTCGATCAAAAATCACAGCAGCCTACATCTGGCCGTCTGGAATTGTTTGCGGATTGGGGCGAAGCGGCGCTGGCCTGGGCGTCCTGCGACACTGCGTATCCGGATGTGAAGCTGCAGCGTATAGTTTTGCTCACAGCCGGCTATCTTGTGGACATTCACACAGCCTCTTCCGCGCAGCCTCATGTGTATGATTTCGTGTGGCATAATATCGGCCAGATGACGCCAGGGATAGCCACGACGCCGCGGGCAGAGCCGTTGGGCGCAGACAATGGCTATCAACATATAACAGAGCTAATGACGGCATCGGGGGACAAGGACTGGCATGTCGATTTCCAGACGGAAAAGGGACTCGTGCGCCTGTGGCAGGCCGGCGCGCCGGGCACGCAGCTATTCTTGGGGATGGGAATGACAGGCCGCCCGCCGCGGCCCTGTCCGCTTGTTTTGGCGCGGCGTCAGGGCAAAGAGACGGCCTTTGTGAGCGTCGTTGCCTGGGGGCAGCCGGCGCCGGATATCTCTGCCATCCATCTTTTGCCTGTGACAATGGCGGAGGCCGCAAACGGCGCCGCTTATGCCGTCAGGATAATGAAAGGCGAAAATGAAGAGATATTCCTCACAGGTCCCCCTGGCCTAGAAAAAGCCGCCGGAGGCCTCAAAACAACAGCCCGCGCGCTGTTTGTCTGTCGGCAAAAAGATGACATTCTGGCGTGCTATCAGGCGGACTGAAGGGCGCGCCCCCTACAACAAATCTAAAAACATTTTGCCGCCCCAGTAAACTACCGTCTTTTCGTTGCAAGCGATAGGGAGACTTCAGAAATTTTCCTGGCATTTTTTCGTCCATAAAAAAGCAAAAAATTTTTAAATTTTTTTAATCTTTTTTGAAAGGATATTAGAAAATAAAAAAAGAAAATAAATACAATCGCACAATGATCTGTTGCCCTTCTTGGAGCACAAAGGACGCCAACAGATCCGCGATGAGTGCCCTTGTGGGCCTAAAATCTTTCCCTCCGAAAGGAGTGTTTTCGATGCCGGCCTCTCAAAAGTCTGTCGTGGCTCTGTTGGTCCTGTCCTACTTAGCAGTTTTGCTGTGCGGTTTGAATTGTTTTGGGTCAAGCTTACTACTTGATTATGAAATACTGGGGAGATTTATTACGTATGCTTTGACACTCTTCGGGTATATCGATGACCCAGATAATCTGCCTGACTTATTCCCCATTGAGCGAAAATTCACTTCAATGGAAATCCACAACTATTATTGTGATTCATCGACAAAGCATTTCTGTTATTTTCGTGGAACTGAAGCCCGTACGGGCAATAATTATTATATCGTAGAAGGCGAGGGGGAATTAGAAAAAAAGGTTCAAAAATTAATAGCGCACATTCAGCAAATATTGGTCTATTCCAAAGGCGGGGCGGCAATACGTCCCCAAAATGGCGCCCCAGATCCGTATGGCATAGATTCCCTGGATATAGAAATGGTGCCCAAAGACGACACGCATCTGGATGTGACAATCTTGCTGCACAATGGCGAATATACTTATCGCGCCCAGTTTGAAGCCGAAAAAGAAGAAAGCAACACAGGAGCTCTTCGACTGCGGAAGAAATAGCTTTCCGGCTTATCATGCCAAAAGAGCCTTTCCAAAGCGGCAGCCAGGCTGCCGCTTTTTTTGTTTGCCGGAAAAAGCGCTTTGCCGGCACAAAATAACGAAAAGCTGTTAACAATAGCGGCTTCGTGAAGAGCAGCTATTCCGCTTTCTCTTCAGGGACTGTGTAAGCGATAGCTTGCAAGAAGGCGGCGTTTTCAGGGCGCGAGGCGAATTTTTCACGATAAGAAAGCTTTGTCGGCTCTGCTGAAAGCGGGCGCAGATATTTGCCGGCAAGATATTCCAGCGCGCCTACGCCGCCGCGCCAGCCATGCTCGCGCTGTTGCAATCGCTCTTGCGTGGCCCGCGCCCCAAAGCAATATTCCGCCACTGCCGGCGCAAAGGGCGCCAGCGCGGGCGCGATGAAGGCTCCGGCCTGCGGATCGCGCGAGGGCTGCCCGCCCGTCGTGCGAAACTCCGGCGCCTCCAAAGAGCCGTTCCAGCAAATTTTCAGCTGCGTATTCGCAAAACGCTCCATATCAGTCCGATCAAACACAACGCCATGATCATACAGGGCAGCGGCCATCGCTACAGTCAGGGCGTGATAGCCGCCGCGATGCTCCGGGCCAATCCAATGCTTCCATTGCTGGGGATTGTCTGCGCGCCGATCCCAATCCCCCGCCGGATCCCAATAATGCCACACATAACAATCGCCTTGCAGGCGCAGCGTACGCTTGAAGCGCACGCCCAGCTTCACGGCCCGCCGGAAATATTCGTCCTCGCCACTGATACGATATAAAGCCAAATAGGCGCGGCAGATTTTGGATTGCTTGTTGTGCGGATTCGTCAGATTGTCGCGATTATTGCCGCATTCGGCCGGCATGCGGAACACAGCCCCCTGCGTGCCCAAATCCACATAACAGCCGCGTTGTTCCCATTTGGGGCCCGCCAGATGCTTCTGGGCTAATTCTAAATAGCGCTGCACAGGCTCCGCATACTTCTGCGCTAACGGCGCTTCTTGCCGCACAATCTCCACGAAATCACAGATCCGTTGCGTCACTTCAAATTCGGCAATGTCCACATCAATTTCCGCGTGGGGATTAGCGGGATTGCGGAACAATTCATACGGCAAGCCGCGAAAGCCTAAAAAGCCATCGGGCCCGGGGCGTAGCCGTGTGAGCAACACATCCAGCGCCTGTACGAATTTGTCCAGATACGCTATCTGGGCTGTAATCTGATAGGCGACAAGCGGCATCGCCAGATATTGCGCCCATTGCCAGCAGATGTCTTCGGGCTGCTCAATTTGCGCCACTGCTTCAGGCGTAAAACGCGCTAAAGAGCTTTCCGTATGACGCAAAAAGGCTTGCAAGATAAGCGTATCTTCTTCAGAGCGCATGGCAATCGGCTCCCGCGCCCCGCAGGGGCCCCCACTGAACAGCAATCCGGCTATCCCCATCAGCCCTATAAGAAGGCAAAAATGTGTCATCAGGCTCGCCTCCTTTTGGCGTGCCTTGAGAGGCTGTGGCAATTTTGCAAAAGCAGCTTTCCTGTTTTTATCCCTTCAGCTTCGCCACAATATCCCGAATGAAGCGTGTATCAATCGCGCATTGCAGCACGACGGATTCAGGCGGCAAATAATGATATTCGCAATGAAAGCTGATGGGCCCCGCAAAAGCCATATCCTGCAGCAATTGCATAACGAGCGGGAAATTGCCGAAGCCCAGGCCCATCGGGACGACCTCAATCCCCCAGGAGCCGTCAGGATTTTTCTTCCGGACGAGATCTTTGAAAGCCACGGCCGCCAGATAGTCCCGGACAATGCTGAAAGCCAGAGGATAAGGCTCGCCCACAATGGATAAATGCCCCACATCCGCAAAAACGCCCACAAGCTGCGGATCAAAGCCCTGCATCAGATGCATAGCGGCGGCGGAATTAAGGCCCATTGTAGAGCCGGAATGATTGTGTACGAGCGCTTTAACGCCTGTTTTTTCCGAAAGACGCGCAAAGCCTTCCAGGCGCTTGCGGCAGCGATCCAATGTCGGCCAATAGCCATCTTCTTCCATATGCCAGTAGCCCAGCTTAATCAGCGAAACGCCGGCTTCCGCACAGGCGGCAAACAGCGATTCGGCATAAGGCATATCCGCGCTGATAAAATCGCCTGGCGTTGTTACAAGCGGAATACACAGGCCTTCGGCCGCGAACATTTTTGCGACGCGTGGCAGCTCAGAGGGGGCATTTTCCGGCGTTACAGGATAGCCCGGCCGTACGCACAAATCCGCCCCCTGTACGCCCGCCTGATGCAAGCTCTCTATAATCTGTGGCACATCCCAGCCCTGCAAATGCTTTGTGAACATAATCCACGGCCCCATTACAATATGCCCTCCTGTCTTGCCAATTGTTTCCATCCCCGACGCGTCCATTTTTTCTATTCGGCACGCGCCAGTTGTTCTGCCAGCCAACGAGCTTTCGCCGCCGCCCGGGCCATCTCCTGCCTCACGCCCCGGACACGACGCTCGGCTGGCAGCTGATCAGTGAGCTCCAACATTATGCAGCCCTCATAGCTGATTTCCCGGAGCGCCTCCGCCACCGCCTCCCACACAATCAGCCCCTCTCCCGGCGGCAAATGTTCATCTGCGCTGCCATGATTATCGTGCAAATGAGTCGTAATCAGCCATTTGCCCGCCATGCGGAGGGCGCGGGAAGCGCCCAGATCCCCTAAATTCGCATGCCCTGTATCCACATTCACGCCTGCGATCTCAGGCCCCAATTCTTCCACGAGCGCCAGCAGATATTCCATCTGCGCCACATTAAACATCGTTTCCAGCGCCCAGCGAAAGCCCGGCCGCCAGCAACGACGCAAAATTTCCGCTTCCGCCTTAAGACGCTGCGGGCTTTCAGCATCATACAAAGATAATCCATTCGTATGATGCACAACACACGACACGCCCAGGCCCAGCGCCACATGTGCCGCCTGCCGCAACACCTGTTCTGTAAGCTCTCGTCCTGGCTGTGTTAACACATCGCCGCCGACCCACGCGTGCAGCGACCAGGGAATCAAGCCCAGCTCCGCCGTCATTTCTCGCACTGCCGCCACTTCTTCCTCCGTCCAGTGCAGAGCATGTGAATATTCCACAGCCTGAAAGCCCAGCTCTTTGAGCCAGGCCAGGGCCCGCTTTGTTGTCGGCAAATCATAATCTTCGCCCCTGCGGACATGTAATTCCGGATCAATTGTGTTGCAGCCAATGAGATTCATTGTCTGTCCTTTCCCATCCGTCTAGGGCTTTTGGAGCAGCCCCTGCTCCCACATCCAGGCAATGCTGTGCTCTAGCCCCGCTTCGGGCGTCCATTGCGGCTCATAGCCCAATTCTTTCTGGATGAGATCCAGCCGAAAACACATGTGGACACACAAAAATTTCAGCCCCGCGGGATGCAGCTTCTCGGGATCCGGATAGCGACGCAAGAGCTCTTCCATCGGCACATGTTCCACAACAGGCTTGCGGCCGAGAATGTCCCCCACGACTTCCACATAATAATTGAGCGTCAGTGCATAGCGGCTGCTCACATTGTAAAGCCGATAAGGCGCCGGATTATCCAGCGCTAAGACAAAAGCCCGGGCCACATCCTCTTTGTGGACAGGCTGCACAAGCGCCTGTCCGTCGTTGGGGATAGAGATAATTTTCCCGTCGATAATGCGCTGAAAGAATCGGGGATTGCGGGCGCCCCAAATGTCCAGCGGCACATCGCCGGCGCCGCAGATGTTGCTGGGGCGAATGATTGTGCACGGGACATTTCTTTGCTGGCACATCTGGCGGGCGATTTCGTCCGCCTGCAATTTTTCCTGAAAGCCTCCGTATTCCGCCGGCGGATCCGTGGGATGCTCCTCATCCGCCGGGCAATAACGCAAGGGCGCATAAACGCCTGTGGAGCCGCATTGCAAATAATGGCCCGTCTTATCCAGCAATATCTCCAGAGCAGCCTGTGTGCGCTCCCGGCCATATGCAATCATATGCACGACAGCATCAAAATAGCGGCCTGCCAGAGCTGAAGCCAGCGCTTCGTGCTGAGCGATATCTCCGTGCAGACGCTCCACAGTATCAGGCAACAAATCGGGCGTGCGGCCACGATTAAACACTGTCACGCGATGGCCCAAAGCCAGCAATTGCCGCGCCAAAGAATCGCCTACAAATCGTGTTCCGCCAATAATCAAAATATGCATTTGCCTTGATGCCCCCTATTTATGCTTTAACAGGCTTTTCGCCTTGCTAGAGCAAAAATTGCTCCAGATGTTTGCGCGAAAGCAAAAGCATCTTTTGCCGCAAAGGCTCTTTGCCCCAAAGGGGCCCATGCGGCTCTAAAGAAAGATAGCCCCGATAATCGTATTCATATAAGAAAGCCAGAATTTTGCCAAAGGCGATGTCGCCCATGCCCGCCGCCGGCTGCGAGGCGATCTCGCCGTGATGAAGAAGATGCTCTTTGATGTGCACATGGGCAATTTTGTCCCCATGGCGGCGCACGACTTCCAGATAATCCTGTCCGGCATGTTGCCAATTCGCCGGATCATACTTTATGCCCACAAGGGCGGGAGACAGATGCTCCCAGACAGCCTCATAAGCCGCCAGGCTATTGAAGAAGCTTTGCCCATGCAAGGCATAAAAAGCCGCCCGCAGCCCCAGAGCTGCCATTCTTTCCAGCACAGGCGTAAACACATTCACAAATTCTTGGATATGTTCGGCAAGACTCGCGCCCGGAATATGGCCGCCGCCTGTAATCAAGACGGGAGCTTGCAGCATCCTGGCGAAATCTATTGCTCGCGTGAGCATTTCCTGCGCGCGGGCACGCTCCTGCGCGTCCGGGGCCAGATGATTCCAGCCCCATAGCCCCAAGGCGCTGCAGCCTACATTATGCCGCTGCAGAATCTCCTGCATCTGGCCAATATGTGCTTCTGTGACAGCCGCAAAATCGGCCCAGAAATTAAATTCCAGGCCACAAAAGCCATGATGCGCCGCAAATAGCGCATCCGTCTCCACGCCCGCTAAATCATTTCGGCCAATAAATCCCAATTGCATGTCCTGGCTCCTTTTGAACATAAAATATATTGTGGCTAAAATCCTTTTTTCCTTTTCGCTCCTGGCCGCTCCTGCTAGCTTGACAGAGGCCGGCAGGAATAATAAGATAACAATGTTATGAACAGCAGCCGGATAAGCTTGATCTGGAGCTGGCGCCGCATCCGCCAGGATGCGGGCGCCTGAAAGGCTGCTTATTTGTTGTGATTTGTCCCGCCGCAGGCTTCCCGCAACGCCTGCGGCGTTTATCTTTATCAGGCTCTATTGCCTCAAGCTTTTGTAATAGCTCCTTTACGAACGAGGGATGGCTTATGTCTGTAGCATGCTCGTCCGGGCGTTTTGGCCGCTTTGGCGGCCAATATGTCCCCGAAACGCTGATGGCGGCCATTGCGGAGATTGAAGCCGCTTATTATCGCTATAAGGATGATCCCGATTTTCGGGCTGAATTGCAGCATTTGTATGAAGATTATGCAGGCCGGCCCAGCCCCCTGTATTTTGCCCGTCGTCTCAGCGAAAAAATCGGCTACAAAGTTTATTTGAAGCGCGAGGATCTCAATCACACGGGCTCGCACAAGATTAACAACACGCTCGGACAGGGCCTTTTGGCGCAGCGGATGGGCAAAAAGCGTTTGCTGGCGGAGACGGGCGCGGGGCAGCATGGCGTGGCCACAGCCACTGTCGCGGCGCTTTTGGGTCTGGAGGGCGTTGTCTTTATGGGGGAGGAGGATGTGCGCCGCCAGGCGCTCAATGTCTTTCGGATGAAGCTTTTGGGCACGCAAGTCGTGCCCGTGGCCTCAGGCACGCGCACGCTCAAAGATGCCATTAACGAAGCTTTTCGTTTCTGGATGGAGCATCCTGAAGACACATTTTATGTCTTTGGCACTGTCGCGGGCCCTCATCCGTATCCCACGATGGTCAGGGATTTTCAGTCCGTCATTGGCCGCGAAGTGCGGGCTCAATGTCTGGCCAAAGAAGGCCGCTTGCCCACGAAAATTATCGCCTGTGTCGGCGGCGGCTCCAATGCGATGGGCATTTTTGCCGATTTCATTCCAGAGCCGAATGTGGAGCTGATCGGCGCCGAAGCCGGCGGCCGCAGCTTGAATCCGGGCGATCATGCGGCCGCATTGAATCTGGGCACATATGGCATCCTCCACGGCTCCGCGCAATATCTCTTGCAGGATAGCGACGGACAGGTCCTCCCCGCACATTCCATTGCCGCAGGCCTGGATTATCCCGGCGTCGGCCCCGAACATTGTTATCTGAAAGACATCGGGCGGGCGCGTTATGAAACAGTCAGCGATGCCGAAGCCGTGCAGGCTTTCCGCGTGCTGTCCGAAACGGAGGGCATCATTCCGGCTTTGGAGAGCGCACATGCGGTGGCGCTGGCCCTGAGGCTGAAAGACGAATTCACGCCCGAAGACATTGTTGTGATTAATATCTCTGGCCGGGGCGACAAAGATTGTGC
>CAZUOJ010000094.1:0-14041 GCA_964622325.1 uncultured Armatimonadia bacterium
CGCGTTTCCAGCCCTCCAAATTGCCATGTGTGTCTGCAATAATGCCAATTTTCATTTTGTCTTCGTCCTTATTACAAAAGTTCTAGATTGTTCTGATAATCATTATGTTATAGACACTATAAAACATAAAACAGCCAATTTTTAGATAGCCGAGCCTGCCTATAATTGTTTCTGCGCCTCCATTTCTTGTTCTAACATATTGCTCATAAAGCGCAACAGCGCTACAGGCCCTGTTAAGGGAATGCCTTCTTTGTGCGCAAATTCGACAAGGCTGTCTGTTTGCGGCGCTTTGTCTGCTATTGATTCTGGAGCGTTTCCACGCGCTTGAGCCGTCAATGCAATAAAAGCGGCATCGCCCCAGCCAAAGCCACGAGCGCACAACGCCTGGATCTGTTGAGGCGTTGTCTGAGAATAATAGGCAATCAAGCCTGCATAAGCCTGTTGCTGGGCGGGCGAGGCCGTGGCGTAAAACACATTGAGCTTTGCTATCAGCGTGCTAGCTTCCGCCATAAGCGCCGTTTTTTTCGCCTCCCGGATAGCTTCTGCGGCTTGCGCCGCTTTTGTCGCCGTTTCCATTGCAGAAGCTTTTACAGCCAGAAGATAACGTTTCGCCTCAGCAGCACTAATCATGGAATTAATCAGACTGACAGTATCTCGGGCAGCCTGGCTGGCAACAACAACAAAAGGCTGAGCCGCGGAAGCTTGCCCTATATTTTGCGACAATAGTTGTTCGGCAAAATCCATCTCTCGTAAAGCACGCTGGCAGGCGTGTAATCTTCCAGAAGCCATTGTGCCTTCTTGAAATTGCTGCAGAGCTGTTTTTAAGCGAGACAAATTTATCTGCAATTGTTCTGTTGCGTGTTTCACAGTCTGATGGATTGTTTCCAGCGCAAAGGCCGTCTCGCTTGCGGCATTAACAGCGCTTGTTGCTTCCAGATAAACATCATGGCCTGTGGCAGGCAAACTTCCTTCTTGATTGCTCATTCTGTACAATTCATAAATGCTGCCGCGGATATTGCCCGAGAGATTTTTGAGGGGAATGCGCATTGAAGCTTGATAATTTTGCACATTTGCCTGAAGCAGAGCCAATTTAGCTTCTTGTAAAGTGGCTGTTGCCAAAAGCGAAGCTGCTTCCTGACGCTCGGCCGGCGAAGAGGCCGAGAATGCATCCTGGGAATTTTGCAAAGCGGCAATGGCTTGTTGAATATGCATATTCCCCTGCTGCTGTTGCAAAGCCATTTGATATTGTTCCAGAGCTTTTTCCGAATGGCCAAGAGCGCGTAAAGCTTCAGCATACGCCAGACGTGTCTGATAAGCCTCGGGCTTTTTTTCCAGCGCTGTTTTGTAATATGTTGCCGCCATCGCATAGGCGCTTCGCCGCGCAAAACAGCGGCCCAGACGCGAAGCTACAACGGGATCGTTCAGATTCAATTCTGGCCGCTTTCTTAAGTCGGCTATCCGCTTTGATGTCGGCGGATGCGTTAAAAAAATGTGCTCGATAGAGGAAGGATGATCTTTTTCCACTTCCTTATAAAGACGATCAAAAAATGTCAATCCGCCGGCCGGATCATATCCTGCCGAATAGACATATGAGCAGGCAGCCGCGTCTGCCTCTTTTTCGTCAGTGCGAGAATACGAGAGCATCAGCAAGCTGGCCGCAATGCCGCTAATATTGCCCCATGTTTCGCTTTTTTGGCCCAGCAAAGCTACGCCTAAATTGAACAGAATCGTGTTTTTGAAGCTTTTGATGGCATCTCGATGCGCTACATGGGCAATTTCATGTCCTAAGACAAAAGCAATTTCATCTTCGCTGCGGGCAAAGCGCAACATCCCGCGTGTGACATAAATATAGCCCCAGGGAGCGGCGAAGGCATTAATCATATCTGTATTGACAACGCGAAAATAATAAGGCAAATGTTGTCGTGGGGATTGGCCGACAAGGCGCTGGCCCAATGTATTTATCCAGGAAGATAATACAGGATCCTGGCTGACGCCATATTCTTTTTCCACAGCCGCGGCTGTTTGTTTGCCCAATGTCCTTTCAATATCTTCTTCTTTGCAGCCTGGGCCCCAAATTGCCATTCCTGCCGCTGCCAACAGAAGCAATGTGATCTGGGCCGCTTTTCGCACTTTTCTAGCTACACAGGCCACAAGAGGCCCCTCCTTTGTGGCTTTTTGCGGAGCTGGAAGATGTTTTCGCAATTTTCAGTTGGCAAGGCCACAAATGCATTTTTGGCTCCAACATTAGGCGATTACGAAATTTTTCCCCAAGGCAGGCATTTCCCTTTTGCTTGGAGAAAAATAAAATGAATCTCGGAAAAATTTATCGAGATATGTCCTTCTTGTTTAGATTTTTCGGGAAATATTTTCTTTATAAATAAGACGATTTAGCCAAATTGCAGTTCCCGGGCACAATGAACGTAAGCCAAAATACAACACAAGCCAATAAGGAAAAATAATGCTCGTAAAACTGTAATTTTATAAGAACAATATGCGAGGGACACAATGGAGGGACATTGGATACGATTCAATAGGCTTTTTTCCAGCGGCCGAGCTGTGATTGTGGCTGTCGATCATGGCGAATTTATGGGGCCTATTTCTGGCCTGATCGATTTGCCGGAAGCCGTTACACAGCTCCAGGAAGCAGATGGCGTGTTGCTTGCGCCGGGGATGATGGCGCATTGCGGCCATTTATTTGCCCAGCGGAATGCGCCCCAGGCAATTGTGCGGCTCAATTGGAGCACTGTATATTGCAATCAATGGGGCTACAACGGAGCGCGAACGGCCCCCATCATTTCGCCGCAAGAGGCTTTAGCTCTTGGCGCGGATATTGCGCTGGCTTCGTTAACATTTTCGGGCACTGATCAAATGATGGATCGGGACAATGTGGCGCTTTTCGCGGAGCTAGTCAGCCAAAAGCGCCAAGCTGGCTTGCCGTTGATTGGCGAATTTTTCCCCATTGCGCCCGAAAATATGACGCCAGAAGCCCTGCATCAAATCGTATTTGTCTCATGTCGGATTTTAGCAGAGCTGGGCGCTGACGCCATCAAAACTTTCTATACGGGCGAAAATTTTGGCGAGATTGTGGAAGCCTGCCCTGTGCCGATATTTTGTCTGGGGGCGGAAAAGCTGCCCCGTGAAATCGAGGCGTTGCGTTTAGCCTATCGGGCCATTAAAGCCGGCGCGCGGGGCGTTGTCTTCGGCCGCAATGTCATCCAGGCCTCCAGCCCCACGCGCTTTTTGCGGGCCCTTGCGCGTGTCGTCAAAGAGGAGGCTGATCCCGACACTGTCGCACAGGAATTCGGGCTCATGTGATTGCTTTGCGTAGAAATAGAATGCTTATATTCCATAATCGTGGCTTTTATTAATAACGAAGAACAGCAATACATTTTGAAAAGGAGTTTTTAGAATGTCTTATTGGGCGCATGTGGATGTCAATGCCGTGCCATGTATCAAAGTGCCGCCGCCGGGGCCGAAATCTCAAGAATGTCATCGGCGCGCCTCTGAGCATATGAAGGGCTATTCTTCGCAAGTTCGTCTCTTTCCCGTCGCTTTTGAAAAAGGCTATGGCGTGACGCTGACAGATGTAGATGGCAATGTGTATATTGATTTTTCCAGCGGGATCTATGTCACATCGCTGGGGCATTGTCATCCGAAAATTAGCGAGGCGGTGGCACGCGCTGCCAAAACACTAATGAATTGTCATGATTTCACAACGCCCATAAAGGCGCAGCTTCTGGAGAAGCTGGCCGCTATCACGCCAGGCGATTTGGGCGGCATCCAGCTATACGATTCGGGAACAGCGGCTGTGGAGGCGGGCTTGCGGATGTGTCGGGCGGCCAATCATCCCAATCTGGAATTTATCTCCTTTCATAAGGATTTTCATGGCAAGACAATGGGCGCAGTTTCGTTGGCGCGGCTGGATCCCTCGCAAGGCCTGCGCGCCCCTGGATTCTTTTTAGCGCCACGCCCCTTTTGTTATCGTTGCGCTTTTGACAAGACGCATCCGGAATGTAATCTGTATTGTCTCAGATACATTGATACGATTATCAAAGAGGAAACAGCCGGGCGCGTTGCGGCGATTGTTTTGGAGCCTGTGCAGGGCTGGGCGGGCTCCACAGTGCCGCCGCCTGATTTTATGCCCGCCTTAAGGCAATTTTGCGATGAACGCGGCATCTTATTATTTGTGGATGAAGTGCTGACATGCATGGGCCGCACCGGCAAGATGTTTTGCGTGGATCATTGGAATGTTGTGCCCGATGTGATGACATTGGGCAAGGGCCTGGGCAATGGCTTTCCTGTTACGGCGATGATTGTGCGCGATGTGTATAAGGAGGCTGTAGAGAAAATCAGCGCTTCCACAAGCTATGGCGGCAATCCTATGGCTTGCGCCGCGGCTTTAGCCTCTATTGAAGTCATTGAGGAAGAAAACATTCTGGAGCGCGCCGCCCATTTGGGCAATTTGCTTTTGCAGCGGATGCAACAAATGAAAGAAGCGCATCCGCTCATCGGCGATGTCCGCGGCCTTGGCTGCTTGCTGGCGATTGAATTAGTCAAAGATCGGCAGACGAAAGAGGAAGCCACAGAAGAGGGCGCTCTCGTCTATCAGAAGGCTTTCGCCAAAGGCCTGGCCTGGATTCCCGCGGGCCACATCTTACGGCTGTCGCCGCCGCTGATTATGGAGGATGAAATTGCGCTGAAGGCGATGGATATCATCGAAGAAAGTATTGCAGAAGTGGAAAAAGAAAGAGGCTATGTCTGATTTTTCGCTTCATTTTTTCGCTTTAATCTGAGAGTTTGCGCCCAACAATGGATTTTTCCATTTGAGCCGTTTTATGTGAGATGTAGAAATGGAGAAATAAGAAACAGCTGTCCAGCAGATTTCTAAATTTTCAGTAATAAGGAGGAGCGCCAAATGAGCCTGAAAGTGATGAAAGTTGTGGCGATCAGTGCGCAGGTGCCAGATCAGCCCGGGATGGCAGCGCAAGTCGCTGCGGCGCTGCGCGAACGGGGCATCGCGCTCAAGGCATTGTGGGGCTGGCCTTCAGGGGCAGGCACAGCCACGCTCGTGGGCGTGCCGGAAAATCCTGCAGCATTAAAGGCTTTGGCGGCGTCGGAAGGATATGCTGTCACAGAGACTCCTATGGTGTGGGTGGAAGGCCCTGACGAAACAGGCGCGCTGTGTCCTTTCCTGACGCGTGTGTGCAATGCGGGCATCAATATTCGCAAAATGATGGCCATTGGCGCGGGCGGCACATTCGGGGCGCTTTTTGGCTTTGAAGATGAAGAGACAGTAGATCGCGTCATCGCGCTGATGGGCAGCAGCTAACAAAAAGCTTAAAAATGCTTATGCAGAAAAATGGATAAGCCGTGCTTATTGCTTTTTGAAAACATATTGTGCCTCGAAGATAAGCTTTCCTGGGGCCCAGGCTAATCGTTCACATCGAAAAGGATATGCTTGATTGTCTGGCGTTTAAATGTGTATAGTAAATGCACATGGCCTGAGCGCGCCTGGAGCAATGCAGGATAAGAAAATTCTTGTTGGGGCTCATTTTCCAGTAAAATTGTGCGCCAGGAACGGCCTTCATCTTCGGAAAGCGCAATAGCGAGCTGACTGCGGCCGCGCGAGATAGGATTGTAGGCTAAAAGCAAACGGCCGTCTGCGAGGCGGATGAGATCAATCCCTGAATTAGGATTGGGCAAAGCTGTGGGCGCACAGGGCGTCCAGCTTTCCCCGCCATCCAAGGAACGGCTTTCCCAGATCCAGCCGCCAGGGCCGCATGTCCGTAAATACGCAAGCAGCGAGCCATCCTGAAGCTCCACAATGGCGGGCTGAATACAGCCCGGCGGAGCCGTCATACGCGCGGCTTCACGCCATGTCTGGCCCTTGTCATCAGATAGTAAGGGCAGGCCCTGGCAGGCGATTTCATCATAGGCAGGAAGAATAAGGCGCCCGGAAGACAAGCGCACGGGACGACAGCGAAACATCACGCCATCACGATCGCCAAAACGCGCAGGCGGCGTCCATGTCTGGCCGTTGTCGCAGGAACGCTGCCAAAAAGGCCGCGCTGTATCCCAGCCCTTGCTTTGTATTGTCACGAACCATAAAATTAAAGAGCCATCTGGCAATGTATATAGCAGGGGATTGCCATCAGAAAGGCCGGGCGTATCGTGAAGCACAACAGGCGGGCTCCAGATATTATTCTGCGGCGAAAAACACGCCAGCATAATCGCCACATCCGGATGGCCTTCATATGTGCCGGCATACCAACAAGCCAATATCGTGCCATCGGAAGTCTCTGTCAGCGTGGCGCAATGGCTTGAGGGGCGGCCGGGAATTGTTTCAAAGACTAATTTTTCCTGTACAATTCGCATAGCGTATAATTCTTCTCCGCATGGCCTTATCCTGCAAAAAATTGAGGAGCAAAATTATGTGGCAAGAAGAGAAGAACATAGGGATAAATGCTTCGGCTATTGCCTGTTCTTGGGAGCGCCAGGCAGCTAGAGAAATCGGATTAGCTGCTTTTTTTCTGGCCAGCCTTATCGTGGCGGCGCAGATTAAAATCCCCCTGCCGTTTACGCCAGTCCCGCTCACATTGCAAACGCTGTTCGTGCTATTAGCCGGAGGGCTTGGGGGCCCGCGTGTGGGATTTTTGGCGACAGCAAGCTATCTTCTATTAAGCCTGCTGGGTGTTCCTGTATTGGCCAGCGCCAGCTTTTGGGGCGCTACAGGAGGCTATGTGATTGGCTTTGTTCTGGCCAGCGTATTTGTGGGGATTTGTCTTCAGCAGAAAAGCTGGATAAATCTTGTAGGGGGAATGATCATGGGCAGTGCGACAATTTTGCTCTGCGGCTGGCTCTGGCTTATGCCTTTTTTGGGCCTGAACTGGCAGCAAGCGCTATATATGGGCGTTATTCCCTTTTTGCCCGGCGATGCGGTGAAAACAGCGGCGGCGATTGGCATTGTGCGTGTTTTTTCGCCCCTGAGCCACAATCGGGGCCAAAATTAACACGGATCAATAATCGCCTATGGATATTAGTCCTTACATTGATTTGGAACGCTATCAGCGTGTAGATCGGCCTATTTTTGAAGCCGAATTGGCGCGCTTTTTGCCGGCACGGATTTTTGATGTGCATGTGCATTTGCATATCTTTGAAAATGGGCGGCCCACGCCGGAGGCCATCCGGGAGTCTTGGGCGGCAGAGGCGCCCCAGGAATTAAGCCGCTGGCAGCTCGCCGATGTGCAGCGCTTGCTGTTCCCTCAGCGCGATGTACGAAGCCTCGTTTTTGCGAATCCCAGTTTATGGGTGCAGATTGAGGCCGCCAATGCCCATGTGGCTGCCGCCATTGCCGAAGGCCAGGCGGAGGGCCTCCTTGTCGTTCGCCCGGAATGGCCGGCCGAGCATGTGCGAACACTTATTAAACAAGGAGGCTTTCTGGGGCTGAAGCCTTATCCGGGGCTTGTGGGCAGCCGCTTTGATGAAAATGTGAGCCTGAATGATTTTTTCCCGCCTGCGCATCAGGAGCTGGCAGATGAATTGGGATTAATTGTTATGCTGCATTTGCCGCGGCCGGAGCGCCTCCGCGATCCCCGCAATCAAGCCGAATTACGCCAGCTTGTGGAGCGCTATCCGCGCCTCAGGCTGATCATTGCTCATATTGGGCGTGCTTATACAATGAGTTATGCCGAGCCAGGGCTACAGGCTGTGGGCGATTTGCCTGTATACTGGGATTTTTCCATGAATCTGAATACAGATGTCCTGGCGCTGGCGATGGAAATTATCGGCTCCGAGAGGCTGCTTTATGGCAGCGATTTGCCTGTGGCGCTGATGCGCGGCATACGACGCCACGAAGGCGATCAATATATCAATTACAGTGATGGCCCCTATTCCTGGAACACGCCTGAACGACGCTTGCCGCCGGAAATTGAAGCTGGCTACACATTTTATTTGTATGAGCAGCTGCGGGCATTTAAGCAGGCCGCCGAACGCGTGGGCTGGGGGGCCACTGAAATAGCTCGTGTGATGCACGAAAATGCTGAGGCGCTAATCAGCGCCGTTAAGCAAGAATTAAAGGCAAAAATATAATTCCTCGCCTGCCTCTTTGTTAGGACATCCCGCCGTTCTGCTGCCTTGGAAGACAAAATAAGCTAGGGCAAAGATGCCATAGCTGTTTTATTGTTGTTTGCTTCTGAAGCCTTCTGAGAGCCTCATCAAGGGAAAATATAATCGTTTTTTTCACTCGGATGTCATCCGTGGTGGGGCTTAGAAGGCAGGCGCGGGCAGAGTTCGTAGACCAGATTCGACGCTCCATCGCCGAGAACAATCAGATTCGCGCCGAGCCCTTCCGCTGGACCTGCAATGGCAAGGCCCTGGTCGCCTGAGTGGACATATCTATATTACTGAGAAATGTCATTATAGGCAGGTCATGGAGCGCCCCCGCTCTCATTTGTCTGTCCCAAGCCGGATCTCCACTGGCTTCCATATCCCCGCGGCGAAGTTGTCCTTGCGAACTCGCACGGTCACCCGGTGCCTGCCCGGCCTAGCAACGCGCTCGGTGACATCGAGCGCGAAGGGCTTGTCCCACATGAGCACGGGGTCTTCATCCTGTCCCCCCACCAGCTCTCCATCCACCCAGACCTGGCAGGTCCCGTCCACGGCGCCGAACAGCATCCACACCCGGCGGCCCGGCGGGAAAGCAGGCACATCGAATTCGGTGGAATACCATGCCACTCCGTGGTAATTGTGCCCCTGGTCGGTCCAGGAGGCGTCAGTCCGGATGTCGGTCCAGGCGTCCCCGGGCGCGGAGGACTGCCAGCGTTCGGCCTGGCCAACATCCGACGGGTCTTGGCGGAACTTCCAGACGATCGGCAAGGCTACCAGCAGCTCGCCCTGCTGGGCGGCGAGAGGCGGCACATAGAACCCCCTCAGGCGCACCGCCGTGTCCAGCCAGCCAGTGCAGATGTTGCGCTTGCGCTGGATTGCCTTCATCAGGTCGAAGCTCTCGCGGCCGGCCCGGAAGGCCTCCTCCGTATGGGGGCCAATGTCGGAGATACGACAGGTCTCGGCGTAGAGCAAGCTGAACAGCGCGCGGTCAATGCGGGCCTGAATACGGTCATCGTCTCCAGCCAATTTCTGGGCGTGTGTGAGAAGCTCACGGGCCTTCGCCACCACCTCCGGACTGAAGGCCTGCAGGTTGTTAATGGTCGTGTTCTGCTCGCCCTGCCTCTCGACGGCGCTCATCAACCCGCGCTCCAGAGTCTGGTAGTATTCCACCATTGCCGCAGCCGCCGGGCCGTACGCGGCTTGGCAGAAGTCGGCGAGGACCTGCTGCGGCTCCGTGTTCGTATTCCACAGCACTTCCCCGAACACCGTATACCACGCAATGGAGCCGGGCACGGAGTTGTCAGTCTCACCCAGAATATGCTCGACGCCCAGCCTGCGCAGGGCGGCGAACTGTCTGGCGGTGAGTGTGTAGCTGCACGCCGGAGCCTCGCGGTACAGATAATCGCCGTAATTGTAGATTGCCAGATGAGAGCAGCGCTCGCGCCAGGTCTTCAGCTTCGCCACAAACTGGCGGTTGCGGGCGCAGTTGCGGTCGAAGACCTCGTGCCGCCCGCAGATAGGCCACATGCAGAACTTGACGAGCACATTCGGATGGCAGCGCGCAGCTACCGGAGGATCGGTAGTGGATCCGTAGGCGTACATCTCAATGAGGCGGTCGGGGAACTGGCGGGCCACCCGGGCGGCGATATCATTGACGAAGTCCACCACCCGGTCCGTGAGCGGCAAGCACTCAATGCCGTTCTTCGTCCAGTCCACCGCCACGCGGTCCAGGGCCTTGCAAGCCTCACATTCGCACCAGCACGCCGGCTCGTCCTCGGCGTTCAGCGCGAGGACCTTCATTTGGGGGTGAGTCTCGAGGTAGGCAATCATCTGTCTGGCGATGTACTGGCGCAGGTGGCGGTTCGACAGACAGAGCTGATTGGGTCGGCCCGAGCTGTGGATTGGCTCACGCTTGCCGCGCACCAGCGGAAACCACTCCGGCCGCCGCTCGAAGAGCTTCAGGGGCACCCAGGCGTGGTAAGAGTGACTGGTGGTCTGATCGTGCCCGTGGCCGCGATGGGCGCCGAAAGGCTCCGTTGTGCCGCCGCCATACCAGAGCGCGTTGAAGCGGTGCCGCAACGCCCAGTCCAGCATAGCCTCCATGTCCGCGGGGATCCAGCCGCCATCGGGGAGGAAGTCCTGGGAAGAGCACATGAAGCCGCGGACGGCGAAGTGCGGCGCCTCGACAATCCGGCAGGGCCTCAGCGTAAGGCGCTCACGGCGCGGGATTACTTCACCCTCATCGCCCGGCATCACCCAGCGGCAGCCCAGCTCGCGCAGGAAATGATAGACGGCGTAGAGGGTGGCCCGGTCCGTGCGGCCGAAAAGAGCAATCGTGTTCCCGGAGATTGAGACCACATAGCCGTCGGAGGAACGCGGCAGCGGATGGCCGGGAAGGGGTGTCGCTGCGCGCCCGATGAGCACCCGCCGCCCTGGCGCCATTTCGTCGCGCCCGGCCAGAGCCAGGTGCACACCGGTCATCGCATGAAGACACCGCTCAAGCTCATACGCGGCAAAGCGCTCCGCGGCGGTCGGCGCCGGGGGCAGCACGAGGGCGCCCAGAGGTTTTCCGTCCGCTGGCACCGGCCCACTGACGAGACGCACCGGCTCGAGGCACACCTCGTCATAGTCCACCGTGCCCGGACCAACGGAGTGAAGATAGACCGCCAGCGGCCCGGCCTTTGGCACAGCGAGGTCCAGCGAGTAGCTGCGCCAGTCGGGGGACAGAGACAAGTTGAAGGTCGCGGACAGCTCCTCGCCCGCTACGAGCACGTGTCCTGTGCCCGTGCCCCTGGCCCGCAGAGTCAAGCGGTAGGCGCCGGCGAAAGCGGGAATGCCCGTCTGGTATGTGCGGGCAACGCCGGAGGTGGTGCGGATCTTGAAGTACCGCTCCCGGGTGGTCGGGTCGCTCTCGTGCGAGTAGGTGTGCTCGCCACGAACCACATGCCACCGCCAGTGCTGGGGCAGGCCCCAGCCCCCCAGGCGTTCGAAGTCGCCGTTTTTCACCGGGTACGGCGCAAAACTGGCTCCCGCTGGTGCAACGGCGGCAAGGACAGCGCAAAGCCCCAACACAGTAAACTTCAGCATGGGCCGTCTCCTCTCAATATCCATGCTTCTGCTATGCGCGGCCACTGACGCAGCGTTCCCGGGAGACTGGGTTTTGCGCCAGCCGCGCATCATCAAGTAGATTCTATCGGCACGAAAGCAGCACCTCTTGCGCACCTCGGCGCCGCCCGCTGCCTCGGCTGATATGCAGGGCCTGATAGCCTGCTGCGCCGCACCTCCTGCGCGCCTCGGCGCTCGCCGCTGCTGCCCCCAACTACCTGCACTCACCCGGACTTTGTCATGTACCCGGGTCCCTGTGGCCGTCGCCGCCTCACCGCTTCCATGGCCGCCTGGCAGGGCCTCTTGACATAAGCGCCGCAACGCGGTATGATTGCGCAATTTATCTGTCTAAGGCATACAGGTAAGCGAATACGACACTGCCTGCTTGATGCGCTGAGACGGCAGGTTGTGCCGCTAGCGCGAGGCGAATCGACAGTAAGCGGAGAACCGTAACATGGTCAAGCTGGGCATAGTGGGATTAGGTGTAGGCAGCGAATTCTTTGATGTGGTCAAGCAGATGGATGATGTGTCCATAACGGCCATCTGCGACATATCCGAGTCCCGTTTGCGGGAGGTGGCTGCAGAACAGGGCATCAGCGAGGCCCACACTTCCCTGGAAGCCCTGCTGAAAACTGACATTGATGTCGTCGTGATTGCCACGCCCATACAGGTTCATGGCCGTCAGGCCATCGCCGCCTTGAAGGCCGGGAAACATGTCCTTTGTCAATACATCGCGGCGATGGACCTCGAGGAGGCTGAGGAACTGATCCGGGCGTACGAGGCCAGCGGGTGCGAATATATGTTTATCGAGACGGATTGTTATGAACGCAAGAACATGGTCATGCAGGCGTTGGCCCGGAAGGGGATCCTGGGAGAACTGACCATGGGGCGCGGGCATTACATCCACGACTGTAAGGCCTTGGGTCGGAATCCGGACGGCAGTTTGACCTGGCGGGGCGAGCTTTGGATGGAGAGCCCTGGCGGGAGAGTCAGTGCGGTGCATAATGCCATGCCGCTGCTGGAAATCTTTGGGGAGCGGGTGGTCGAGGTGTATAGCTACGGCCCGGGTGCCCGGACCGCGCCGGAGTATACCAAACATGACCGGGTGACCACCGTGGCAAAGTTGCCATCCGGGCGAGTGCTTGAGTTCGTGGATGATGTCTTCTCCTGGCATCCGGGGTTGTCTGGTTACTGCGTTCAGGGCACGAAGGGGTGTTTCGAGTTTGACCGTGCCGCCGTGCTGGAAGGCGGACGCCTCTCGCCCTGGAAAGATCTCGAGACGCTGGTGACAGAGTACGGCCTGGGATCGTTGATCGAGGACGCAGGGGGCCATCGTTCTGCCTGGGCCGCGTGTCTGCAGGCCTTCCTGTCCGCCATCCAGAATAACAGGACGCCACCGCAAAACCTTTACGATGCCCTGCATATCACCGCCATCGGCTGGGCCGCCAACGAGTCCCTGCGCAGTGGAGTCCCCGCCAAGGTGGTGCAATTTGATTGAGCCGCAACAAAGGCGCAATCGTGCGAGTCATCATAAGGAACCGTCTCTCTGAGGCTCGCGGACCCCGCCGGGGTTCAGAGAGTTAGGGGCGCGAAGAGTTGAGCCGTGATGCCCACACATCTTCTCCGCGTGTCGCGTTTCGGTGCCCTGCTACCAGGAGGGTTTGGAACCAGGGTTTCACAGAGCTTTCAGAAGACCACGGAAGCATCGCGACCCGCGCTGGAAGTGGCTGACGGCAAGACCCGCGGTCGGATGTGCGGGCCGAAGCGGGCTTCCGCTTCACTTCCCCGCGTGCTCCTGAACCGGGAGCATCCAACGGACCGAGAGTTCCCCGCTGTTTCGAGAGCTGGCAACTCTGCTGCGTCCATATGCGAGAGTAAGACATTGAGCGCTGCGATGACTTCCAGGGAGCGCGTGCGGGCGACGATGCGCCGCCAGCCGGAAGCCCACTTCCCCTGCGCGCCGCTGAAGAACATCCAGCCCGAGGACCAGCGGTGGGGAAAACGCAGGCAGTTCCCTTTTGGCTCCTCCGGCCGCGCGAGGCTTGTCTACAGAGGCGGCAAGCGGGGCACGGACCTGATCGTGCAGACTGGCCTCGGCTCCTGTCCCGCCCCGGGCGTGACCGGCCGGGAGGGGAGGGAAGGCGAAGGCATCCACAGAACCGGCATGACCCTGTCCGCTGAACTGCACGCCACCGGGCGCTACGACGAGCGCTGGCTGCCAGGGCTCGATATGCCGTTCTTCCCTGACTATAGCCCCTCGCACTTCAGCGAGCAGCCCTGGATCAAGACCCGGGAGGATGTGGCCTGTCTGCGCCCCCTCCTGCTGCCACCCCGCCTGACCAAGGACCTGGCGAGCCTCCGGTTCCACTTCGAGGGATGCCGGCAGCTGGCCTCTCACTATCAGGTAGCCCTGTGCATCCAGGCAGGCCTGGGCATGACCGGGGCGGTGCACATGTTCGGCCCCGACCGCTTTATGAACGGTTATAGGGAAGCCCCTACAACTATTTGTGCTCATCCGCGATGTGAACCTGCCCCAAGATATGGAACCTGCCATCTTCCAGGACAACGCCGAGCGCATGCGGAGACTATTATACAACCATCGGAGCCCGCAGTCGAAGGCGGTTGCGCGCGAATGGCCACGAGAGGCGCAGACCGCGAGAATGTGCAGCGAAAGGAGAATTGCATATGAGTGGAATCAGCCTTGTCTTGGTGCCGTGCCTGCTTTTGGGGGCTGTCTATGCCCATGCTTTGACGCTCGCCGAAAACGGTCAGGCCCGGGCGACGATTGTCCTGGCAGCGAATCCAATCCCGGCCGAAAAAACGGCCGCGA
>CAZUOJ010000095.1:0-13938 GCA_964622325.1 uncultured Armatimonadia bacterium
ATTGTCCCATGAGGCTCCACATCCTTCCCTCCTCCGCCGCAGGCCCATGCCGGAACTATCGCAGGCGAGGACGCCTGCGCTCCGCGGAAAGGAAAATTGCGGGGACGCCTGCGCTACAACCCTCACACTAACGCGTGGGGCGGGCGCTTATGTGAATTAATCTTGTTGTGAGGCGATATATCTAGCTTGTTGTGGGGGCGGGCCTGGAATAATCTTGTTGTGGGGCGGGCGTCCCCGCCCGCCACATTCTCCCCAAGGAGGCTCCGCATCCTTCCCTCCTCCGCCGCAGGCCCATGCAGGAATTGTCGCAGGCGAGGACGCCTGCGCTCCGCGGAAAGGAAATGGGCGGGACGCTGGCGCTCCGCGGGAGGAGATATAGGCGGGACGCCTGCGCCACAATCCCCAACAACGCGTGGGGCAAATATCTAGTTGTTGTGGGGCGGGCGTCCCCGCCCGCCACATTCTCCGCAGGCGAGGGCGCCTGCGCTACAATCTCACAACAACGCGTGGGGCGGGCGTCCCCGCCCGCCACCGCATTCCGCCGGCGAGGACGCCTGCGCTCCGCGGAAAGGAAAATTGCGGGGACGCCTGCGCCACAACACCTATATTTATTTTGCCTGCGCTGCAACAATTGATTTTATATTCGCCGGCGCTGCAACATCTATATTTATTTTGCCTGCGCCACGACATTTTTATTTATGCACGCCTGCACTCCGCGGAAAGCACGCGGAAAGGAAGATAGGCGGAGGGCCGGGCGGCGCGGGAGGAAGGAATACAGCCGCGCCTGCGGAATGTTTAAGGCGCTAACGCGTCATTCGCCGAAAGAAGGCTTCTATCAGGAGCCTAGCCATGCGCGAACGAAAGAGGATAGCCATGCGCGAACGAAAGAGGATAGCCATACATGAACGAAAGAGGATAACAATGCGCCGAGAA
Organism: uncultured Armatimonadia bacterium; assembly: GCA_964622325.1. Classification (GTDB taxonomy): domain Bacteria; phylum Armatimonadota; class Zipacnadia; order Zipacnadales; family UBA11051; genus JAJFUB01. The sequence continues at coordinate 934 of CAZUOJ010000095.1, forward strand.
AAGAGGATAACAATGTGCTGCGAAAAGAGGATAACAATGCGTCGACGAAAAATGAGGGGCCTTCTCTGTCTTGTGGGGATGATGCTATGTCTGGGCGGGCTGGGGCTGCCAGGAGTGGGGGGGAGCGCGCCTTTGGGGCCCCCGGGCGTTGTGGCCACATATGCGCTGGACGCGGATCCCCAGCAGCGCCCCGCCTACGAGCGCGAGGGAAAGCTGACCGTAATGCAGATGCAGCTCAAGCTGGGGCCCGTGGCGCCCGTGGCCGGAAAAGCGTATCAATGGCTGTGTCTGTCCTTTTCGCGGCAAAATGGCCAGACATACGAGGCGTGGCTGCTTATGGACGCCTGGCCGCAGGCGTCACGGCCGCCGCAAGTGGCGCGCTATCTGTGGCGGGAGCCCGATTGGCCCGATGCGCTGGAATATGTGAATGAAGTGACGGGCGAGGCGCAATTGCCGCGGCTCAATCTCTGGCAATACGGCTGGCCGCAGGCGCCGACAGGGGGGCCGCTTTCATGCCCCGGGGGCGCCTTTTCAGCGGCCGTGAAATTCCAGGGCTATCCCTTCAAACGGACGGCTGTGGCTCAAAAACAGCCCGTTTTTCCGCCGCAAAAGCGCACTGTTGTGGCGCTCAATCCGGATCTGATTATTGGCCATATGACGCGGAACACTGATGTGCATGGCAAGCCCTATTGGGCGCTGCCCGGCGGCAAATACGAATATCGGAAGACAACGCCGGCAGATCATCGCAAGCATTTTGAGGCAGGCTTCAATCTCTTCCAGGCGACGCCGCGGACGGATTGGCTGTTGCGCAGCCCGGCCTGGGATAACAACTTATTCTGGCTGCTGGACGACTGGCCCGCGCAATTGTATCGTTCCAATTATTGGGGCCGCGCCATCTATGTGGATGAGCCCGCGATCCACAATCGCGCGCAGCTGAATGAGCGCGCGGAGCTCGCCGGCAAGCTCACGCCCGCGGAAGCCGTCGCCGCCCTGCAAGAAAAGCTCCGCGCCGCCCTGCGCCCCCGCACAGGCAATTATTCGCAAATCTGGATTAACGAATTCATTGACAGGCAATTCGGCCGCGGGGATTTGTGGATTGTGGAGCGCGATTATCCCGTGTGGGAAGCCATCTGGACAACGGCCTATTATCAATTGGCCGTGGAGGACGGCGTGGGGGGAATTGTGGATGAGGATGCGGCCGTGGGGGATCTTGTGGAGAGCTACAATCGCGCTTTCGGGACGCAAATTCCGCCGACAGTGCAGAATGCCTGCGCCATTCGCGTAGCCATTCTGCGCGGCGCGGCGCGCAATTTCCATAAGCGCTGGGGCGTGGCGTTCTATTCGCCGGCGGAGGCGCGCCTGAAAGCCACGAGCATTCCGTATTTTTACGACAAAGGCGCGAGCTATTTTTGGGTGTGGACGGGCTGGGTCGGCATCACCGACAATTCCGGGCTGCCCTACAGCTATCAGCGCTATTATGCGTCGCTGGTGAAGCAGGCGCAGGCGAGAAATCCGCGCCGGGATCTGGAAGCCCTGCGGCGCGCCGCCAAAATATGCATTGTCATTCCCTATGGCTACACATTCGCGCCCTATCCGCTGCAACACATCAAATGGCTGCATCTGGAGCGCACAAGCCCCCAGGGCGTGACATATCGGCAGATTCTGCGCAATGCGGCGCTGGAAGTGGAGCGCTGCCTGCGTCAGGGCCAGGAATTCGACATTGCCGTGGATGACGCGCAATTTCGTCCGGAGGGCTACGAGGAGATTGTGTATTGCCGCGAGGATGGCCGCGTGCTCGTGCGGCGCGGGAATAAGGAGACGCTTCTTTCGGGCGGCCGCGCGCCAGCGCGGCCGGATCTGGGCCCGGGCCCCCAGATTACAATCGAAACGCCCGCCCCCGTGCCCGCCGCGCCCACAACGCTGACGCTCAAAGCCGTCGCCACAGCCGGCACGGGGGAATTCGAAAACGGCAAGCCCGGCGTGAGCTGGGAAATCTATGGGCCCGATCAGGCCGTGGAGCTGCACTATGGCGAACAAATCAGCCTGAACATCCGCGCCGGCGGCCTCTATCGCGTCCGCGCCGCTGTGGCCGATGTCTTTGGGCGCCCCGCCGAGGCCTGGGCGGAGCTGAACATCCCCGATCGCCGCGCCGAAATCCACGTGTTTCCCGCCCAATGGGCGTTCCAGAAGGATCCCCAGAATGTGGGCGAAAAAGAGGGCTGGCACAAGCCCGATTATGACGACAGCGCCTGGCCGCGCATTGCCGTGCCGTCCTTCTGGGAAAACACAGCCGCGGGCGCGTATGACGGCTATGCCTTCTATCGCGTGCGCTTTACAGTGCCAGCGGAGCTGCAGGGGCGAACGCTCACGCTGGAATTCGAGGGCGTGGATGAGCAGGCCTGGATTTATCTGAACGGCGTGCTCATCGGCGAGCGCAGCACAAAATCCACAGGCCAGACGCCCGCGGAATTCTGGGACAAGCCCTTCAGCCTCCCCGTCCAGGGCGTGCGCTTTGGCCAGGAAAATGTCCTGGCAATAAAAGTGCACGATTCGGAGCAAATGGGGGGCATATTCCGCCCCGTGCGGCTGCTGTATGATAAATAAATCGGCGGGAGCTGTGGCGGGCGGGGACGCCCGCCCCACGCGATGATGTGAGGATTGTGGCGCCGACGGGCATAAATCCAAATGTTGTGGCGCAGGCAAAATAAATATAGGTGTTGTAGCGCAGGCGTCCGCGCCCATTTTCCTCCCGCGGAGAGCAGGCGTCCTCGCCTGCGACAATTCCTCGCAAGGGCCTGCGGCGGAAGAGGGAAGGAAGGGGAGCTTCCTGGCAAAATGGGGCGGCGATATCCTTTGGAGGAAAGATGTGGCGGGCGGGGACGCCCGCCCTACAACAAGATTAATTCACATAAGCGCCCGCCCTACGCGATGATGTGAGGATTGTGGCGCCGACGGGCATAAATCCAAATGTTGTGGCGCAGGCAAAATAAATATAGGTGTTGTAGCGCAGGCGTCCTCGCCCATTTTCCTCCCGCGGAGAGCAGGCCGGCATTAATTTAAATGTTGTAGCGCAGGCGTCCTCGCCTGCGGAAGCTGTGGCGGGCGGGGACGCCCGCCCTACAACAAGATTAGTTCACATAAGCGCCCGCCCCACGCGGAGGAAGGGAATTGCGGCGGGCGGGGACGCCCCTGTGCGCAGCAAGCCCCAGATCATCTGCGTTTGTTTTATGGCAGGGGCAGATAACACACATCGGGCAGAGAGGCAAAATGCGCATCGCTTGTCACAAGCTGCGCCTGATAATGCTGCGCCGTCGCATAAATGATGGCATCCGCCATCGCCAGCTTGTATTGGAGGCTGATGTGGGCTGCGGCTAAAGCAATTTCTTCATCCACAGCAATCACATCTTTATCCGCCATCAGGCCCAGCGCGTCGGCGGCTTTCATTTCCTCCACGCGCATAAGAAGAATTTTGCCCACTTCATATAGCACAATGGCGGGCACAAGCAGCTCGGGCTGGCGTAAATATTCTTCATAAGCATCCGCCAGGGGCCCATCCAGGAAATATTGCAGCCAGCCGGAAGAATCCACGATCAGGGCCATCGCGGCTCCTCCACTTCTTCCCGATAGCCCGAAATATCTACGCCTTTTGCCATCCCGCGCAATTCTTCGAGCGGACGCACAGGGACAATAGTGGCCCGGCCTTTGAACATCAGGACATGCACTTTTTGTCCCGGCTTGAGCCCCAGCCGCTCGCGTATTTCTTTCGGGATCACAATCTGATATTTGGATGAGATTTTTACAGTGGCCATCGCCCGCTCCCAGCCTTATTTCCCTGCGCTTATTATCTATTGTAAAACGATTCTAATATCGATGGGATTATAGTTTTACAGTGCATTTTCGTCAAGCTCTTTATGCTATTCAGGCGCAGAGAAAGCGGCCTATTGTTCTGTATAATCCAGGGAGCAATGGCGGGCGGGGACGCCCGCCCTACAACAAGATTAATTCACATAAGCGCCCGCCCTACGCGTTGTTGTGTGATTGTGGCGCCGGCGTCCCCCCGCCTATATCTCCTCCCGCGGAGCGCAGGCGTCCTCGCCTGCGACTATTCCTCGCAATGGCCTGCTGGGGAGGAGGGAAGGATGGGGCGCCTCATGGAGGATATTGCGGCGGGCGGGGACGCCCGCCCCACAACAAGATTAATTCGCGCCCGCCCGCCCCGCAACAATCTAGAAATTTGCCCTACGCGTTGTTGTGAGGATTGTAGCGCAGGCGTCCTCGCCTGCGACAATTCCTCGCATGGGCCTGCGGCAGAAGAGGGAAGGATGGAGCGCCTCCTGGCAAAATGGGGCGGCGATATCCTTTGGAGGAAAGATGTGGCGGGCTCGCAATTTTCCTTTCCGCGGAGCGCAGGCGTCCTCGCCTGCGGAGAGATGTGGCGGGCGGGGACGCCCGCCCTACGCGTTGTTGTGTGATTGTAGCGCAGCGCTGGCATAATTTATATTGTTGTAGCGCAGGCGTCCTCGCCTGCGATAATTCCTCGCAAGGGCCTGCGGCAGAAGAGGGAAGGATGGAGCGCCTCATGGAGGATATTGCGGCGGGCGGGGACGCCCGCCCCACAACAAGATTAATTCGCGCCCGCCCGCCCCGCAACAATCTAGAAATTTGCCCTACGCGTTGTTGTGAGGATTGTGGCGCCGGCGTCCTGCCTGCGAGTCAATTTTTCCCCTGGCAACGCGAGGATTTCTGCTCCGCTTTGTCCTGCAGAGCCCAGCGGCGGATGTCCCAAAAATAATGTCCCTGGACGCATGCCGGCGCCGCCTCCACAATCTCAAGGCGCTGGCGGAACAGGGGCCCATCCAGCACAATTGTGTGATATTCGCCGTTTTCGCCGCCGACATCCAGCCCCGGCTGCTGCTGCGCCCATTGCAGAAATTCCTCTGTCAGCCGCGTTCCCATCTGGGCGAGGCGGAACATGTCGGGCCGGCCGGAAACAATCACAGCTTCATAGCCCGCCGCCAAAAATGTCTGCAGCGCCTCTTGCGTGTCCCAGCCGAAGAGCGGATGAAGCGCCTGCAAGCCTGCCGCCGCGCACATCCTCTGGCCCCATTCCCGATGGCCTTCGGGGAACATATCCCCGAAGATGACGCCGACAGCGCCGCGGGCTTTGAGCTCCCGCAGCGCCGCCTGAAAATCCTGCTCATATGTATCGTCGCCAGTGGGCCATTGAAGAAGCGACAGGCCCAGCGCTTCCGCCTGTGCGGCGATGAGCTCCCGCGGCACGCCATGAAAGCGCACGCGCTGATATTGCGCCGAGATTGTGTTCAAAAGAAAGCCGACAGGAAAGCCCTCCTGTCGAGCCTGATGCATCGCCAGGCAGCTATCTTTGCCGCCGCTCCAGGACACTGCATACATTCTCCCCAGCTCCTTTTCGGGATATTCTTAGATGTGGCAGGCGAGGACGCCTGCCCTACAATCTCTATATTATTTATGGGGGCGCCCGCCCTACAACAAGATTAATTCACAGGCATGCCCGCCCTACATAATAGATAGATATGAACGCGTGGCACAGGCGTTTTGGCCAATTTTCCTTTCGCGGAGCGCAGGCGTCCTCGCCTGCGACAATTCCTCGCAAGGGCCTGCGGCAGAAGAGGGAAGGATGGGGCGCCTCATGGGAGAAGATTGTGGCGGGCAGGGACGCCCGCCCCACGCGTTGTTGTGTGATTGTAGCGAGGCCTCCCCGCCCGCGACAATGCCTTGCGCCGCGCGCATATAACGCATGATTGCAGCCCCGGCGTTTCCGCCAATTTTCCTTTCGCGGGGCGCAGGCGTCCTCGCCTGCGACAATTCCTCGCATGGGCCTGCGGCGGAAGAGGGAAGGAAGGGGAGCCTCCTGGCAAAATGGGGCGGCGATATCCTTTGGAGGAAAGATGTGGCGGGCGGGGACGCCCGCCCCACAACAAACTAGATAATGAACGCGGAGCGCAGGCGTCCCGCCTGCGGGCCGTGTGGCTTTCCTCCGGGGGAAGATCCTGTTCGGCAGAAGCGGCGCAGCCACGCTGTGGCGGCGCCGCTTCCTGCCCTCGGGAGGCGGATAAAGGCCGCTGCTCCCGCACATAGCGCAATAGCCTTATTCCTCCCAGACAGCGCAGGATTGTCATTCCGAAATCCACGCGCCAGCCGAGGCCCGGCACACGCGCCGAGATTGTGTTCAAAAGAAAGCCGACAGGGAATCCCTTTCATCGGGCCTGAGGCATCGCCAGGCCACTATCTATGCCGCTGCTCCCGCACATAGCGCAATAGCCATATTCCTCCCAGACAGCACAGGATTGTTATTCCGAAATCGATGCGCCAGCCGAGGCCCGGCACACGCGCCGAAATAGCGCTGCCAATAGCTCCCGCCAGCGGGAAGGCGATAATCTGGGGCACGACGGCGGAGGCGTTCCAGAGGCCCATGTATTGGGCGGCGCGCGCCTGGGGGAGCAAATTGCAGGCAAGCGCCCATTCCACAGTTGTGAAAATCCCGTACGCGAGGCCCGCCGGCAACGCCAGAACATAAATCCAGCTGATACGGGAGACGAAGGCGAAGGCGGCGCCGACAAGCGTCATCAGGACAAGCGAGACATAGATGAGGGGCTTGCGGCCCTGGCGATCAGACAGGAGGCCGGCGGGAACGCTGCTGGCCATCGCCATCGCAATCGCCGGCAGCATAATGAGCATGGAGAGGCGCTCAGGATCCGGCGCCTGCAGGCTGAACTTCAAAAAGAAAAAAATCGTCTGCAAAAAAATGTAAAAGCCCAGATTCGTAACGCCGCGGGACAAGACGAGCCAGAAAAAATCCGGATAGGCGCGGACATCAATCTCAAAGGAGCGGCGGACAATCTGCAGAGGGGAGAGGGGCGGGCGCTGAGCGAGCGGATTTTCCGGGATGGAAAGCACACAAATCAGCATTGTGAGGAACAAAAAAGCCGCCATGATGGCGCATAAGAGAAAAAAGCGCGGGGCGTGGAAAGCCTGCAGCTCCGCCAAGGAGGGATTTTCGCCGAGAGAGGCTGTGCTGAGCAGAAAGCCCGCCAGCATCAAGCCGCCGACATCGCCAATCAGCCGCGCCACGCCCATCAAGCCGGAAGCCTTGCCATGTTCCTGCGGATGGATTGTGTCGGGCAAGAGCGCGGCATAGGGGCCGGAAGCGATGTTGGAAAACAATTGCAGCGCAAACAGGGCGGCGGCGAAGGGCCAGAAGCTCTGTGCTGCGCCGAGGCCCAAAAGCGCCCCGCACGATAACAGCACGCCGCCGACGACAAAAGGCTTGCGGCGGCCCCAGCGATGTGTACAGCAATCGCTGCAGGCGCCCGCGATAAGCTGTGCCGTTGCGCCGATGATTCCCCCCACAGCCCCCAAAAAGCCCAGATAATAGCCGACGCGCTCCTGGCCAAGCCAATCACACAGGCGGCTTTGCAGGCCCAGATGGAGCAGCGCTCCCCACAGCAGGGCATTGCTGAGCCAATAGACAGTAAGGGCGAAATGATACGCCAGCGGACGCTGGGGCGGCAGCGAGGCAGGCGGAGGCGGCGCCGCTGGCGCCGCCTCCGCTGCTTCTTTCATGTCCGGCTGCATTCCCGCGGGCTTCATCAAGCCTCCCGAAAAATAGGCAAAGCGAAAAAGCCTTTCGTTTTTTAAAAGCGTCTCTTCATTATAAGACGAAAAGAAAATTTAAAATTTATGTGCCAGCATAAAATTAGCAAGAAAGTGCTTGCTTTTCTGTGTTATATGTGTTTATAATTTTTGTTGGGATTCGCTATCGCAGCATAAATCATAATTACAGCGCAAGAGATTAATGCCTCCGATTCCCTTAATCATTTTAATGGCCACATGCGCCGTCCTGATTATATCTGTTTTTACAGATGTGCGGGACGGGAAAATTTATAATGCTGTTACAGTCCCCTTCGCCGCATTAGGCTTAATCCTGAATGTGATCGATAAGGGCCTCTGGGGCGTGCTGCATAGTTTAGAGGGCATGGCCATAGGGCTGGCGCCCTTTTTTTTGAGCGCTTTTGTGGGGCGGATTTTGGGGGCGGGGGATTGCAAATTATTCGCCGCCGTGGGCGCTTTGCAGGGGCCGCAATTCATCCTGTGGGCGATTTTGTTTTCCTTCATTGCCGGCGGCTTTCTGGCGTTGCTTTTGGCGTTGTGGCGGGGCATTTTGGGCCCCAGCCTCCGGCGCGTGGGCCAGGCCATATACATCAAATTCTTTTTGAAGATGCCGATGGATATCAGCCAGGCGAGCTCAGAAGTCCGTTTGCCCTTTGCCGTGGCCATTCTCTGCGGCTGCCTGTTTACATTATGGTGGCGGCAACATACAGGCGCCTCGTAGCCGCGAGGGGCGGGGCCCCAAAAAAGAGAGCGCCGGCGGGCGGGCGAAAGGGCGAAATGAAAGCGGGCGGGGGCAGAGAAAAAATTAACAGGAATTTGAGCAATTGTGGAGTCTAAAGCCTTGCGGGGAGGATATAATTAAAATATGTGAAATAGACAGAGCAAAGAACGAGGCTTAAATTATAGCTTTTATTGGGATGAGAAAGAATTAAGGAGGGGATGGGGGCAATGTTTGGCTTGGGGCGCGGGCGAATCCGACGGCAGGGCGTGGCGACAGTGGAGCTGGCGATTGTGCTGCCCATCTTGCTGGCGCTGCTGTTCGCCATAATTGAATTTGGCTTTTTGTTCAAGGATCAATTGATTATCCAGCAGGCGGCGCGGGAGGGCGCGCGCACGGCGGCGCTCGGGCGGACGCTTTCTGAAATCCAGGCGCGCATTATGAGCGCGGCGGCCACGCTGAATACATCGCAGCTCACATACGATGTGATGTATCGTACATACACTAGTGGCGTATGGTCGGCGTGGACGACGCTGGCCAATCAGCCGGATGATTCGGGGACGAATAATGCGCCACAGGGGGCGCAGATACGCGTGCGGATTAATTATGTGCATCCCTTTTTGACGGGCCCGCTATTTGCGCGGCTATTGGGGCGGCCCGGGCAATCGTCGATGACACTGCGCGCGGAGATGATTATGCGGCGGGAATAAGCGCGCTCCGATGAGGCCGACAAAGGGCGCGGCAGCACAGAAGACGGGGCTGAAAATAAAATAGCGGGGGGCTGTGACATAGAGGGCAGGCGCCAACAGGGGAGTCGCAAAAGAAAGACAAGCCTGAGGGCAATGTAAGATAAGGGAGGCGAAAGGAGGGGGCGCTTTCACAGGCGGGCGCGGAAAAACGAAAGGGGGCAGGGAAGATGCGGGCGCAAGATGCGGGAAAAATCAAGAGGATTTGTCATTCTGCCATAACAGGGAGAGGCCTTAGGGGGAGCCGGCGCCAGTCTTTGTGGCCTGGCCGCGGGCGGCAGGGTGCGACGATTGTGCTTGTGGCGGCGGGGCTTGTGGCGTTGCTGGGGGCGGCGGCGCTGTCGCTAGATGTGGGGCAGATGGTGGTGGCGGCGCAGCGGGCGCAGGATGTGGCGGATGCAGCGGCGCTGGCCGCCGGGGCACATATGCGAACGCCTGATGTGGCCATCAGCACAGCGCTGCAATATGTGGCGGCGAACAATCAGCCTCATCAAGGCTTTCCGATTGTGTGCAATTACATTCCGGGCAACGCGCAATCCGATATTGTGTATTATCCGATGGGCAGCTATGTGCCGGGCTATGGCTGGCTGGGGCTGTATGCGCGGGCGCTGCGCGTGCGCACACACATTACAGTGCCTTTTTCCTTTGCCCGCGTGCTGGGCTTGACGAGCACATACATCACGCGGCAAGCCATTGTGGTCCGGGCGCCCGTGGGCGGGGCGCCGATTGCGCCGATGTGGGTGTCGCATCCGACGGAATATCGATATGGCCAGTATCAGAATTTGCTGATGGCGGATGGGCCACATTATGCCGGCATTCCGGGCAATTTTGGCTGGCTGCAGTTGCCGCCGGGAGTCAGCGCTTCCTGGATCACAGTTCTTTCCGGCGCGCCGCTGTCGGATAATGATCTGGAGGCGCTGTTTCGGGACATCGGGGATCTCGTGTACGGCTATCCGGGGCTGTCAGTGGGGCAATGGGTGCGGGGCCTGGAGGATAGATTGGCGCGGGCCCAGAGCAATCCGCGCTGGGCGGATGACACTTTTGACAATTTTGAGCCGGACAATCCGCGGATTATCATTGTGCCGCTGGTGTCCTATGTGTCAGGGACGGGTTCCGGGGCAACTTTCCGGATTGTAAAATTCGGCGCGTTCTGGCTGGAAAGCATTAACAGCTCAGGCAATCCCAAAAGCATCGGGGGGCGCTTTATTCGCTATACATTGCCTGGGGCGGGGATTAATCCGCTGGCGGGCGAAACGGGCTTATTCAGTTTTCGGCTGGCGGGATGATAGATCGGCTGGCAAAGCCCGTTGCGCCGGCGAAAGCCCCAGAAACAGGAGGCAGGCGCGGGCAGGGAGAGAAGCAATTATAATTTATAATTATTACGATTGGGGCAAACAGGGGCGCACACAGCCCTTCGGCTAAAAATTGCCGTACCGATTGTAGTTGAAAAAGCCTGGGGATTTTCCCCTTGCTTGGATACAGCACAGAAGGCAGCAAAGAGGGTGATTGGAATGCGCCTCACGCGCGAGGCGGCGTTAGCCATTGCATTAATCGCCGGACTGTTGGCCGCCATTTTGGCGTGGACGATGTTCAGCAAGCAAAGGGCGGGGGCCCCCAAGGAGGCGCCGCAGACGGTGCTGGTGGCGGTGCCGCAGCAGACAGTGCCTGTCGGCGCGGAGCTGCGGGCCGATATGTTTCAAAAGAAAGCCCTGGAAGCCACGCAGGTGCCCACGAATGCCATTCAGGATCCCCAGATTTTAGAGGGATTGATTGCCGTGACGGAATTGCCGGCGGGGCAGCCGGTGCGGCCGGAGCAGGTGCGCAAGCGCAGCGCGCAGCTGGGGATGGCGTATGCGCTGAATGAGGGGTTGCGGGCGATGGCCGTGTCTCTGGATGTGGTGGGGACAGTGGCGGATTTCATCAAGCCGATGGATCATGTGGATATTTTGATGGTGTATCGCGACAATGGGCATGTCGTAACGCGGACGCTGGTGCAGGATGTGGTGGTGCTGGCGGTGGGGCAGACGGTGACGCCGCCGGCGCCGGCAGAGACAGAGGAAGGCGCGCCGGAGGGCGCGGGCGCCAAGGCAGAGCAGCCGCGGCGGGCGCAGACGCCTGTGACATTAGCGTTGACGCCACAGCAGGCGCAATTAGTGCTGGCGGCGGACGAGGCGGGGGATTTGCGGCTGACATTGCGGGCGCGCAATGATCGGAGCATTGTGCCGCTTTCGGAAGTGAAGAGCTGGACGCTGGTGCCGCCGCCGCCGAAACAGCAGCCGGGACAGCCGGCGGCGCAAGCGCCGCCGGCGGCGGGGCAGGCGAAGCCCGCTGCCGCACAGGCGCCTGCCGCCGCCGGGGAGCCCAAGGCCAGAGAGACAGCCACACAGGCGCCGGCGCCGCCGGAAGCGAAGCTGCCGCGGGAGGCGTATGTGGAAGTCATTCGGGGCTCGGCACGGGAGATTGTCGTGCCGGAGAAAAAATAAGCGGCGCAAGTGCGTGAGCGCATGAGCGTTTTATCGCCGCCGCGCCATCTGACAATGTGCCTTTTGACAGGGCTTATCACAGCATTTTTGCCGACGACACAGCCATCACAGTCATCGCCTCATCATAATAGTCGCTTCCAAAAAGGGGAGCTCGCAAGATGAAACACAGCCGCAACATCGCAGGAACAATAGCCGCAGTCATGTTAGGAGTGCTCTGTCTGGGCGTGGGGCTGGCAAGCCGTGGGGAGGCCGGGGGGCTGGCGCCGCAAACGACGCGGGAGCTGCAGATTGCGCAGGGGCGCAGCGTGTTGCTGCATTTTCAGCATATGCGGCGCGTGCAGCTCGTGGACACAGGGATTGTGGAGGCGGTCATCGCCTCTTTCAATGATCTGTCGCTGTATGGGAAGGCGCCGGGGAAGACAGTCGTGTATGTGTGGGACAAATTGGGCCTGCACGAGATTGCCGTGAATGTGCGCGCCGTAAGTGCGGCGGAGCTTCTGGCGGAGGAATTGGGAGGGCTGCTGGGGCGGAAGCTGTCGTATCGGCCGGTCGGGGAGAGGACGCTGATAGTGGAGGGAGTGCTGCCGGCGGCGGAGGCGCAGCGGGCACAGGAGATATTGAATGCGGCGGCGCGGGAGGGCGTGCAGATTGTGAATCTGGTGCGTTCGGACAGCGAGGAGGGGACAGGGGCGGCAGCGGCGCTGGCAGCGCAGCTGAATAAAATTCTGGGCGAAGAGCTGGAATATATTGTCTGGAACAACGACACGCTCATCGTGCGGGGCGCGCTGGGGGATCAGCAGAAGCTGGCGCAGGCGCGGCAATTGCTGGGGGCTGTGGGCAATCAGCGCGTGAAGGTCGTGGATTTGCTGGAATACAATCCGCAGGCGGCGCGGCCGCCCGTGGCGCGCCTTTCTGAGGCGCTGGGGCCCGAATTCCGCGTGTGGCAGATTACGGGCAACACAGTGGCCGTGGAGGGCACAGTGCCCACGGCGGAAAAATTAGAGGATTTGCAGAAGATTCTGGAGGCTTTTAGTAAAGAGGCGCAGATTGTGAATTTAGTGCGGGTGGGCAAGCCGGACATCAATGCGGCGGCGGCGGCGTTGCAGGAGCTGTTGGGGGGGCGGCTGAGCGTGCGGCCCAAGGAAGGGCAGCTGCTGCTGGTGGAGGGGACAGTGGCCACGGAGGCGGAGCTGTTGCGGCTGCGGGAGCTTTTGAGCCGCTATCCAGTGGGCTACAAGATTGTGGATATGCTGCGGGTGGCGCTGCCGGAGCGGCGGCAGGTGTCGGTGCAGGTGCGGGTCGTGGATGTGAACAAATCGGCGCTGTCGCGGCTGGGAGTGAACTGGGGACAGATTTCCGGGACGACCTTTACGGATCAGCCGTGGCTTATGCAGGTGCTGGGGCCCGC
>CAZUOJ010000096.1:0-13885 GCA_964622325.1 uncultured Armatimonadia bacterium
CCATTGTCGGACATAGCGGCCGTATTAGCGGCGGGGAAACATACGAAGAAGCTGCCGGATCCGATATTGTCATTATCACAGCCGGCGTCGCGCGCAAGCCCGGGATGTCGCGAGAAGATTTGCTGCAAATCAATGGCCAGATAGTCACGGAAGTCGTACGCAATCTGAAGGAGATCTGTCCCGAAGCGATCATTTTAATGATTTCTAATCCTTTAGATGTGACAACAGCCATTGCCTATGAAGTTTCCGGGCTGCCCCGCGAACGCGTCATTGGGATGGCGGGCGTGCTGGACACAGCGCGATTTTGCACATTTATTGCTCTGGAGCTGAATGTGTCGCCCCAGGATGTTTTTGCCATTGTGCTGGGAGGGCACGGAGATTTGATGCTGCCGCTTGTGCGCTTGGCGACTGTGGGCGGCGTCCCCGTTTCGGAATTGATTCCCCCCGAGCGGCTGGCGGAGATCGTGACGCGTACGCGCCATGGCGGAGCGGAAATTGTCAATTATTTGAAGACGGGCAGCGCCTTTTATGCGCCTGCCGCCGCCGCCGCGCAAATGGCTGCCGCTATCTTGCGCGATGAGAGGCGCTTGCTGCCCGCCTCTGTGTTGCTCCAGGGCGAATATGGCCTGCAGGATGTCTTTTTAGGCGTGCCCTGCATTCTGGGCCGACAAGGCCTCGTGCAGATTGTCGAAATGGCGCTCAATGAAGAAGAACAAGCCGCGCTGGAACAATCTGCCGCGCGCGTTCGAGCCGCGCTCGCTGAATGGCGGCAGCTCCAAAGCCGTTCCCAATAGCCAGCTGGGAAATGGCTTGGAAATCTCTCATCAGGATTTTATAAAGCTTATGCGCATGATCACAGGCGAGCAAATCAGCCAGGCCGTGCGGGAGCTATTTTTACAGGCCAATTTTGAGCTGCCCGAAGATGTCATTAACGCGTTAAAGCGCGCTCGCGAACAAGAAACGAATCCTACAGCACAAAGCCTTCTGGATATGCTTCTTCAAAATGCCGCCATTGCGCGGGCAGAGAAGCTGCCGTTGTGCCAGGATTGCGGCCTGGCCGTTGTGTTTGTGGAATTGGGGCGAGAATGTCATCTGACAGCGGATTTATACGAGTCCATAAATGCCGGCGTGCGGCAAGCGTATACAGAAGGCTATCTGCGCAAATCTGTGCTGGCAGATCCTCTTAAGCGGGATTCCAACACAGGCGATAACACGCCCGCCATTGTTCATGTGCGGCTCATTGACGGCGATCAGCTCATTTTGCATGCCGCTCCTAAAGGCGGCGGCAGCGAAAATATGAGCGCCTTATGGATGCTGCCTCCCTCTGGAGGCCGTGCGGGGATAATTGAACGGATTGTCAATCGCATCCGTGAGGCCGGGGGCAAGCCCTGCCCGCCGCTTGTGCTGGGCGTGGCCATTGGCGGCAATTTTGAGCATTCCGCCTTGCTTGCCAAGCAAGCGCTGCTTCGGCCTCTCGGACAGCCGCATCCTGAGGCAGAAATTGCCGCTCTGGAGCAGGAGATTTTACAGGCTGTTAATGCCACAGGTATAGGGCCAATGGGCCTGGGAGGCACAACAACAGCTTTAGCAGTGCATATCGAAACATATCCGTGTCATATAGCCAGCCTGCCCGTGGCGTTGAATGTGCAATGTCATGCGGCCCGTCATAAAACGCTTGTGCTATAGACTGAATATAGGATAAAGCCTTCCGATGAATGCGAAGAAAATTCAAACGCCCCTGACAGAGGAGATCGTTCGCCAGCTGGAGGCAGGAGAGCCCACGCTGCTCACGGGCATTCTTTACACAGCGCGTGATGCCGCACATCAACGGCTTATGGCTTTGCTGGAAGCCGGCGACGATTTGCCTTTTGATTTACAGGGCCAGGCCCTTTATTATTGCGGGCCTGCGCCCACGCCGCCGGGACGGCCCATAGGCTCCTGCGGCCCTACAAGCAGCTATCGGATGGATCCTTACACGCCTGTGCTGTATTCCTGTGGCCTGAAAGCCACAATCGGCAAGGGCGAACGCAGCTTGGCCGTTCGGAAAGCTTGCCGGGATTTTGGAGCAATATATTTCGTGGCCGCCGGAGGGGCGGGAGCTTTGTTAGCCAGTCGTGTTATTGAAGCCAAGATTGTGGCGTGGCCAGAATTGGGGCCCGAGGCTGTATGGCGGCTTGTTGTCCAGGATCTGCCCGTGATTGTGGCTTATGATGCCCATGGCGGCAGCTGTTTTCCCCACGACAAGCCATTGTCTCTTGCCGAAGGGGAACAGATAGCCTGAAGAGGCCTTTTGTCACGAATGTTCCGAAAAATTCTTGCCAATCTGTGTTTCCGCCAGGCGCGGATATGGCTCGCATTAGGAAGGCTGGGCTGGGCGCCGGCCAGCCTGCTATTGCGTCTGGCACATGGATTATGGCCCCATCATCCTGATGTGCTCCCCTGGCTACGCTTTCTGGAGGGCATAGCCGCCTTACGGCAGGGGCAGCCTGAGCGTGCTCTATCGTTGCTGCTCGAGGCAGAACAAAAGCTGTCCCCCAAATTTGGCGTATCCTCAGAAATCGGATTAGCTCATGCGATGGCGGGACATTATGAACAGGCGATTTCTGTCTTGGAGCGCGCTATCTGTGAAGAAAACGCGGAAAATCGGGCCGATGTCTGGAGCGCTCTGGCCTGGGCTTATTCGTGTACGGGCCATGCCATACAGGCCTTTGAGGCCTGTTTGCGCGCTGCCCACGCTAATGTGCATTCGCCGCGTCTGGATTTTTTATCCCGATTAGCGATGGGCGTAAAAATAGGCTCATTGGCCTGGGAAGAAATTCGGCAAGCGCTCTATCGTGTGCCCGAAGCCAGCGTCTTGTTGCTGGAATATGCCCGACAACAGGCTCAGGAAGGCCGGAAACAATTGGCTTGTCAGGCAATAGCAGCGTTTCCGGAAGAAGAACAACAGCGCGCCTGGACAATTCTGTTTCAGGCAAGCTTGAATGAGGAGGATTGTGCTACAGCCTCATGGGCTTTGTCGCAATTGGAGCAGCAGGCCACTGCCGAGAAAGCCGCAGAAATTGCGCTCTTGCAGGCGGAATTGGCTTTGCATCAAAATCAGCTTCAGCAGGCAATAGAATGTGTTCAGCAAGCACTGGCGGCTCAGCCTCCTTGTAGGCGAACACATGAACAGGCCGCTTGCGTATTCCTTTTAGCGGGGCAATGGGAGAAAGCTGTAGATGAAGCTATCGAGGCATTGCATACGAACGAGGCAGGAGCTCTGGCGGCGGGCGTGGCGGCCCTGGCGGCGTTAGAAGCCGGAGACACAGAAAGCGCCCGCGGCATATTTATTGCGCAGCGGCATGGCGATGGCTTGGCCTGCGCGATTGCTCACACGGCCCAGGCTGGGCTGTTTTTTAAAGAAAGATCGTATTCACAGGCTCTGCAGCTTGCCCAATGGGCCATTCGTGAAATAGCACAGCTGCCTGCATGGGCGGCACAAGAGTCTGTGCTCACGCGCTTACAAAAATATTTGTATAAGGTGTTGCAGCCTTTGCGAGATGGGGGCGAGGAAATGCAACGCCAGGAAGCTGAGCGATTGTTACGGCAATTGGAAAGAATTTGTCGCAAAAAAGATATTATGAATCAATAAGACGCTCTCCCTATCCCTTTTCCCGGAACGCCTGTACGCTATAACTCTATAAAAAAGGCCGTCTTTAAGAGACGGCCTTTTTCTGTTCAGCTTTTCTTTTTCCAGATTTCTTTGACTCAATAAGACAAATCTATTCCGTGAAAAATTTTGTGCTATTCCTGATTTAGCTTTTCCCCTGCCTGTTTTTAGCGTCCTATTGGGAGCAAATGTTTGTTTCCCTCAGCTTATGCCGTCTCCCCAAGCTTTCCGGAGCGATAGGCTGTGATGTAATTCATGCACCATTCATCGCGTCCCAGCAGAGCTTCGGCAGCCAGAATCTCCGCCATAAGCTCTGTATCCAGCGGATCACAGATGGCGCTGTCCAGGCCTGCCGTCATACAGATAGCCATAAAGACGCGATTCAAAAGCTTTCGCTGCGGCAGCCCAAAGCTGATATTGCTCATCCCGGCAGTGATGTGCACATGAGGATATTCCGCCCGGATTGTTTGAATGGCCTGTACGACTTGTTTGCCTGCTGTGCAATCTGTTCCCAGGGGCGCAATCACAGGATCCAAAAAAATGCGTTCCTGAGGCACGCCGGCTTGCAGCAATGTATCAATCAATTGCCGCGCTGTTTCCTCGCGTTGGCCCGCCATACACGGCATCCCAGCGTCGCTCAGCGCCAAAGCTACGCAATTAGCGCCGCTTTCTACAATGATGGGCAATGTATTTTTTATTCGTTCTGATTCCAGCGTAATGGAATTAATTAGAGGCGTCGCCTTTCCGGCATACACTTCTAACGCGCGTCGCAAGGCCAGAGGATTTGGCGAATCGAAAGCGATAGGCTTCTCCGTCACATCTTGAATTAAACGCACAAGCCATTCCATGTCCGCCACTTCCGCCTCTCCTGTTGTGCCGGGATTGCAATCAATGAAATCTGCGCCCGCTTCCGCCTGTTTGCGCGCTAATTCCTGGATGAAGGCGGCATTTTTCTCTGCAATCGCTTGTTTGACAGCTTTCCGTGTGCCATTAATTAATTCCCCAATAATAATCATGTCTTTCTCCTTTTTCTCCTTTCTCTGCTCTTGCCCAATATCTTGCAAGGCTTCTTATCTAAACGATTTCTTCTGATTTGTGATGTCGCTGCGCTTCTTTTTGTTTTTGCCACTCGAGGGCTTTAACAAGTACTGTCATCGTTCGATTGAGAGGAGCGGACAGGCCTAATTGTTGTGCCCGCTCCGCGACTTCGCCGTTAATCTGCTCTATTTCTGTGCGTCGCCCCTTACGAATATCCTGCAACATAGAGGAAATATTGTCGGCTGTCAAGCGGCACACTTCTACAGTCGCTGCCGGCAGCTCTTCGGGATTTAAGGCCACGCCTAACGCCTGCGCCACGAGGCCCGTTTCGTATGCCACATCCTGCATCAGTCCCCTAACGGGAGACGCCAACAATTGCCCATTCGGAACATTTAAAAGCGCTGTCAGCGGATTGATGGCGCAATTAATGGCGAGCTTGCGCCAAATCACGGGCCAGATATCGGCCTGAGCTTCCGCAGGCAAGCCCGCCTGGGAAAACAGAGCTGCCATCTGTTGCGCGAGCTTTAGATTTTTTCCCACAGAGCCCACAGAAATTGTCCCCAGGCCGCGTTCCACAACGAGGCCCTCTCGCATTAGCGTCGCGCCGGATGTCGTGACAGCAGCCAGGATGAATTCTGCTTTTTGATATTTTTGCAGCGCCTCCACATTGCCTAGCCCATTTTGTAAGGATATCACAATTGTGTGTGGCGCCATCAGATGAGACACATCGGCCGCCGCTTGCGCTGTGGCATATGCCTTCACGACAAACAAGAAAATGTCAAAAGGGCGCTTCAGATCCCGCGCAAGCCGACAGGGAATGAAAATCTGCGATTCGGCGATTGTCTCGGCTGTATCGGAGCGCAACAGCAGAAAGCCTTCTTTGGACAGACGCCGTGCCCGGCCCCGCCGATAATCCAGAAGCGTAACGGAAAAGCCGCTGCGGGCCAAATAAGCCGCATGAAGCAAGCCCATTGCGCCTGGCCCGACAACGCCTATACGTGGCTCGCTGGGAAAACTCATTTTTTCCCCCGTTGCTGCTCCCAGCGCTTTAATTCGGCGATATGGCCCAGCGTCAGCCCTTTTTCATCAATTTCCGCATGTTCCCGCATTTCCCGTTCCACGACATCCAGCGCCCGATTGGCAATTTCCACAGCCTGTTCTTTGGGCACGCAAATCACGCCATCATCATCGCCAATAATCCAATCCCCGGGCCGCACAGATGTTTCGCCAATTTTCAAAGGCACGCCTATCATGCCGACGCCTTTGGGATCGCCTGCCTGCGGGCCAATCAGGGAACAAAACACAGGAAAGCCCAATTCAATAATCTCTTTTGTATCCCGGGCGCAGCCATGAATGACGACTCCCGCCAGCCCCCGCGCCACACAGCTGCGGCTGGCGCCTTCGCCCCATACAGCCGGCCCTTCGCCCCGTACATCAATCACAAGGACAGTCCCGGGCTCCGCCTCATCAATCGCTTCTACAGGCTTGCTCCAATCGCCTGGATAAGCCCACACTGTTAACGCAGGGCCCACACATTTCATCCCTCGCGCCAAGCTGCGAATGCCCGGCAGCCAGCCTCTGTGATGCATTGCGTCGGAGATGTTGGCGCAGCTCGCCCGGCTGAACATTTCTCGTAATTGCTCTTCCCCGCCTCGCTTGAATAATTCCGTGGCAATAGCTTTGCCGCTGTAGATGGCTTCCAGAATAGTGGCAGCTGCCGCTCGGGCGTCGGGAGCCTTAATAATAGCGCCTCCCACAATGATGATGCTCGCGCCGGCGGCGACGGCTTGAGGCGCTGTCTCAGAATTAAGGCCTCCGGCGACAGCTATCGGAATATCTACAGCCGCCGCGACATCCCGCAACACGCTGAGCGGATCCCCGCCCCGCATCTGCACATCAATGGGACAATGCACGCCAATCAGAGCTGCGCCCAGCTCCTGTGCACGAAGCGCGCGGGCGACGGGATCCGGCACTTCTATCAAATCAATCATAATTTGCGCGTCATAGCGCTTCGCCGCCTCAATACATTCCGCTATTGTCGCATCCGACGCTGCTCCTAACACAACGATCACATCTGCGCCCGCTTTTGCCGCCATCTCCACTTCCAGGCGTCCCGCATCCATGACTTTCATATCTGCCACGATTGTGGCT
The DNA here is from genome assembly GCA_964622325.1 of uncultured Armatimonadia bacterium. GTDB lineage: Bacteria > Armatimonadota > Zipacnadia > Zipacnadales > UBA11051 > JAJFUB01. The sequence goes on from CAZUOJ010000096.1 coordinate 6,839, forward strand.
TCTGGAAATTCGGCGCGCAGACGTCGGACTGCTTCTAAGCCTTCGCTTTTAATTAGAGGCGTCCCCGCCTCCAACCGGCGCACGCCTCCCTCCCAGGCCTCATGCGCCACGCGCATAGCCTGCGCTAAATTAGCAAAATCTAAAGCTAATTGCAATTGCGGATAGCTCGTTTCCATACGAGGCCTCCTTTGCCGGCCCGGCTATTTTGCTTTCATAATAGCACGAGAAGGGATCCCTGTCAGCAGCACTTTCCCGCTCTGTTTTATGTCTTCAATGCTAATTCCACACATATCCCTGAACAAGCGATAATTTTTTCATTCCAGCTTCACAATTTGTTGTTCCCCGTTATATAGACGCGCCACAAGGGCCCTCGCCCGTGTCCGTACAGACGCGCCCCAGGGCGTGGGGACAGACATCTCTCCAGCCTCTTTTCGGAAAGCCACAACAATGTCTCCAACACGCAAAGCAGTGCGTTTTTTGTCAGAAAGATTGTGCACAGCCGGCACAGGGGCTCCTCGATCAGCAACGAATAGAGGCACAAGGAATGTCATCTCGCGCACGGGCTCTGTTCGCAACTCCAGCAAGGAGATGTCAGGCTCCCGAGGAGTCAAATCGCGTGTGGGATGGACATATTGGGGCCGATATATGCTCGTTTCGCCAGCAAGCTTTTCTGGCAACAGCGGCCAAACTGTTAATTGAGCTCCATTGCGGACAATTGTCCAGTGATTGTCCTGTTGTGAAATCTGCCCCTGATGATGCAAAAGCCAGGAAAAGACGCGCGGCTCCTTGGCAGCCAGCTGATCATAAACGACGACAAGATCCTGTCCCGCGAGGACGATAATACGTTCAAAGCGTGTGAGGCCTAATTCTGGGGGATAGGCTGATGTGGCGTCGCCAGCAGCAATTGTGATATCTCCTGACGTAGCGAAGCCCGTGATATGAGCGCGGCCAGGATTAGGCCGCGGCCACATTTCGCCATCTCCATATTGCCCCTGGCCATCCACAAGAATTGTATTATGATTACGCGTGCGTTTTTCATATGTATAGCCCGGATCAATGGCAAGTGCTTCGCCTCTTCCAAAGAGCACAAAATGATTTTGTTCTGGATGATTATGTCCTGTGCCGCCTACGCCATAGCGGGCACATAATTCGGCCCATTTATGCCCGCCCATCGGACGGCAGACAAAGAAAAGCGCTGTCGCCTCTGGCCCCCAGGATGTGCGGGCGAAGATATTTTCCACATCTGGATAATAGCGGGCTAAGGGCATTCTGGCCAGCGGCTCATTTTGCGGCTCAATTGTTTCATCCAGCCATAAAAGATTATGGCGATGAGAAAGCGGCTCTTTTTGCAATACATTCACAAGCCCCATTGTGAAAGAATCATGGAAGCGTTTCGCCTCCCACAGGCCTAAGCCTGTCCACGGCGCGCCTAATGTCGGGCTGCTATCTTCGAGCGGCGCACTGTGCGCGAAGCCCGGATATAGATGTCGAAAGCGAAATTCAAATTGTCCCCTCAGCCCCTCATCGGCTGCTGCTAATTTCTGCCCTGTGCACCATTCATATAAATCAATATACAAATACAAAGCCGGCATGGAAAAATCCCAATAGCTCGGCCCCTCATGAAAGCCGCCGTCCGGGCCAATTGTCAGTGCGATACGCTCCAGACGATCCCAGGTCCAGGCCAGCCAATCTGACGCTTCTGGCTCTTCTCCGTAAAGCGCCGCAGCTCCCAAAGCCAGCGCCAAATTGGCATACCAATAATGATTTTGCTGATAATTATAGCCTCCGCCCTGGCGCCCTGCCAGCGAAGCTGTATATAATTCCCGGCATTTTTCCACGATGTTCTGGCGTAGACGCTCACGCAGCTCCGGGGGCAGCTCCTTATAAAGCCAGTCATAGCACAATGCCACGCCCTCCATAAAATATTCTGCATCTAAATCTACGCCCACAGACTCATAGTGAGTCGCCTCTTCCAGCCAGGAAAGGATGGCTTGCCATTGTTTCGGATCTGGCTGGAGCAAATAGCCAAAGGCGTAATTGCCGAGCGTACGGAAAGCGCTGCCATTGCGGCCTTGAGGATTGTAGGCGGGGGGCTTTCGTGTAAGCGTTTCAGGCAAACGATAATAAAGCTGCACACGAGGATTTTGCAGCCGTGCCTGTAAGCGGGGCAAATCCTCGGCTGTGAAAAGCAAACGGGGGCGCTGACTCACTAATTCTGGCCGCATAGGAGAATGAGGCGGCTTGATCTTCACATGCTGGAGCTGAAATTGATCTATTCGGGCGCCAGGCCCCTCGCGCAATGTAGCTTCAATAATATGCTTTCCCGGCTGGCGAATAAAAAAGGCTAAATCATTCGCCTGCCAACGCCCCACAGCTAATGCTAATGGCGTGGGCTGCCGTTCGCCATCGACAAATAGCCACAAAGAGTCGGAGCCATTATCGGGCGCAAAGGAACGCAGAGAAAATACATATGTGCCCCTCGCCAGTTCGCCTTCAATTTTTAAGCGAAAATCTTTCTCTGCCACGCCGATGGCCTTGCCCTCTAGCTGCGTGAAAGACAAGCCTGAGGCGTACGCGGCTAATTGCTGTCCTTCAGCCTGTAACAATATCTCCCGACCCCATAGCGGACGCTCCATTAAATTATTTAAATTTACGCCCGAAAAAATGCCTGTGTACATCAAAGCGGCCCAAAACAGCCCGTGCATATTGGCCTCCCTATATTGTTATCAGGAAATCATAAATCAGTTTTTTCCGAAAAAAATTAATGAAAAATTTTTGAGCACAGAAAAATTCAGGGAATAGCATATGTAACAGCACAGGGGCGAAAGGCGCCCTTTCGCCCCTGTGCCTGGCAAAATTAATGTTAATTTTGCTTCAGGCTTGCAGCTGCGCAGCATCAATAATGTTTTTAAGAAGCATAGCTGTTGTGACAGTGCCAACGCCGCCGGGCACAGGCGTGATCTGGCTGGCCACTTCTACAGCCTCCTCAAACAACACATCGCCCACAATCTTGCTTTTGCCATCTTCTGTTTTAACACGATTGATGCCGACATCAATTACAACAGCGCCTGGCTTGATATGTTCGCCACGGATGAGCCCCGGCTTCCCCACAGCGACAATCAGCACATCGGCTTTTGTTGTATGCGCCTTCAGATCCTGTGTGCCGATATGGCAAACTGTGACTGTGCAGAATTTATCTAATAAAAGCAGCGCTGATGGCTTTCCTACGATTTCGGAATGCCCGACCATACAGACTTCTGTGCCCTTTTGGGCGGCTTCCATGGGATCGCTAAAGAGCGGGACGCCCGAAGCCTCCACAAGCGCATAGACAGCCTGAGCTGTGCACGGCGCCAATACATGGCTGCCTTGCACAACGCCGCCCAGATTCAGCGGATGCACGCCGTCTACATCTTTTTTAGGATCAATCAAGCGCTGCAAAGCCCGCCCGTCCACGCCTGGCGGAACAGGCATAAGCAAAATAATTCCTGTCACAGAATCGTCTGCATTCAACGCCGTAATTTTTTCGGCAATCGCCTCCTGGCTGGCATCTGGCGCTAATCTGTGCAGCTCAAAGGCTATCCCCACTTCCTCACACGCCTTGCCCTGGCTTTGAGCATAAAATTCAGCTCCCTTATTGTCCGTGGCTAATATCGCGGCTAATTTTGGCGTTTTGCCAAGCTGGCCAATCGCCGCCTTTACATCTTCTTTAATCCGTTCGGCAATAGGAGCTCCTTCAAGCAATTTTGCCGGCATCGTAAAGCCTCCTTATTTTTAATAATTTTCATATGCTTCATGTGAAATTATCCGCAAATACGCTGGCAGACATTTTCCCACACTTCTAAAGCTTTCTTCTCTGCTTCGGCTATGCGTTCCTGCCATATTTGACGGATTTGCGCCACATGGGCTTCATCTTTAATGCTAACGAGATTGATTTCCACATTGAGCCAGGCGGCTTTTAGCGCGGCGTATGTAAAAATAGCCGCCACGCCCACATCACTGATTAGATTCGGATTGGCGTATTCAGCCAGTGTGGGCAATTCCTCTATAGCCGCCACAATTGTTTCCACAGCTTGCAGCGGCGCCTTAGCCGCTATTTTAAGCGCTGCTTGAATGGCTTCTCGCCGCGCGGCTTTTTCTTCTTCTGTGGCGCGTGGCATTCCGTATGCCGCACTGACATGGGCGTAGGCCTCCGCATCGGCTTCAATCAGCTTCAACAATGTATTCCGATAGCCCTCCAGCCGTTGCAGAGGCGCGGCGATTTTATCCCAATTTTCCTTGTCGCGTGTGAAATTGGCAGCCATTTCGCCAAGAGCGACGCCGAGAGCGCCTACAAGCGCCGCCGCACTGCCTCCCCCTGGCGTCGGCTCTTTGGCAGCTAACACAGCCACATATTCGCGCACAGTTTTTGCCGTCAACATAGCTCGCTCCTGTCTAATTTACTAGTTTCATTATTCTTATGCTTCTTTGTTAAGAGCTGTTTTCCTTCATCATGCTCCGCATGCTCGGAATTCTTTTGTGTCTTTTTTCACAAATAATGCGCCTATGTATTTCGTGATTTTTTTGCAAGGAGCGATGAAGCCCAAGAAAGAATCCTAATCTATCCATTTATTTTGTTTTTTCTCAATAGAGGAAGATTTTTATGCGCGTAGGAGAGCACGAAATAGCTCTGTCGCATACTGATAAGCTATTTTTCCCCGAAGATGGCCTGACGAAAGGCGACATCATCAATTATTATGTTAAGATAGCTGAGGCGATGCTGCCCTTCCTGCGCGAACGTCCGCTCGTGATGCATCGTTTTCCAGATGGCCTGACTGGCGAAAACTGGATTCATAAGGAAAAGCCAGCTTATTTCCCGGATTGGATTGAAAGCGAAACAATTGTGAATGAAGATGGCACAACGACGGCCTATGTAATTTGTCAGGAGGCGGCAACGCTTGTGTATCTGGCAAATCAAGCCTGTCTGACATTTCATCGCTGGCTGAGCCGTCGTGCCTCTTTGCCTTATCCCGATTGCATTATTTTTGATCTGGATCCTTCAGAAAACGATTTCGAGACTGTGAAAAGCGTGGCCTGGGAATTGCGCGGATTGTTGCAGGAGCTGGGCCTGACGAGCTTCCCTATGACAACGGGTTCGCGCGGCATGCATGTGCTTGTTCCCCTGGCCCCTCGTTATAATTTCGAACAGACACGGCGCTTTGCCCGGGATGTTGCGTCTATTCTCGTGACGAGACATCCAGAAACTGTAACAATTGAAGCTCGCAAAGCTAAGCGCGGCGCCAGGCTGTTTGTGGATATTATGCGCAATTCCTTCGCGCAGACAGCCGTCGCGCCTTATTCTCTACGAGCCAAGCCGGGCGCGCCTGTAGCCACGCCTCTATCTTGGGAGGAAGTCCTGGAGCCGACTTTGCAGGCACAAAGCTATAATCTGCGCAATATTTTCGCCCGTTTACAAAGAATGCCCAATGTGTGGGGAAAGCTGGAAAAGCTATCACAAACGCTTGAAGAAGCCCAACAGCGTCTGTCGCAGCTTGTGTGAATAGAAGAGAAAATTGAAAGCTAATGCTCTTAGAGACGTTAAGAGTCTTAGGCTGACGAGATGTCTTTCCCTCTAGCCTTGCGTTTTTCCATTTGGCGCTTACAGAAAGCTTGAAATTTCCTTGTGTTCAAAAATCGTTTCGTATGGCTTTAATAGACTCTTATTTCATCTATTTCTACACGCTCCGCTCCATTTGTCGCCAGCACTTCAATCCGTACAATTGCAATTTTGTGGGCGGATTGTGTTAATGTCTCCGGCATTTCGTGCCGACACAAGCGCTGATGATTATTTTGCACATCCGCCCACAGGAATTCCTTTTCCTCTTCTGTACGAACAAGCACACGATAATCTCGCGCGCATTCCGGCGCGCGAAAGCCGCCCGGCATCTGAAAATATGAACGATGAAAATTGAGCCCCCAGGCGATCTGGATGAGACGCAAAGGGGCGGGCTCTGCCAATTCTAATTGCAGGGCTTGTGGAGCGGGCCCCGCCGAAAGCCACACATTGGGCCATTGCTCGGGCCTGGACACGCCATTGATCACATTTTCAGGCTCATAGGCGTGCACAGCGGGCAAAACATCTGCTGCTAAGGGATGCCAGTCAGAAAAAATCCCGGGCGCAAACGCCCAGCGTCCTTCCTCAATATGCGCGGATGTAATTCCCGGCGGCGCCCATTTTTGTTGCAGCCATATTACATTCGCTGCTGCCTCCAGCTTCAGCCAATACAAGCCCTGGGGCAAAGCCGGCAATTCTGCCTGTAATGCGCCTATGTATCCCCCAGGCAGCAAAAATGTAACGAAAGCTAGGGGCTTGTGCTCCAGAGCGGCCAAATCCCAGATGTCTTCCGCCCTGTGTAATGTCCCCTGAAGCGTTTTTTCTTTATCCTCTTTATTGCCCACAAAAATCCGTATCTGTCGGGAACGCCCATCCAGGGGCAGCAAACAAGCCAGCGGATTGTCTAAGGACAGGCCTTTTGTCTCTTCGGGCATGGCTTCGTATGTCCATGTCGATGTAGCTGTGACACGGGCCTGTCGCGCCAGATCGTTTTTATCTTCATTGCGCACACGCGGAATCCAGCAATCCTGGCGCAGCAGCGATTGTTGAATAGCGCCAATATCTGTAGGCTGCAAAGCCTGGGGCTTCTGTTTTGTTTTAGCGCAATAAGCCGCCGCTGTGCCGACAGCCTGGCCGCATATGGCTAATGTGCGCTGCACGCGCAGAGAATTAAACGCCAGGCGGGAGGCGCTCATGCAGCGCCCGGCAAAAAACAAATTGCGAATATGGGCGGAATACAGACTCCGCAGGGGAATGCTATACGGCGCTACATAATAGCGAGCCAGGCCTGTGTCATGAAAAGAAGGCGCCTGTTGGGCCGCCAATATGCCGCCTTTTGTGTGATCATCTATAATCCAGCCGCCGTAGGCTACGCGATCCGCAAACAGCTCTCGCCGACAGATTTCTGTTTGTGTGAGCACATGTGCGCCAATGAAACGGCGCGATTCGCGCCGCGC
>CAZUOJ010000097.1:0-13588 GCA_964622325.1 uncultured Armatimonadia bacterium
CAAGCACAAGCAAGCCTTTGCCAATGCGTGCGACATTCTCGCCGGCGACTTCCACAGCTGCTTGAGCCACACGCTGCACAACAACGCGCACATTGGCCTCCTTTTTACGTGTTTCTTTGGGCAGACATTATAAAAAAGCCATAGGCTAAAAGTCAAAGGCAGGGAATATCTTCCTGGCTTCTGTGTTGTTTATTTATATTGATATTACGTCTCCTGCTTTAAAACGAAAAGGATAGCTTGTGCCTAACAGGAAAATGAGCTATGCAATACGACATTTTGCTTGTCAATCCTAATCGGATCCAGCCGCCTATTGCGCCATTAGCGCTGGAATATCTGGCTTATGCGCTGGAGAAGAACGGCTTTTCGGTCGCCTTGGCCGATTTATGCTTCTCCTCAGATCCCCAGCAAGCACTGACAACAGCCATTCAGGAATTTGCGCCCTCTCTAATTGCCCTCACGCTTCGTAATTCGGATGATTGTTTTTGCGCGACACAGCATTCTTTTTTGCCCGATATTAAGGCCTATGTGGCTGTTATTCGCTCTGTCTGCTCCGCGCCTGTGATTATAGGGGGCGCCGGATTTTGCACGGCTCCCCAGGCCATCCTGGCCTATACAGGAGCTGATTATGGCCTTGTCGGGGATGGGGAAGAGGCTCTTGTTCAATTCCTCCGTTTGTACAAAGCCAAGCAGCCCTTGCAAGGCGTGCCAGGCTTAATTTGGCGGGAAGCGGAGGGATTTGGCGCCAATCCTCCCTTTTATGGTGAATTTGGCCAGGAGCCCTTGCCGCGCGATTTCCTGGACAATCGTCGTTATTTCGCAGCGGGCGGACAGGGGGGGCTGGAAACAAAACGCGGCTGTCCGATGAAATGCATTTATTGTGCCGATCCCCTGAGCAAGGGCCGACGGCTGCGATTGCGGCCGCCGGAGGTTGTGGCGCAGGAAGCGTGGCGACTAGTGGCCGAAGGCGTGGACGCCATTCATTTGTGCGACAGTGAATTTAATCTCCCTCTGGCTCATGCCAAAGATGTGTGTCGAGCCTTTATTGCCGCTCAGCTCCCGGATAAATGGCGCTTTTGGGCATATTTAGCGCCTGTGCCTTTTGATGAAGAGTTGGCCAAGCTGCTGAAACAAGCCGGCTGTGTCGGCGTTAATTTCGGCGCCGATAGCGGCGATCCGCAAATGTTGCGCCGTTTAGGACGTCCTTACGGCCCAGAGGATTTGCGCCGCACGGCGCAGCTTTGTCGGCGTTATGGCTTGCATTGTATGTTTGATTTGCTATTGGGCGGCCCGGGCGAAACACGAGAATCTTTGCAGCGGACTATTGCGCTAATGAAGAAAATAGGGCCGGATTGTGTGGGCGTCTCTTTGGGCGTTCGCCTGTATGCCAACACGCCGCTGGCGCGTTTTGTGCAGAAGCAGGGCGTTTTGGCGGACAATCGGCATCTGCGTGGCCAGCTTGCGGATAATGAGCATATGGCCTGGCCCGTGTATTATCTGGAGGCGGGCTTGGGCGAAGACATCGCCGCCTTTGTGCGCGAATTGATTGGCGGAGATGAACGCTTCTTTTTTGGCTGGCCGGAGGCCGGACAGACGAATTACAATTATGATGATAATGCCGAGCTGATGGAAGCAATCCAAAAGGGCGCGCGGGGCGCCTATTGGGACATTTTGCGCCAGCGTCGATAATTGTCTAGCTGCCCTTTTCCTATGGCTGCATTTTAGCCCGGGGCTGCCCCTGGAATATGCGCTTCATCCAAATCCATACATGCAGAAAACATCGCTTGCCCTTTTAGGGCGCTATGTTCTCTGCTGCGCTATCACAGCGGCTAATCTCCGCATCTCAGCGATCGAAACGATTGAAACGATCACGAAGATTCATTCCTCCCCCCGGGCTTGTCTCGCTTTTTGTTCGGCAAGCAAGCGATAGCGCAGCGCCCACCATTTTGTATCATCAAAATTCAAGGGGAAATCTATCCGCCGATTCTCGTAGATGGATTGTTGCGCGCCCAAAAGCGCCTCCACGACTACGCGGCCTGTCTCCCAGCGATTTAAATGCGGCTTTTTGCCATCCAGATGATCTGCTACGGCCGCTGTGAAATCACGCTGCCCCTGCCAGCCCATCTTATCCCAGCTGCTTTCGCCGTAAATCGGCTCCGCCATCCCGAAGGATTGATACCAATAGCCTTTGTTCTGTGTGAGATACACACGCCCGCGGGAGCCCAAAAAATCAAAATGCAGATGCATCCAGAAATTTTCTTCGCCAGGAGTGCCAATTGTATCGCGGCTGCATTCGAAAAAGACGCGCACATCGCCCGGGAACCAATATTGCGCCAGAAGATGTTCCGGCGAACGATGTGTATCCCGATAATCGGGCTGGCCCTCTATGGGCTCCCAGATTTCATAGCCCATGGCCCACACGGAAAGCGGCCGCGGACGGCCCAGGATGAGCAGCAGTAAATCCATCATGTGCGGCCCCATCGACATAGAATTGCCCTTGGCGCCGCAACGCACACAATAAAGATCGCCAATTTGATGTTGCACAATATCAGCAATCACGCCGTCTCTAAAGGGCGGAAAATAGCTGCGCTGCGTGTTTGTGATGATTTCCATTCCGCTGCGCTGATGAATTTCGTCCAGCGCCTGCAATTCCGAAGGCAAAACAGCCACAGGCTTTTCCATAATGGCCGCCTTCACGCCCGCTTCGGCAGCAATACGCGCCTCCCAGGGCCGATGCGCCGGATGCGTCACAAAATGCACAACATCTGGCTTGACTTTTTCCAGCGCTTCCAGCACATCTGTGTAGCCCTCAGGGATGCCGTATGTGCGTTGAAAATGCTCCACACGCGCAGGGATTAAATCACAGCACGCAACAAGCTCCATATTCGGAATATCCCGATACACATCCGCATGCTCGGTCGCGCGTGCGCCACAGCCTACAAGCAAGGATCGATATTTAGCCATAGCTGCCTCTCCTGTCTGCCAAAAATTATTGTCTGCTGCCAAAGCTATACAATGAGCGCTTATTGGGGCGGGAACATCTTTTTCAGCTTTTCGGCGGCTGCCTTTGTCGCGGCCCAATCGCCTGTCTCCTGGGGCACAACTTGCACTATTACTGAATAATCCATTTTTTCGCCTGCTTGTAGTGAACAGTTTTGGCAGGCTTGATGATACAGCTTATGATAGCGGCTGATGTCCAAATCCCATATCTTGGTGGCGCTGCCCGGCCCATCGATGACGCGGGGCGTATAACAAAGCAAGCCATATTGCCAATTCGGCTCATATTGCGCAATCCAGCGCGTCTTTTTATTCACTTTAAAGCCGCCTTCGCCCCGCAATTCTCCTGTTTCCATTGTCCCATCGGGCAATTCTGCCGCCCAATGTGTCGTTGTGGGCACAAAGCAATGCATAAAATAATAAAGCAGCTTCAGCTCCACAGCCTCCAGCGCCTCTAATTGCGTCCGTTCCCGAATGTAATCATCCGTAATCTCAATCTCCGCCCGACATTTGAGCTTCCAGATTGTGGAATCTTTTATCAGCGTCAGATGCCGCCCTGTGATAGTTTTATCCCCTGTTACAGGCTGCTCTTGCCCATCCACAAGCAGCTTGAGGGAATGAACAATTTCGCGGCCGCCCTCTGTATGGCCTGTGCCCCACCAATGCCCTCCCGCCGGCTGCAGCACTGTTCCATAAAAGCCGCGTTCATGCGCGACAACATTTCCGTCATATTCGATTTTGTAAATCGTCCAAGCCTGCTGAGCCGCCACAGGCACTGTGTAATGGGCTGTTTTTAAAGTCAGAAAGCCTTCTTCAGGAACGCCTTCGCCGTAGCTGGGCCCCTCCGGGCCGGGCTGAGGCGGGAAGCGCTGCTGCAATGTCTGAGCTAGCTCCTGGGCTTTTTGTTCCCATTGCTCCGGCGTAGCCAAAAAGAATTGCATAATTAATGTCCCCTCCCATTTCCAGCCCCGGGGCAATTGGCCCTTTTGCGGCTGTGCCAAAAGCTTATGATACATCTCTCGATCCCAAAAGCACTGAAAAGCGCTTTCGTGCCCATAAGCTTCGGGGAAATACGCCAGGGCTCCTATTTGCCAGGCAGGATCATATTGCGCCAGCCAGCGCACTGCTCCCGCAGGCTTATTAGCGTTATCAGCCGTAAATTCGCCCCGCTTTATATTTCCCCGTAATGGCCGTGCCAGCCACATTTTCGCCTGTGGCCAGAGCGAATAAATGAAGGCGTAAAGGACGCTGATATTCGTATTTTCCAATGCTTCGAAAGAATGTTTTTGTACAAAAAGATCTTTTTCGAAAATTGTCTCCGCGCTGTGGAAAAGAGGCCCGAGGCGTGATTCTTTGCGGATATGCACGACATCCCCGGAAGCATAGGCGCGCTCGCCCTCTTGTCGAAATTGTTCACAGCGCAGCACTTGAAAAGAGCGCACTAATTCGCTGTGTTCGCGCATGCCGCCGCCGTGCCATTGCCCCTCCCAGGACACAGCTGCGCCGCGGCCCCCTGAAGGCAATATGAGCTGTTGGCCATTATAACGCAGGCTGGAGATATTCCACGCCGTGGGCGCCTCCAACTCCACAACAAGCGATCCGACTGTAATTGTCAGTGCGTTTTGTGGCGTCCCTCCCGCCAGCCAGGCAGCCAAAGCCAGTTCCCACATCATCAGCAGCCCCTCCCTGCGCTTTTCCTTTAAAAAATTATTTTAATTATTCACAAATCGCTCTTAATTTAGCCGCCTGGGGATAAAATCCTGCTCTTTCAGATTCCTTATGGCAACATTTTTGTTACGCCAAATTAACGGCGCTAATCTCAAAGTATTTTCCCGACGGCTTAAGCATATCAGCGTTGCGCCCGAAAAAGACATTAGACAGCTAATATATTTATATTTGCCGGAGGGCAAAAGTTGCGAAAACGCCTGCTGGGAGGAATTTTCTTGGGGATTTTCGTTGTGGGGAGCCTACAGGCCCAGGCCGATATGTGTCGCCTCAGCACGCCCCATCCCGCGAATACTTTTTTCAAGGATGAGCCAGTGCGTTTTGGGCTGCAATTGCCCCCTCCCCGCCGGACGATCTATTTCACAGTCTTTGACTATTATGGCCAAAAACAGGCACAGGGCGCTTTAACTGCTGGAGGCGAGCAGCCTGTCATGCTCAATTTGCCCTCCTTAGGCCTGGGCTTTTATCGTCTTTTGTTGCGCTATAATGGCGGCAGCCAGGACGAGCCTTTTTGCGTCATTCCCCGTCCCTATGAAGATCCGGGGGATTATGCTTTGTTTGCGATGCATCATCGCCATCCTGTCACAGCCGAATTTTTGGAAGTGGCGACACAGGCCGGCGTCCGCTTGATTCGGCTGGACGCCTCCTGGCCCCCTTTGGAGCCCACGCGTGGCCTATGGCGAATGGAATTGCTGGCTGATCGATATGAGCTGTGCAAACGCTATGGCGTGCAAGCGCTCCTCATCCTGGGCTATACGCCGCCTTTTATCGCCGAAAAGCCTGTCAATGATCCTGATGCGTGGCTGGATGCCGCCACTTTCACATGGCATCCCACGGATCCCAACGAATTTGGAACTTATTTAGAAAAAGTTTTTTCCTGTGCGCGTGACAAAACAATTTGCTGGCCGCGTCAGGGATTGCTCCCCCCGCGCGGCGGGCCTGCGCCGGAAATCATGCCCTGGCTGCACAGTGTCGAAATGTGGAATGAAGTCGATTTGTATTTTTATTATGGCGATTGGAATCGCTATCTGGATTTTTTGCGAATGTGCTGGGCTGCCAGTCGCTATTGGTTTCCCGACTCTCCTGCGCCTGTCGTGTATGGCGGCTCCACTGGCAATTTTACAGGCATGGGCGTCCTCGCCTCTGGGGCCGCTAAATATGCCTGTGATTATTTGTCCTTACATCCGGGCGGAGATCTGGAAGAATCTTTGCGAGTCTTCTATTCAGGCGCCCAGCAGATTCCGTGGTGCGTGGGCGCCCCCCGAGAAATTATGCATACAGAATGTTATGTCCAGGGCCGGCGCGGCACGATAGATTTGCGCCAATATCAGGAAACGCCTGAGGAATTGCAAAGATGTTATCTGACAATGAAAGCGTGGCGAGAGGCGGCGTTTTTTCGTTCGGATTGTTTGGGCGGAATTATCGGCGAGCGCAATGATTATGCCCCCGGGACGGCCCTGCTGCGCCGCAAAGACACAGGAGGGCTTGCGCCCACGCCGCTTTATCCTGCTTTTGCTGCTGCCCGCTATTGGCTGTCAGATGCCGTTGAAGTGGGGCCTGTAGATCTGGGGCCGGGCATCACAGCTCATGCCTTCCTCAAGAAGGGCGATGTGCTGCTTTCGGCCTGGGCCGATGACGGCGCCGCGGCGACAATTAAGCTTTCAGCCACAGCAAAGCGTGTGGATCCTTTTGGGCGGGCCACGCCGCTTCAGCTTTCTCAGCTCACAACACATCTGAACTCTGCGCCTTTAGTTTTGTGGGGCGTCTCCGCATCCACATATCTGCCGCAGGCCTTATTGCGGCGCTATGAATTGTTTATGCACACATCCTATGCTACGCCACAAATTAATGAGCGTAACACAATATGGTACGCCAAGCCCATGCAAGCGGATTTATACGATATTTTAGGCCAGCGCACGCCCATAGAAACATTAAACAAGGCCATCCAAGAAGCCGCCCAGCAATTACAATCAGGGACGCCTCAGGGCTTGTCCGCTGTGATTCGGGCGCAGGAAGCCTGCCTGAAGCTTGCCCAAGAGCTTATTCAAAAATGTCCTGTCGGCCAAGAAATTCCCCGCGATGTGGCGAATAATATCTGGCGGCTTGCGCGGATGGAAGAATGGCTGGGAGAAATTGCCGATGGCCGCAGCCTAAAATTTAATAATCTTGCCGTCAGTGAGGCACAGATTAAGGATTTAGAAAATCAGCTTTTGCAGTGGCGGGGCCAGCTGCGCCGTCAATATCCCCGTGCCCGTTTGCCTTTGGCGGAGCATTTGCTGGATCGTGCCTCCTGGCAATTATGGCGCTTGAAGCAATTCCGCAAATTAGGCACATATACAGCCCTATGGCATAAAATCCAGATTGTCCAGGCTTTGCAAAATGTGGAAAAAGCTGTTGTGCTGCAAGTCGTGCCCATTATCGATTTCAAAACAGCTTTGCCCTTTCGCAAGACGCGCGTGTTGGCGCCTGGCCAAACACACACATTTCACATATGGGTTTACAATTATCTCAAAGAAGGCGTTAAAGGCGAATTAAAAATTAAATTCCCGGCTGTCTGGACGCCCTCGACGATTAAGCTGAGCTTCAGCGCCCCGGCAAGCCGGCCCGCAACGATACAAACAGTGCGTGTCAGCATCCCCGGAGAGCCGAGGCCTTGGATTGTAGTCTCCAGCGTCACATTAAATGGCCCGCTGCCTCTGACGCTTCCGCCTTCCTTATCGGATCGGCCCATTATTGAAGTCACGGGACGCCTGTCCACAGGCGAAGAATTGTGTCCCATGAATTATTTCATTAATGTCGGACAATGGACAGGCCAGAACACAACGCTGACGACGGGCCTGTGGCCCCATCATAGGATGGACATGTCTGCGCTCACGCCGGCGCTTTTTCCTGAAATCACACGCGTACAGGCCAAGCACATCTTTCAGCAACAACATTCCCTGTTTCCCTCTGCGGCCGTATCTGCGCCCGCCTGTTTTTCTCCCTAAAAACATATAGCAGACGCCGGCGTGAAGCCTCTTTTGGGGAAAGCAGGATTGTAGTTCAGAAGGGATAGCCAGAGGGCAAGAAATATTTCACATATTGCGCTCGGGCGAAGCGATCCGTCATCCCGGCGATATAGTCCGCCACGAGGCGCGCTCTTAGTTTTGTGTCTGTGGGGACAAAATGCGTGGCTTCGAACAATGCCGAGTCATCGTTCATATATAAATCAAACAAGCTTCCGATAATATGCTGCACACGTCGGACATCTCTCATCAGTTCGGGCCGCAGATAGACATTCTCAAACATAAAACGCCGCAGCGAATTCGTGGCTTCCTGCATTTCTGCGCTCATCGCCAGGCGCGGCTGATCCAGGCTGTTTTCAATCACATCCATAATCATTCGGCCCACGCGCTGGCTATGACGAAAGCCAAGGACACGCATAATATCTGGCGGCAAATCCTCTTGCTGCAAAACGCCCGCTCGCAGACAATCGTCTAAATCGTGATTGAGATATGCGATGCGATCCGCGAGGCGAATCGTCATCGCTTCTAATGTGAGGCCCTCCTCGGCGAGGACTTCCTGCATATCCGCTTCGCTTTTGCTGTGCTG
Source organism: uncultured Armatimonadia bacterium (assembly GCA_964622325.1). Classification (GTDB taxonomy): domain Bacteria; phylum Armatimonadota; class Zipacnadia; order Zipacnadales; family UBA11051; genus JAJFUB01. The sequence continues at coordinate 8,311 of CAZUOJ010000097.1, forward strand.
CACAATCCCCATCCGCGTTTCGTATGTCAAATTCAGCCCCGCGCCATCACGCTCTAATTCATCCACAACGCGCAGGCTATGCTCATTGTGCCGGAAGCTGGCCTCCGGATCATAGCGCCGATAGGCTTCTTCCAGCGCCGCCTCGCCGGAATGTCCAAAAGGCGTATGGCCCACATCATGGCCCAGCGCAATCGCCTCTGTCAGCTCCTCATTCAGACGCAGGGCTTTGGCAATCGTGCGGCCTATCTGGGACACTTCCAGGGTGTGGCTGAGCCGATTGCGCACATGATCTTCCGTGGGGGCAATGAAAACTTGCGTCTTATGCGCCAGGCGCCGAAAGGCCCGACATAGATGAATGATGCGATCACGATCGCGCTGATATTCCGTCCGCACAGGATCGGGCGTTTCGGGCACACGCCGCCCGCGGCTTTCCGCGCTCAAAGCCGCGTACGGGCTCAAATGCTCCCGCTCCCATTGTTCTATCCGTTCCCGTATCGTCTGCATAGGCGTCGATGTTATTCTCCGTTTCAGGCTTTTGCTCCTGCCTTGCCAAGGCGTTATGTTTGCCCAATAAGGGCTCTCTGATGGCTTTTTTGTGTTTTTATGTGTATTTCCTTTAGAGATTATACTTTAAGCGGCGTTGACAAAATAAAAAATATCTAAAAATGCATTTCGGAGTTTTTGCAGGAAGGCGTATTGCCTTTCCTGAGCGTTGCAATATATATTCCAGCCCAGAAAAAGCTACACAAACAATATGCTGAAACTGGAAGGATAACATGAAAGGCAAGCTTTGGCTTTTTGGCCTGATTGTTCTTGTTGTTGCGGCAGCTTCTTTGCTCCTTATTCCGGATCGTTCACGCCTTCCTTCGCGCGAAGCGACAGAGCGTCTTCTGCAGCAATTGGGCGTCCAATGGCGTTATCCAGGCCCGCCTGTCATTGTGATTTTTGGCCCGGGCTGTGGCGATTGCCAGTTGCTGCAGGAATTGCTGGAGGCCGAGCACATTCCTTATGAGCTCGTGGATGTCGTGCACACGCCAAAGGCGCGGGAAATTTTGCAACAGATAAGCAGAAATCGTCTGGGCTGGCCTGTGGAGCCTTTCACGCCCACGACAATCGTGGGCACACGCGTGATTCGCGGGCCCCACATAGACAAAATCCTCGCCGCGCTACAGGCGCAGGCGCAAGATAATTGGTGAGCCCGCACTGCCTATGTCCTGGCGCTTTTCCCCATATAGAGGGAGCCTTTTTGGGGGCCCCGCACACAGCAAAACGCTTCCTCCAAATGCTCGGAGGAAGCGTTTTCAGCGGCGAGGAGGAAAGTATTTTATTGCACAATCAGCGTGAAATCCGCCAATTGCAGATACAGATGGTCCAGCTCCCGCATCATTGCCAGGCGATTAGAACGCAGCTTTTGATCCTCAGCATTAATCATCACAGCCTTGAACAGGGCGTCAATGGGCTTCTGGAGCTGACATAAGGCGTGCCAGATAGCTTCATAATTACGGGGCACGGATTGCTGCAATATCTGCACGCGCTCTTTAATCTGTAAGAACGACGCCCAGAAATCGGCTTCCGCTGGATCCGTAAACAGCTCCGTATTTACGGCTAAATCCGCCGGCACATCGGTGCCCCGCCAGATATTGGCGGGGCGTGTGGCTGTGTCCACTTGCGCCTCAAAATCCGCCGCCGTCTGGCGGATCTGTTGCAGAGCATGGGCGCGCTGCATCACTTCTACAGGATCTTCCCACACACTGGCGAGCACGGCGCGTACAGTATCATAGGGCAGGCCCTCTTCCTCTAATTGCGCTTCCAGCCGTCCGGCAAAAAATTCCTGCAAAGCCGCCAGGGCTTCTTCATTCGCTAAGGCGCTTTTCGGTCGTGGCTCCGGCGGCGGCAAAAGATGCAGCGCCTGCTGCAGCAAATCCTTCAGGCGCAGATGAAAATCGCCCGCTTGCAGGATCTTCAGCACGCCCTGGGCCTGGCGCCGCAAGCCTTGCGGATCACGCGTGCCTTTGGGGATGAGGCCCAGCGAAAAAGCCGCCGCCAGATTGTCCAGCTTGTCGGCTAGAGAAAGAATCTTGCCCGCCAGGCTGGCCGGCGCTGGCTCATCTGGTCGCACGGGCTGATAGTGTTCGGCAATGGCTTGCGCCACTTCAGGCGCCTCCCCGGCCAGGGCGGCATAATGGCCGCCCATCACGCCCTGGAGTGCCGCCAATTTCCCATCCGCAATCATCATTGTCACAAGATCGCATTTCGCCAGCCAGGCGGCGCGCTCAATAGTTTGCCTTATTTCATCAGAAAGACAAAGCTGGTCGGCCAGCCAGCCTGTAAGCGCCACAAGCCGCTGCGTTTTATCGTACAATGTGCCCAAGCATTCCATAAAAGTAACGCGCTTGAGGGATTCAAGCCGCGCAGGCAGCGGCGTTTTAAGATCCTCGGTCAGATAGAATTCTGCGTCTTCCAGGCGCGGGATAATGACTTTTTCGTTGCCGCGCCGAATAATTTCTTCCCCAGGCCCCTCGCCATTGCGCACAATGATGAAATAGGGGAGCAATTGTCCCTGCGCATCCAGCACGGGAAAATAGCGCTGATGTTTTTCCATGACTGTAATCAACACAGCCGCGGGGAGCTGTAGATAACGCTCGGGAAAGCTGCCCAGAAGACACGAGGGCCATTCCACGAGAAAATTATTTTCTTCCAGAAGCTCTGGATCCAGATGGGGCTGGCCTCCGACGCGGGCGGCTGTTTCTAGCGCCTGCTTACGGATCAGCGCGCGGCGTTCCTCCTGATTGGCAATCACATAATGGGCTCGCAATGTCTCTAAATAAGCTTTCGGGTTGCTAAGAGGCACTTCGCCCGGGCTGAGGAAACGATGGCCCCGCGAGCTTCTTCCCGCTTTCACGCCGGCAAATTCCCAGTCCAGGATTTCCTCGCCCAACAGTCCTACTAGCCAGCGCACGGGCCGGGCGAATCGTTCGGGCCGATTGCCCCAGCGCAGCGTTTTGGGAAAGGAGAAGGCTTCCATCATTTCGGCGAGCATCTGCGGCAACACTTCTGCGGCGCGGCGCCCCTTTTCCTGTACAAACGCAAAAACAAAGGCGCCTTTATCCGTCTCCTGAATGGTCAGTGCCTCCACGGGAAGTCCGAAGCGGCCCGCAAAGCCGCGCGCAGCTTGTGTGGGCTGTCCATTTTCGTCGAAGGCGGCCTGCACGGGCGGGCCTTTGATTTCTTTTTGCTCATCCGGCTGTCGTTCGGCGACTTCTTCCACAAGCGCGGCCAGGCGTCGCGGCGTCCCGTAAGTATAAATGGGCCCATGAGCAAGCCGCAATCGCCGCAAGCCCGCCTCTAAGAAAGCCTGCATTTGTTCCAGCGCCGGCAACACTACAGGCGCCGGGATTTCTTCCACTCCAATTTCAATCAGTAAATCTGGCATAGGCGTGTGTCACAATCGTTGATAATGTTATTTTGTCGGTTCATAGGCAGCGTTTTCGGATTTTGCCAGAAGCGGGAAGCCCAGCGCCTCCCGATGGGCAATGTGCGCTCTGGCGACCGCCGCCGCCAGATCGCGGATGCGGCCAATCATTGCCGGGCGCTCCGTTGGGCTGATGGCGCCGCGGGAATCCAGCAAATTGAAGGTGTGGGAGCATTTTAACACATAATCGTATGCAGGCAGATGCAAGCTCAGCTCCAGCAGCCGCTTTGCTTCGCCCTCAAAGAGACGAAACAGCTGCCACAGCATCGAGATGTCGGCCGCTTCAAAATTGTAAATGGAAAATTGCCGCTCCTCCTCGCGGCGCAGTTCGCCAAATGTTATCGTTTCATTCCACTTCAAATCCCGATAATGATCCACATTCTGCATATACATCGCCAGGCGCTCAATGCCGTAGGTCAGCTCTACAGAGACAGGCTCACAGGGGATGCCGCCCGCCTTCTGAAAATATGTAAATTGCGTGATTTCCATTCCGTCCAGCCACACTTCCCAGCCCACGCCTGAGGCGCCCAGAGTCGGCGCCTCCCAATCATCCTCCACGAAGCGCACATCATGCTCGCGCAGATTCAGCCCAAGCGCCTCCAGGCTTTCCAGATAGAGGTCCTGAATGTCCTCAGGCGAGGGCTTCAGGATGACTTGATATTGATAATATTTTTGCATCCGATTGGGATTTTCCCCATAGCGGCCATCGGTCGGGCGGCGCGACGCCTGGACATAGGCCACTTTCCAGGGCTCCGGCCCCAGCGCGCGTAAAAAGGTGTCGGGAGTCATCGTCCCGGCGCCCACTTCCACATCATAGGGCTGCGCGATCAGGCAGCCCTGCGCCGCCCAATAATCATCCAATCTCTTAATCAATTCCTGAAATGTCATGGAAATCGCCTGCGTCCTTCTGCCCGGCTAAACTTTTCTGAAGATGGCATTGTGCGCCAATTAAAGCGAAATGCCGAGCCCGAAAGGGCCCGCTGTTTTAGGGATAATTTTATTGTCCCCCCACGCGGACGCGAAAATCCACGCGCCCCTCCTTTATTATGCCTTATTTAGTCCCTTAATGCAAACAGCACGGACGGGCCCCTATGCGGCCCGTCCGCCCAAAGAGCTTCTGGCCCTGGCTCACGCGCGTTTGCGCAGACGGCGATCGGCTCCCGAATGAGAGCTGCGCAGCAGCCGCACTTGATCGGGCGCCACACTCGGCAGCTTGCGCCGGATGCGGGACAGGGCATTATCAATTGATTTTACTTTACAGTCCAGCTTCGCCGCCATTTCCCGATACGATTTGCCGGTCCGATATTCCGTGAGCACTTTCCATTCAAAGGGCGACAGCTCTTGCTTGAGCGTCTCCTGCAGCAGCCGTTCGCCTTCCTGGCCCAGCACGATTGTCTCAGGATCGGCCTCAGCTTTGCTGCACAAAACCTCCACGAGGGCGCGATCATCACTGTCCCCGCTGGGCGGAGACTCCAGGGAAACGGAAGAATTAAGCGGCGTCTGCTTTTGTCGCGTCGCGGCTTTGATGGCCGATATCATCTGCCGCTGGATGCACACTTTGGCAAAACAGGCAAAGGAAGTGTGGCGATCGGCCCGATAATCCGTTATGGCCTCCCACAGGCCTATCATGCCAATTTGAATTAAATCCTCTCGTTCAGCCCCCACCAGAAAATAGGATTTGACTTTGGCGCGTACTAAATTCCGATATTTGTACAATAAATACTCCATCGCTTCTTTGTCGCGATATTCCTGGGCACGGCGGACAAGTTCTTCATCTGACAGCGGTTGCTGCGCGGTGCTTGCCAT
>CAZUOJ010000098.1:0-13585 GCA_964622325.1 uncultured Armatimonadia bacterium
ATATCCTCGCCTGTGCCGCTGGCTTCGCGGGGCACAATCACAACTTCCAGGCCGTCTTCATATTCGCGCACAAGCGGATGATGAGGCAAAAGATGTCCTTGCCGATCCAAAAGCCCTTCCCGAAACATTGTGGCTAAGGCCTCCAGCAGCCCCGTGCCGCATAGCCCGATGGGCTTGCGCCCGCCTATTGTTTGCCAGTGAAACATATTGTGCGCGGCATCGTATTCCAGCCGATCTATTGCCCCAGGAACGGCGTGTACGCCTGCCTCAATATCCACGCCCTCAAAGGCTGGCCCCGCCGAACAGGAGCAACAGATCAGCCAATCGCTCTGCCCCAGCACAATTTCTCCGTTTGTGCCCACATCCACAAGCAGGCTCAGCTCTTCTGTCTCCGTCAAGCCCGTCGCCAGCACGCCGGCTGTAATATCTCCGCCCACGAAGCCGCTGACAGCCGGCGCGAGCAGCACAGGCGCCCGCGGATGCAGCGGCAAATTCAGCTCCTGCGCTTGCAGCACCGGAAAATCGCGCGCCAGCGGGACATGCGGATCGCGCCGGATGGGGCCCGGATAGGCGCCCACAACGAATGTCAGCATTGTTGTGTTGCCCGCCAAACTGGCCGCCACAATGTCCTGGCACTGACAGCCGGAAAGCTCGCAGGCCTGTTGGGCTAAAGAGCCAATCTGTTCCACAATGAGCCGCTGCATATGCTGCGGCCCCTGCGGATGCTCCTCCGCCCACACGATCCGCGAAATCACATCCGCGCCATACGCCTTTTGCGCATTCGTTCCGGAAGCCTGCCCCCGCAAATATCCATTTTCAAGATCCACAATTTGGACAACAACAGTGCTCGTGCCCACATCCACGGCCAGCCCCAATTGACAATTCCTTTTGGGCTCGGCGGCACGCACTTCTATGATTTCCCGAAAAACGCCCCGATCTGACACAAGCGCCTGGACGGCGAAGCCACTTTCGCGCAAAATACGCGGCAATTCCTGCAAGACAGCTGCGCTTGTTGTAAAAGGCGCCGCTTCGGGCATCGCCTCTGTCAATTTCTGCTCCAGGCGCTGCCAATCGGCTGTTGTATTATCGCTGGTCGGCGGCGGCAATGTGAGCACGCAGGCACGGACAAGCGGCCATTTATCAGCGAGAGCCAGTTCGTGCGCCGAGCCAGCTTGGAATGTGCCCAGCACATTCATATCGCCCGCCAGCGCCTGCGCCGACAGGCGAATCACGGCATCGGACAAAAGACGCGCCTGACAGGCTAAAATCCAGCGCTGTCCGTTCTCCGCTCGTTCCAGCCAGCGGCTCGGCTGGACGGGCGCAACATCGCCCTGGACAAGCAAAACAAGACAATGACGACACAAGCCCTGCCCGCCACAATCTGCAGGAAGGGATATCCCAGCCTCCTGAAGCGCCTCCAACAGTGTCTGGCCCGCCCGGACGGGAAGCTGCTGGCCCCCGGGCTCAATTGTGACTGTGTATGTCATTGGAGGATCCGCTTCTCTACGCCGCCCATTGTGTCTTCAGCAATTTGGGAATGCCCGTCGCCTCGCGCGGCCCCACAATCGCCTCCCAGCCCGAATTCTCCTCCAGCTTCCCCTTCAATACGGCCACGCCTCCGGGCAAAATAATCTTGCGATGGCTGACTTTTTCTTCTACGCCGCAGCTCTTAATTGTGTTTGTAATCGTTTCCGGCGTGAATTTATCCGCGGCCCAGGCCGTCAACACAGATGTGCCCTCCGTATCCACGACAACAATCCACGCCGGGACTTTCGAGGCAGAAACTTCGCCTTCCACTGTATAATATGTCAGCGAGAAATTCGTCGTCACAAGCACAGGCGAGGCCGGGCCTGGCTCACCGACAGAATACAATCCGCCCGGAATTTGAATGGGCTTTTGCGGATCCGTATAGATATTCAGCCGTGCCGTGATAATGGGCAGCAAAATCTCCGGATCCGCATGATCCAGCACAATCACGCCCGCATATTTGCAGACAGCGACGATGGCGCTCAGACATTGGGCTTCGGCGCTGGCCCCCGGCGGGAAAACGACTGTGGGAAAGCCCAGGGGCCGGACTTTTTCCTTCAAACACGCGCGCCGGATCGCTGTCTGATGCTGCAATATATCTGACAGATTCGTTGCGCCGCTGTCCAGGAGCAAATCCTTCACGCCTGCTTGCTGCGCTTGTTCGCTCATTTGCACTAGCTGTCCCAGATCCCCCTTCGCCTTGATTGTCAGCACACATTGTTTTTCCTTTGCAACGGCAAGCATGTCCGAAAAATTGCTTTCCTCTGCCGCATACAGCAGCGGCTTTTTGCCGGCCAGCTTTTCGGCTGCGGCTGCGGCGGCGGCCGGACGCGCTGTGATGAGCATAAGGGGCATATTCGTGGCATCCGCTAATATCTCGGCCGCCGCGGCAAATTGTGCCTCCTCGCCCTCATCCACGAGCGCCAATAGATTAGGCTTGTGGCTCTGGCCCACGCGATCAAATTCCAGGGCAGTCAGCTCCCGGGCCCGGGCCGCCAGCTGTTCTGCGGGCATTGTAGCGGACAGCTTCAGCGCAATTCCCGGCGGCCGATAGAATGTCTCCTGATGACGGAACAGGACTGTTTCGCCGCCCAATGTCAGGGCGCGCTCTCCTTCGCCGATTGTGACTGTCGCCATCGGCGGCGCCGCGGCTGCTCCCAAAGCCTGCTTCGCCTCCTCTGTGCAGCGAGGACAATCCTCAATCGACGCCTGTTTTTGCGCCACTTTCATCGCAAACGCCAGACATGTCGGCAGCCCGCATTCCCCGCAATTGGACTTTTCCAGAAGCTGATAGATTTGTATCGCCGTCAGCGCCATAGGATATCGGCCTCCTCTTGTTATACGCGATGCCTCTTCTGCGCCTTCTGCTGTCCCTTTATTTTTACGGCAAAATGCTTTTTTTGCTAGCCTAATTCCGTCTGCCAACAGCCATTTCCTTGCCCGCTTCTTGCGCCTGCGCTGCTGTAGGGCTTCCCCCCGCCCCACACTCTCTTGCCGCAGCCTGATTGCCTACAGAATAGATTCCATCTCCAGCGCCGGATGTTGCTTTTCCGTCAGTAAGGGCAGCACTTCCTCTATCGTGCAGCCCACTGTTTCGTCAGCGATGCGATCCGCCAGATCCGGAATGCCCATCTCTTCCCCGCGCTTGTTGATGCCTTCGCGCAATTGATCCTTTAATTCCTTGGGCATCCAGACGAGGCGCTTCAAGCCGCCTTCGGCGCGGATGAATTTGGGGCTTGTGATGTACAGCCTCCCGACGCCCAGGAAGCCTGGCGTCACATTGCCGCCGCCCACGCTGCCAGCCAATGTCGTGAACGCCATCCCGCAGGGCGTCATTCCCCGATATTCGCGATTGACGGCCATAATGCCGTTCGCCTCGGGCAAAATGGCTAAAATCACTTCAAAGCAGCCGCAGGAAGTCATCGGCGCATCCATCATCGAATACAGGCAGACACGCTCCACATTGCGCTGCGAATATTTGTATACAAATTCATTGATGCTCTGGAATTCGCCTTTCAGCTCATCCAGACAGCGGCCCTTGGGCACGGGCTGATTGCCGCCTGTGGGATTAATTTCATAGGCGGCTTTGCCGTCCAGCCAGTTGTAGGCGCCGCACAGCCCCAATCGTTCAGGCGTAATAATGCACACATGTGTCGGCGCATAGGATTGACATAGCGTGCACGAATAGAAAGTGTCCACAGTTTCGTCTGTCATCCCGGCGATACGCTCATCGCGCGCGTGCCAGACTTGTTGGGCTTCCTGACGGGCTTGCGCAATCAGCTCTTTGTCCGTCACGACTTTCACTTGCACTTTATCCAGGATGGCGCCATAATTGTGCTTCAATTCCGAAATCAGCAAATCGCCGAAATGGCGCAAACGGAAGCCAGCCTTGTAGGCCTCTTTGGATATGCGAATCCAGGCCAGATCGCGCTGCCCCATATGGAATATGCCCATCGCATGATTGAGGATAAGATGCGTCTGGCGTTCTAGGATTGGCTCGAAATCTTCTTGCATACGCCGTCCGGCGACTTCAATCAGCAGCGCCAGATCGTGGCTGGAGCCCTCTTCCATACTGTCCACATCGTCGCCAATGACTTCCACGCGCCCATCCGTGATTTCTTCGGCGGGCCGTGTGCGCAAAAATTCCATCGCCAGGCTGTTTTTGCCGCCGAATTCCACCTGCATATCCTCGCGCCGCACCGTTTCGCCTTCGAAGGCCGCCGCCACAGGCACGGGAATGTTGACTTCGCGCACTGTGACTTTCACGCCGCGCACTTGCACGGCAGTTTCCACGATCCGCTTATGATCCAGCTCGCGCACGACTTCCTCGTAAGTGCACACGCCCGTGGGGCGGATTTCTGGCCCTGGCGTGTCGGCGATAACGGGGAAGCCCATAATCACGGCGCCGGCGCCGTTGGCGTATTTGATGTCATCGAGCGGCCCCAGGCCAATGCCGAAGGCAAATGTATGGGCCCGCGTATAATCCAGCGCGCCCTTCCAGTCGCCCTTGGGAATCCCGCCGAAGATGAGCGCGGCCCGCACGGCCCAATCCAGCACATAAATCAGCGATTCCGTATCTGGCCCCACGGGCACCACATATATGTCCCAGCCCATCTCGGGCCGCTCCAGAATCTCCTGGCTATACACGCCGCCCTCGATGAGCTGATCCCGCAAATGCACGCCATTGCTCTCGCCCAAAACAAAGATGAGAATATTGCGCTTTTGCAGCTCCCGCACCACATATACAGCTGTCTCCACATCAGGCGCAGCGCCAATCAACGCCGCAAAGCCCGGCATGCGCCCATCCACAAGCTGAATCCCCAAAGTGCGCTGGATCGTGTCGGAGATGAAGCCGAACCAGCCAGGCCTGGCTGGCTCAGTGCCATTCAGATAGCCGATGGCTTTCAGGATTTCCTCTGCCATCAAAGTGGCGCCCCCCGCATCCAGAAGGCCCGGCAGATACGGCAGCCACACCTGTTCATCAGGCTCTTCGGCCAACAGCGGCTTGATTTCTTCCTCCAGCACGCTTCTGGCGTCGGCTAAAGTCTTGACATCCCGGCCCGTCAGGGCATTGATCATCGGCAAATAGAAGGCAGTCAGATCCGGCCAGCCAATGCCCTGGCTGGCCCCGTATTTGGCAATGGCTTCCTCCAGCGCTGCTTCCGTCCGCGCCACAATCTGATGGGCGCCTCGTATTGCCGCTGTGGCGATTATTTTGGACATACAGCCACACTCCTTGAACTTGTAACTAGATTAATTCTGTGCCGTATTTTTTTCGTATAGCATTTCCGCGAAAAATGGTCCGGCCTATTTCTCCCCATAGCCGCTTTTGCTGCGGCGTAAAGCTATCGTGCCGAGCATTTGGCTATGTTGTTGGCGGCGGCAGGAAAAGCATAGTCGCAGATATTCGGGCTTCAGCGCCAATTTAGCCGCGGCTGCCTCTAACGCGGCTAAAGGCGCAAAAGGCTCCCCACAAACGGCACAGGTGGCCATCTCCGCCTCTGTGCCCCAGGGCGCTATTCGGAGCGCGCGGCCTTCCCGCGCCGCTCTGATGGCTCCTGTCGGGCACACATACTCGCAGGCGCCGCAGGCAATACACCCCGGCGGCGGATCCCCAAACGGGCCACTGATACGCCGCCAAATGCCCCGATTATGACGCGATATGCCGCCCACGCGCATGGCGTGTTCACAGACGCGTTCACACAATCCACATAGAATGCATTGCTCCTGGGGATCGCCTGGCGCAAAGCGTGTTTGCATTACGCCTAATTGGGCCGCCACAGCTTGTAAGGCTTCATTTTCGGGACAACGCGCTAAAAGCAGCTCTAAAATCAGGCGTCGATTGCGCTGCACGCGCTCTGTATCCGTTTGCACCGTCAGGCCAGCTCGCATAAGGGGATAGCTGCAGGCGGTCACGAGCCGCGTGCGGTGGCCTTCGTTTATTTCCACTAAACACAGCCGACATACGCTGGCAGGCGCCACACTGCCGTGATAACACAAAGTGGGGATGTACACACCTTCCCGTTGTGCCACTTCATAAATCGTTTCGCCTTTTTCCGCCTGCACTTCCCGGCCATTAAGTATGATCGTGAACATCGCTCTCCCGGCTTTACAGCACATAGATGGCTTCAAAGCGGCATGTTTCTCGACACAGGCCGCACCGTACACAGCGTGCGGCGTCTATTTGATGTTTCTCTTTGGCTTTGCCGCTGATGCAACCCACAGGGCACACTTGCACACACGCGTGACATCCCGTGCATTTCTCCGCCTCAATCGCAAAGGTCGTCAGCGCTTTACAGACGCCGGCCCGGCATCGTTTGTGCCTAATATGCTCCTCATATTCGTCGCGAAAATAGCGCAGCGTACTCATGACCGGATTGGCAGCTGTGGAGCCCAGCGCACACAGACTCGCGTCCGCCAAAACCTCAGCCAGCTCTTCTAGGAGGGCCAGCTTATCCAAATCCCCTCGGCCTTCGGTAATGTCGGTCAAAATCCCCCGCATTTGCCATAACCCTTCACGGCAAGGCACGCATTTACCGCACGACTCCTCGCACAAAAAAGAAGTAAAATACCGCGCCACTTCTACCATGCAGGTGCGATCATCCATCACAATCATTCCGCCCGAGCCCATCATGGAGCCCACTTCCCATAAACTATCAAAATCAATGGGCAAGTCCAGATGCGCCGCCGGGATGACACCTCCCGAAGGCCCCCCGGTTTGAACACCCTTCAAGGGCCGATCCCCGGCCACGCCTCCACAAACCTCATAGATCAGTTCGCGCAGCGTCATCCCCATCGGCACTTCCACAAGCCCTGTATGCTTCACTTTCCCTACAACGGAAAAAACTTTTGTTCCCGGCGAGCCTTCCGTGCCGAAAGAGCGGAACCATTGGGGGCCGTGGCGAATGATTTCGGGCACATTCACCCATGTTTCTACATTATTAAGCACCGTGGGCTTGCCCCACAGGCCCTCCTCTGCCATATGGATATATTTGGGCCGTGGCTCGCCCACATCCCCCTCGATGCTGGCTAACAGGGCTGAAGATTCGCCGCAGACGAACGCTCCGCCCCCCCGCACAATTTCTATGTCAAAGCTAAAGCCCGTCCCCAAAATGTCAGCCCCCAAAAACCCGTATTCTCGAGCTTGTTCCAAAGCAATTTGCAGATGTTTGCGTGCCAGCGGATATTCATGACGCACATAGATATAGCCGTGTTGCGCGCCGATGGCGTAGGCACCTAATATCATCCCCTCCAGCACCCCATGAGGATTGCCCTCCATAATGCTTCGATCCATAAACGCCCCGGGATCCCCCTCATCGCCGTTGCAGATGACATAGCGCACCTTCTCGGACTGTTCGGCGGCGGAACGCCATTTGCGTCCTGTCGGAAAGCCGCCACCCCCTCGCCCCCGCAGGCCTGACTCTTCCACCGCCGCCAGCACTTCCTCAGGCGTCATCTCTGTGAGCCCCTTCACGAGCCCCTCGTAGCCCCCTAAGGCAATAAAATCCTCAATATCGGTAGGGTCTATGAGACCATTGTAGCGCAACGCAATCCGCTTTTGCCGGGCATAAAAAGGAATGTCTCTGACCCGGGCAATCCGCTGGCGGGATACAGGGTCACGGTAGAGGAGTGCAGCAACCGTCTCGCCCGCCTGGAGAGATTTCTGTACAATTTCGGGGATATGCTCTGGCCTCACATGCTCATAAAAAATCTCGGGCTCCTGCAGCACGACAACAGGCCCCCGCTCGCAAAACCCGTGGCACCCCGTGAATTTCACCGCCACCTCTGTTATCCCGGCTTCCCTCAGCGTTTGCTGGACCGCTTCCATTACTGCTTCGGAGCCAGCGGCTCGACAGCCGGTGCCTCCACATACAAGGACAGTGTCTCGATAACGCTGCCGGGCTTGCCGAATGCGGGCTTGTAATTGTTGAAAGTCTTCTTTGCTTCGCACCGCCACTCGCGTGCTCACAATTACGCCTCGCTTCTGTGGGGCTTATGGGCGATATTGTTTGAGAAGGTCTGGCAATTCGTTAGGCTTAACGCCGCCGTAATACTGGCCATCGATAGTAATGACGGGGGCGAGCGCGCAAGCCCCTAAACAATTCACAGTTTCTAAAGAAAACTTCAAATCCTGTGTGGTTTCGCCCGGCCCTATGCCTAATTCACGCTGAAGAGCGTCCAAAAGTCCCGGAGCTCCGCGCAGATGACACGCTGTGCCTGTGCAAACGCGGATGAGATGTTCGCCGCGGGGCTCTAGACTTAAGGCGCGATAAAAACTCGCGACGCGATACACCCGCGTTAAAGGTTCCTGTAAACACGCCGCCACCTGCTCCAGTGCTGGCCGGGGCAGCCAATGCAAAACTTCCTGAACATCTTGCAGCACTGCCAGCAGTGCCGCCGGACGGCCCCGATGACGTGCTACAATTTCGTCAATTAACTCTGACGGCACTTCAACTGGCACTGTGATTTTTGAAGAGTGAGCAACCCTCGCCATTTTTTATTTCTTTTCTGAAATCAACTGCAAACGCACAGCTTCCGCACAGCTGAGTTCGCGGGCAGCTCGTTGCTGAGCGACTATCATCACCTCTTTAAGCTCCCCATATTTGAGTGCGCCAGTAGGGCAGGCTTCCACGCAGGCCGGCTCCGCTCCCGTTGCTGTGCGCGCGCGACAAAGATCACATTTGATGATTGCCCGTCCTTGGCCCCCGAGGCTTATCACTCCAAATGGACATACGAGGATACACGATTTGCAGCCAATACAGAGCTTGTCATTAGTCAGCACCGGCGAATCCGCCTCTGGCTTCGTGAGTGCTCCGGTCGGGCAAATTGCCACACAGGGCGCCGCCTCACATTGCCGACATTGCAGGGGCACTGCCAATTGCCCCTCCACACTCACCACTGTCACGCGCGGCCGTGCTTTCTCCGCAATGGCGGCTAACAACTCTTGGGCTTCTGAATGGGCCACGGCGCAGGCCAATTGGCAGCTGCGGCATCCCAAACATTTGCTAGCCTCCACAAGAATCATCTTGGCCATTTTTCTTCTCCCGCAGACAGGCATTCGGCCAACATGGAGGGCACACGTTTAAAGAAGCGCCCTCAGCTATGGCGCTTTTCCTATCGCCCTAGGCCCCACCCGCTTGTTCTCTTCGCCTCTTGCTCTCCAGTTAGGTTTTAGCTGGCCACCGCCGGCTCTTCTCCAAGGGGCGCATACATCATCTCCCGCAGTTTCAGCTCCTGGCGCTTACGATTCATCCGCTCCAGCATCAAATGCGCCGCCGCAATCGGATCCTCCTCAAAGGCCCAGGAAGCGCCGAATTCCTCTTCCATCCCGCGCGTGAGATATTCGCGCAGCCCCGGCGCACCCATCACGGGCAGAGGCTTGCTGAACACCGTGAAAATCCCCGAAGCCACGACATACATTCCAATGGCAATGGCTTTCTCCGACATCCACTCCGGCGCTGCCCCTGCCACGGGCAAATCCGAGATGTCCTCGCCCAGCCCGCCTTCCGTCAGCACTTCGCAACAGGCCAACAGAATCCGGGAATTGTCCACACAAGAGCCAAAATGCAGCACGGGCGGCATTCCCACGGCCTCGCATACTTCCCGCAAGCCCAGCCCCGCATATTTGAAAGCGGCCTCGGGCGTCAGCAAGCCCTCCCGCGCGCAGGCCACGGCCGAGCAGCCTGTTGTAATCACAAGCACATCATGCCGCAACAATTCTTTCACGAGCGTTGTATGATAGGCGCCCTGTGTGAAGCAGGGATTTTCGCAGCCGACGACGCCGGCCACGCCGCGTATGCGGCCCTCAATAATGGCATTATTTAAGGGCCGATAAGAGGGCCGGAAGCGTCCGCCCAGCATTTTGAAGACATACTCCGTCGTAAAGCCGGCTACGAGCGGCGCGGAAGTGTCGGGCACATAGATGGCTTCTTTTTCGTCGCGTGCCGCAAAGTTCTCCACGGCCTCGCGGACGATTTCTTTGGCCACATCCAACGCCCTGTCTTCTGAGAAGGGAATATGCATGACGCCGGGAATTTTGGCTTTATCTGAAGTTGTAATGAGCTTTGTCTTATAGCGCGGCGCGATATCCGCCAGGCCCGGCATGATACATTGCACATCCACAATCATGGCGTCCACAGCGCCCGTCATTAAGGCCAATTCCTGATGCAAGAAGGAGCCCGCGGAGGGAATGCCGTGCCGCATCAGCAGTTCATTCGCCGTGCAGCAAATCCCGGACAGGCGAATGCCTTTGGCGCCCAGCTCCTGCGCCCGTCCCACCAGCTGTGCATCCTCCGCCGCCAGCACAATCATTTCCGACAGCACCGGCTCATGGCCATGAACGACGATATTCACATATTCAGGATCAATGACGCCTAAGTTCGTCTTAGTCCGCAGTGCCTCGGGCGAGCGGAACAGAATATCCTGGGCATCTGTGGCCATCATCGAGCCGCCCCAGCCATCTGCCAGCGCGGTGCGCACCGCCTGCCGCATTAAATTCCGAAAATCGGCATCCACGCCCATATGGGTTTGATGCAAAAGCTGCACGACTTCGCGGTCCACAGCCCGCGGCGTGACGCCCAGCTCCCGCCAGATGGCTTGCCGGCGCTCCGGCGCTCGCTTGACAAAGGAAAGTTCGCCCTCCGGCCGGCCGAAATCATGAAGAAACGCGAGCGCGACATCTGCAGCAATCGCCTTGATTTCGCGGCCATCTGTTTTGATGCCCAAATCGGCGGCGACACGCAACAGCTTGGCGGGATCGCAGATCCGATAGCCGCTTTCCGGATCCCGCGCGGCCAAGAGCAGCGCATGCGCCACATCCCGGCCGTGATCAGAATGAGCCGACACGCCTGCCGCAACGGCGCGGGCTAAATGCCGGGCGGCGATTAAATCCGCATCCGCGCCACACACGCCCTGTTGCGGCCCCTCGCCAAAGGGATCAATCCGACACGGGCCCATGTTACATAAACGACAACAAAGCCCCAGTTGGCCAAAGCCACACTGGGGCTGTTGCTGTTCCCAACGATCCCAGGAAAGCTGCAATCCACTGTCCTGCGCCCTCTGCAGCATCTCCTGGGCGGCACAATCAATGGAACGTTCGTTTCGCGAACGCATAGAGGCCTCCTTTATCTAGAAAGAATTTTTCGACGGGAATGGGCAATACGAGGGAAATACTCGCGCTGCCGTTTCGCCGCAAGATAATTTCCTGATAATTTCCTTCTTTTTCAGGCCTCAAACTGACTTTCTTGTTGGACTATCAAATTTCACTTTTTGTATAAAACCATGCACCACTCCTGAACACTAATCACTCCATACATTTAATAATTTTTAGCCGTAATTTCTCTTGAGATTGCGCCTTACATTAAATTGGCCAAGTTTATTTGTTTCTTTTTTGTCAGCTGTGAATTATAATCATCACTGGAAAAAAAGACAAGAAAAATTTACGAAGATTGTGAAAATTTCCACAAAGGAGGAATTATGCCTCAGCGCCGTAATGTTATGTGGCTCATAGCTGCGCAAAAATTATCGTGGCTGTTTTGTCTGAGCACTTGTCTGTGTATTTTTTCTATGGCAAGGACGGCGGAAAAGCAAATGGATTGGCATATCGGTCTCGCTCGTTGCCTGATTACGCCTCAGACGCCGGTGTGGCTGGCCGGCTATGGCGTGAAGCGTGTTCCCCAGGGCAAGCTGCATGATTTATGGGCGAAGATTTTTGCCTTCCAGGACGCGGCCGGGCAGCGCGCCCTGTTGATTACGACCGATCATATGGGCATGTCTCGCACGGTATATGACAGCCTTACAGGCAAAATCAAGGCGTGCTATGGCTTGCCCGCCGAAAAAGTGATGATTACTTTTTCCCACAATCATTGCGGCCCCATCTTGAAAGATGATTTAGTGGATTATTATCCGCTGGATGAGGCGCAACAAAAGCTCATTGATGAGTATACGGAGTGGATGGAGAATCAAATCGTGGCCGCCTGTGGGGAGGCTTTGCGCCATCTGCAGCCCGCCCGGCTGTACAAGGGCGAGGGGCACTGTACTTTTGCGGTCAATCGGCGCGAAAACACGGAGGAAGATGTGTTGGCGGGGCGGCCCCTCAAGGGCGTAGTCGATCACAGCGTGCCGGTGTTAGCCGTCCGTTCGCCCGCAGGCCAACTGCGGGCGGTGCTTTTCGGCTATGCCTGCCATCCCACGACGCTCGCCTTTAATTATTATTGCGGGGATTATCCCGGCTGGGCGCAATTGGCCTTAGAGGCCCGCCATCCCGGCCTTATGGCTGCTTTCTTCAATGCCTGTGGCGCGGATGCTAATCCGCTGCCCCGCCGCAAAGTGGAATTGGCCGTGAAATATGGCCAGATGCTGGCGGAAGCGGTGGATAAAGTCCTCGCGGGCCCGATGCAGCCGGTTTCGAGTGGCCTGCGCACGGCCTTTGCCTGGACGGATTTAGCCTACGAAGAGTTGGTGACACGCGAAAAGCTTTTGCCCATTGCCGCGGGCCCAAGCGAGCTGCATGCGCGCTGGGCGCGGCGGATGTTGAAATTGATCGAGGCGGGCGTGTCATTCCCCTCCTCTTATCCCTATCCGGTGCAGGTGTGGCGCCTCGGCGACGAATTATTGTTTATTGCGTTAGGGGGCGAGGCGGTAGTGGATTATGCGTTGCGCTTCAAGCGCGAATTTGGGCCCCGAACTTTTGTCTGCGGCTATGCGAATGATATGGCGGCGTATATTCCCTCGCGGCGGGTGTGGGAGGAGGGGGGCTATGAAGGGGGGCCGCATCTGGATGAATATGGCCGGCCAGCCTGGCGCTGGGCGGGGGATGTTGAGGAGCGCATAGTCGCCACTGTCCATCGCCTCGTGCAGACAGTGGACCAGCAGCCGTAATTGCAGTGGCCGCAACAAAGATTTCCTCCTGAGAGTCGTTTTCATTATTTTTTTCTTATTTTAATTTTTTACGAAATTTTTGGCCTAGCAGGAATTGTCGGACAAATAGAAAAATTGTCCTACAAATAACTTAAATGGCTCGCGCCGGGGAGGACAGAGGAGGCGAATTGCCTCTCGCCAAAGGTATAAGGAGAAAAACGCGGATGAAAGGCTTGCTCTGGCTCATGCACTTTTTCTCTATTGCTGGGCTCGTCCTGAGCCTGATTCAGTGCGGGGAGACAGCTCCTATGGCCACGCTTACTTTAAAAAGCAGTGAAGCGCTGCCAGCTTTATCCAAGCTGATGTATGCCAGCTATCTGAAGCCCACGGGCGTGGAGATGATCCGCCTGGGCGGATATTCGCCGGACAATGGACGCACCTGGCACGAGGTGCCCATCATCCCTGATTTTGACAAAAATCTGCCGCATGGCTATCGCCGGGAAAGCTTTCCGCTTTTTGTGGATTACAGCAATGGGCGGATTGTGCGCATTGTCCCTTCTATGGATACAGAGGGCCTGGATCCGAATATCGAAGAACCGCCGATTGCGCTGGAAACATATTATTTGCGTTATCGGGTGAGTCTGGACGGCGGGCGCACCTGGCTGTTTGATGAAATTGTGGTCCAGAACGGCTACACGCC
>CAZUOJ010000099.1:0-13373 GCA_964622325.1 uncultured Armatimonadia bacterium
CGGCTGGAAGTAGTGGGCTTGGCAGGCGGGCAGCAGACGGCTCGCCTTGTGGCCCAGGCCCGCGCCTTTGATGTGCGCTGGCTGGCGGCGGCCGATGAAGCTGCGGCGCAGCGCATTCGAGAAGAATTGCCGCATTGTTCTGTAGGCGCAGGAATAGCAGGGATAGAGGAGATGCTGGAGGGCACACGGCCTGATCTCGTCGTGGGGGCGATTTCAGGCGTGGCGGGGCTTCCGGCTGTGGCAGCGGCATTGCGGCGAGGCCTCACAGTGGCTCTGGCAAACAAAGAGCCGCTTGTGATGGCAGGGGCGCTGCTTACAACTTTAGCCCAGCGCGCGGGCGCGACATTTCTTCCCATTGACAGCGAATTATCCGCCATTTTTCAATGCCTGCAGGGCCAGCGCAAGGAGGCCGTGGAGCGAATCTTTTTGACAGCTTCAGGAGGGCCGTTTGCGAAGCTCAGCCGGGAGGAGCTGGCGCGTGTGACGCCGGCACAGGCGCTCAAGCATCCCAACTGGAAAATGGGCCCAAAAGTCACGATTGACTCGGCGACATTAGCCAACAAGGGCTTTGAGATCTTTGAAGTCCATTGGCTCTTTGGCGTGGATTTCAAACAGATTGAAGTCGTAGTGCATCATCAAAGCATCATTCATTCGCTAGTGGCTTTTCAGGATGGCAGCGTGCTGGCGCAGCTGGGCCTGCCAGATATGCGCGTGCCCATTCAATATGCGCTGTTTTATCCGGAACGGGTGCGCAATGATCTGCCGCGGCTAGATCTTGTGCACGCTTCCCCGCTGACTTTCGCGGCGCCAGATGAGGATAAATTCCCGTGTTTGCGGCTGGCGCGGCAAGCTGCAGAGGCGGGCGGAGCATATCCCGCTGTGCTGGCCGGCGCCGATGAAGCGGCCGTGGAGCTGTTTTTGAAGGAGCATATTGGCTTTCTGCAAATCCCGGAGCTGATTGAACGCGCGCTGGACGCCTGGCCAGGCGGCGACACAGATACAATTGAGGATATCTCGGCGGCAGAAAAATGGGCGCGGGAATTCGTCTTTCACGCCGCTGCATTTGCGGAAGAATGAATTTTATAATGCAGTTTATGCCCGCTAGCGACTTGAATAAATAGCCGCAAGACTAACAAAGAGCGATGACAGAGACATTATTGCATTATTTGAACAGCGGCGCGGCGATTATCGTCGTGCTGGGCCTGTGTTTGTTTTTTCACGAGGCGGGACATTTCCTTTTGGCCAAGCTGTGCAAAATGCATGTGGAAGAGTTTGCGCTGGGCTTTGGGCGGGCGCTATGGCAGCGGCGCATTAAAGAAACGACATATCGGCTGAATGTATTGCCGCTGGGAGGCTATGTCCGGATTGCGGGGATGGAGCCGGGGGCTGCCATCGTGGAAGGAAGCTTTTATAGCCGTCCGCGCTGGCAGGGCGCCCTTGTGATTATGGCTGGCAGCACAGCGAATGTCTTGCTCGCCTTTTTTTTGTTTACAGCCGTTACGGCCTGGCAAGGCGTTGCGAATCCCGCCGATGAAGGCATTTATATTGGCAAAGTTTTCCCCAATACGCCGGCGCAGAGGGCAGGGCTGAAAGCCGGAGATCGCATTGAGGCTGTGGATGGGCAACGCCATTCGCTTTGGATTCGCCGCGTCCATGTGGAGACGACGCGGAAAGCCGGCTTAGCGGAAAAAATGCTCATTTTGCAAGTGGGCCAGGAGGGCGTGTACACGCCCCGGGAATTTTTGCAGGCGCTACAACAGGCCCCTTCTTCCGCCTCGATTGTGCTGTTGAATGTGGAGGCACGCAGCGTAAAAGAGCAAATTAAACGCGTGCGCTTGCCAGTGCGGCCGCAACTTCGACATACATCCTTACAAGCCGCGGAGGAGGCTTTGCGAGAGCTATATGGGCTGGAATTTGCGCCGCTGGATCAATCGGCGTTAGTGGGATATATAGCGCAGCGGCCTGACAAAGATGTGCTGTTAACAATTTGGCGCGCCGGGGAGAAATTGGAAATCCGCGTGAGGCCGCAAGCTGTTTTCGGACGCGTGCCGCAATGGGATGAGAGCGGAAAGCAATCGGCGCCCATACGCCAGATTGGGCGCATTGGCGTTGTGCTGCGGGGCGCCACACGTTCTGTCAGTTGGGGCGAAGCGTTCCAAATTGGCGCCTGGCGAATGATTGAATCCGTCGCCTCCGTTGTGTACGTTTTACACGCGATGATCCAAAAACAAGTGGCGCCAGAGCTTTCGGGCATTGTGGGCATTGTCGTGATGACATCCGAACGGGCCAAAATAGGCTGGGACGCTGTGCTGAGCTGGACAGGACTTATCAGTTGTATGCTGGCTGTTTTGAATTTGCTTCCCATTCCGCCCTTTGACGGCTTTCGGATTGTACTTTTGGGCTTGGAAGGCGTGTTGCGGCGGCGCGTGGATCCCCGTTTGGAAACAATTGTCAGCATTGCAGGCTTCTTTTTTGTGATTTTCCTGTTCGTTGTGCTGCTATTTAAGGATCTGCTCAATTATTTGCTGTATGGAACTTCATAAACATTTAGCCTGAAGGCTTCGATCTATTGACGCACAAGCTTTCGGCAGCATGCTCTGCCCAAGATTTTGTGCTCCTTGCTCTTCAATCTCCGTTTTTTTCCTGCGCCCCTTCACTGTTCGCCCCTCGGAATTCATACATTGTTGTCCTTTCGTGTCTTCTTTTCTTTTTTCGCCATTTTCGCTATAATGGCTTCAGCCCCGCCTCAGCGTAGGGCTTTTTCTTTATCCGCAGGCAAACGCTATATGCGGAAAGATATTTGTCCCGTGAGCCTAGACAATGGCGGAAGATGAAGCGTTAGCAGCCTGGCCGCGTCGCCAGACGCGGGCCGTGAATGTGCGCGGGCTTGTGATTGGCTCGGCAGCGCCTGTGTCCGTGCAAACAATGACAAAAACGGACACAACAGATGTGGCGGCGACTGTCCGGCAAATCCAGGAGGCGCTGGCCTGTGGAGCCGAACTTGTGCGTATAGCCATCCCCCACAAGGAGGCGGCGCGAAGCCTGGCGGAAATTCGCCAACAATTGCCTGAAGCACGGCTCGTCGCAGACATACATTTTGATTATAAGCTGGCGTTGGCGGCGATTGCTGCCGGAGCGGACAAAATACGGATCAATCCGGGCAATATTGGCGATGAGCGGCGCGTGGGAGCGATTGTGGAGGCTGCCGCCGCACACGGCATTCCCATTCGCATTGGCGTGAATACAGGATCTTTGGAAAAAACGCTGCTGGAAAAATATGGCGGCCCTGCGCCGGAAGCCGCGGCGGAAAGCGCACTGAATCATGTGGCTCTTTTGGAGCGCATGGGCTATCGCGATATAGTTGTGTCGATTAAAGCCAGCGATATCTGGCGCACAGTGCAGGCCAATCGGCTGTTTGCGAAGGAAAGCGATTGTCCGCTTCATTTGGGCGTGACAGAGGCGGGGCCGGGAGAAGCGGGCATTATCACAGGCGTGGCGGGCGTGGCCATATTGCTTGCCGAAGGCATTGGAGATACAATCCGCCTGTCTTTGACGGGGCCGCCGACGCAGGAAGTTGCCGTCGGACGCCAATTGCTCGTAGCGATGGGCTTGCGGCGGGGCCCACGGCTCGTCTCCTGCCCTACATGCGGGCGCTGCCGTGTGGATTTGCAGCCCCTAGCGCAACAGATTTATCAGGCGTTGAGGGGCGTGGACAAGCCGCTCGTAGTGGCTGTAATGGGCTGTGAAGTCAACGGCCCTGGGGAGGCCAAAGAGGCGGATGTGGGCCTTGCGGCGGGCCGGGATAAGGCGCTGCTTTTTCGCAAAGGCCAGGCCCTCCGGACAGTGCCCTTTGCGCAGGCTTTCGCCGCGCTCATGGAAGAAATTAACAGGCTTTGCGAAGAGGAAGAGGCTTCTTTGGAGTAAGAGCTACGGGATAACATACATATATGCTCTTTTTATCTTAAAGAGGTTTGAGGTGGAGCCTTGAGAGCGACACAGTTTTATGCGCCGACATTGCGGCAAGTGCCCAGCGAAGCAGAAATTCCCAGTCATCAGCTTTTGCTGCGCGGAGGCTTTATTCGCCAGCTATCGGCGGGCGTGTTTACATTCTTGCCGCTGGGCCTGCGCGTCTTGCGAAAAGTGGAGAACATCATCCGGGAGGAGATGAATCGCAGCGGGGCGCTGGAAGTGCTGATGCCCGTGATTCATCCGCAGGAGCTCTGGGAGCGCAGCGGACGCTGGACAAGCTTTGTGCCCGAGCCGCTGAAAACAAAGGATCGGACAGGCCGCTGGTTTCTGCTCGCGCCCACACATGAAGAGGCCATCACAGATGCCGTACAGCAGGATGTCTCCTCCTATCGGGAGCTGCCTGTGACGCTCTATCAAATCCAGCAGAAATTCCGCGATGAGCCCCGGCCCCGGGGCGGCCTGATTCGCGCCAAAGAGTTTATTATGAAGGATGCATACAGCTTTGACGCCACATGGGAGGGGCTGGACGAATCCTTTGAAAAGCAATTTCAGGCCTATCAGCGCATCTTTGCCCGGATGAAGCTGGATGTCATCGTTGTGGAGGCGGAGGCAGGCGCGATTGGCGGCTTTGGCACGCGGGAATTTATGCTGCCCACGCCGAATGGCGAAGACACGATCATTCAATGCAATCAATGCGGCTATGCGTCTAATGTAGAATGTGCTGTCAGTCGGCCTGCGGCCCCCACAGCGGCAACAGCCGGCGCGGCTAACAATCATCCAGTAGCAGCCGGCGCAATAGGCCCGGCTTCCCCGGAAGCCCCTCGCGAGCCCCAATTAGTGTCGACGCCCGGAGCGCGCAGCATTGAGGCTGTGACACAGCTTTTGCACAGGCCGGCGGAGGCGTTTATTAAAACATTGCTATATCGGGCGGGCGAAAAATTTGTGGCGGCGCTGGTGCGAGGCGATCGGCAGCTCAATGAAACAAAGCTCGCCAAAGCCGTGGGCGACGCGCCTTTGCGGATGGCGGAGCCCGACGAAATTCGCTCTCTGACGGGCGCCGATGTGGGCTATAGCGGCCCGCTCGGCCTGCCAGAATCCGTGGAGATTATCGCCGATGTGGAAATTGAGCTGATGCCAGAAGCCGTCGTGGGCGCCAATCAGACAGACGCGCATCTCGTGGGCGTGCGTCCGGGCGTGCATTTTACGCCCCATCGCTATGTGGATTTGCGTACGGCGGCGGCGGGAGATGCGTGCGCCTGCTGCGAAGGCGGCGTTTTGCAGGCTGTGCGCGGCATTGAGCTGGGCCATGTGTTCAAGCTGGGGACAAAGTATTCCGAGGCGCTGGGCGCCATGTTTCAAGATGAGCAAGGCCAGCTCAAGCCAATGATTATGGGCTGCTATGGCATCGGCGTCTCGCGGATTATTGCCGCGCTGGTGGAGCGCTGGCATGATGATGCCGGCATTATCTGGCCGTTAGCGGTCGCGCCGTTTGAAGTTGCCGTCCTTATGCTGGATCCGACGAATGAACAAATCAGCCAGATAGCGGAGCACATTTACGCTCAAATGCAACAAGCGGGCTGGGATGTGCTCTTGGATGATCGGGATGAGCGGCCGGGCGTGAAATTCAAAGACGCGGATTTAATCGGCTATCCGCTCGTAGTCGTTGTGGGCAAAAAAGCGCTGCAGGAGGGCTGTGTGGAAGTGCGGCGGCGCCGCGATAAAGCGGAGCGCGTAGTGGCGTGGGCGGAAGCCATAGCCGCAGTGCAGGAGTTAGCGGCCGAAGCGTGAGGCCGGCAAAAATTATTTTGGAAAATGGGGAACATACGGGCTGTCTTTGGGATTTATCATAAAAAGCTCCCGGACGGAGCTATTTTTAGCCTAAACATTGACAATGATATTGCGCGTGCGTCCATCACAATTAGAGGGGACTGTCGCCATCCCCGCGTCCAAGAGCCATACAATCCGCGGCGTGATCATCGCGGCGCTGGCGGAGGGGCAATCGGTGCTGCGGCAGCCGCTGCTGTCGGCGGATACAGAGGCGGCCATTCGCGCGGCAGTGGCGTTAGGGGCAGAAGCGTATTTCAGTGAAGATTGGCGGATATGCGGGGTTTCGGGCCAGCCGCGGGTGCCGGACAATGTGATTGATGTGGGTAATTCGGGGACGACAGAATACATTATGGCGGCGGTAGCGGGGCTCGTGGATGGCTACACGGTGATTACAGGGGATGCGCAGATTCGGCGGCGGCCTGTGGAGCCGCTTCTGGCGGCGTTGCGGGATTTGGGGGCGGAAGCCTTTACGACACGCGGCAATGGCTGCGCGCCCTTTATTGTCCGGGGGCCGTTGCGCGGCGGCCGCACCGCCATCGCCTGTCCCACCTCGCAATATCTGACGGCGCTTTTGCTTGCCTGTCCCCTGGCGGCGGGCGATTCTGAAATTCAGGTGCTGGAGCTCAATGAGCATCCCTATGTGGAAATGACGCTCGATTGGCTGCGCCAGCAAAACATCCGTTATGAGCGAGAGGGGTGGGAGCGATTTTATGTGCCGGGCGGACAGCGCTATCAGGGCTTTGAGGCGAGGATAGCGGCGGACTGGTCCTCAGCGACCTTTTTCCTGTGTGCCGGCGCCATTGGCACGGGAGAAATTATCTTAACAGGCCTGGACATGAAGGATCCGCAAGGCGATAAGGCCGTGGTGCAGATGCTGCGGCAGATGGGGGCGCAGATTGAGGAGAGGCCGGAAGGCCTTGTCGTCAGCGGCGGGGCGTTGCGCGGAACAACGCTGGATCTGAATGCGACGCCCGATGCGTTGCCCGCGCTGGCCGTGACGGCGTGTTTTGCCGCTGGGGAAACGCAGCTGGTCAATGTGCCCCAGGCGCGCTTGAAGGAGACGGATCGGATTGCCGTGATGGCGCAGGAGCTTTCCAGGCTGGGGGCGGAGGTCCAGGAGTTGCCCGATGGGCTGATAATTCGGGGCTCGCGCTTGCAGGGGACGCAGGTGGAGGGCCACGGGGATCATCGGGTCGTGATGGCGCTGGCGGTGGCGGGGCTGTATGCCGAGGGCGAAACGGTCATTACGACTGCGGAAGCCATCAGCGTCACTTTTCCGAATTTTGTGGAGCTGATGCGGTCGATAGGAGCCAATATGGAGGAACAGGAAAATGCTTTTGCCGGGTGAAGTAGGCGAGCGGCATGTGACTATTTATATGCGAGGCGCGTTATGTACGCAGCCAGCGCAAGTATTGCAGTCGGAACAGGCGCTGGCTGTCATCCAGAATTTTCTGGACGATTTACGGCGAAGGAATTCACATCATTTAGCGGTCCTCGGATCACGCTCAGTGGAGGGCACGCGTCTTTCGCCCTCAGAAGCGGCGCGGGATCTGGCGCATGTGTTAGCCTTGCTTTGCGATCTGGAGCATCAGGAAGTCGCGCTGCGGGCGCCGGATGTGGCAGACCTTGTCGCCGATCCATTAGCGCTGGCCTATTTAGTGGAGGAATTATACGATCATTGGCGCCGCTACGAGCGTTATTTAATTTTTGAGGGCCGGGCGGACGACTCGCGCGATCGTGCCATTGAGGGCCATCGGCCCTTCATCTTCAATAATCAGGAGCTCAATTCTCTGGTGCGTGAGGCTTATCGGCGCATTGAACGCAATCTGCGGGGTCGCTGGCCGCGGGTGTATCGGCAAGTGCCGGCGGGCGCCAATATGAGCTTGCTGGTGGAATGCATTAATTGGGCGAATCCCGGCGGCCTGTACGAGCAACTCAGCGCAATACGGATGGTGCGTTTGGCTTTGCTCGTGCCGCCAGTAACGCTATATCCGCGGCGTACGCGCCGGCAAGGCAAATTCGTGCAGGCCAAAGAACATCCCCTGCGCAATGTGACCCTGGATCCATTGCAATGGCTGTGTATTCCTATTCGCGTCGGGGAATTGAATTTTCTGTTTTTCTTTGATCGGGAATTTATGGCGCTGGCCTTCAGCTTAGTGAACTTATTTGAATTAAGCGGCCACGAAGAGGCGCGAGCCAAGCCGGACGGGATAATCTTATTTGGCCTGCCGGCGGACAAAATGGGCGTCCAGCAAACGGTGTTTTATATTGATGAGGAAAATGACATTGTCGTGGGCGCCATCGGCAAATCCGAAGATGTGGATTATTTTGGCTATTGCAAGAAAATGACGCTCACTGTGCACAATGTCATTATGATGCGGCGGGGGCGCCTGCCGCTTCACGGCGCGATGACGCATTTGCGCTTGCGGCAGGGGACCAGCTTTACCGTCATTATTGTCGGCGACAGCGGGGCGGGAAAATCTGAGACGCTCGAAGCCTTCCGCGAGCTGGCGGATGAATATATTGCGGATATGACCATAATTTTTGATGACATGGGCTCCTTGCGGCTCACGGAGGAGGCGCTGCTGGGCTATGGCACCGAAATCGGGGCCTTTGTGCGGCTGGATGAACTGTCGCCCGGCTATGCGTTCAAACATTTTGATCGCAGCATTTTTATGAATCCCGATCGCTGGAACGCGCGCGTTGTCGTGCCGCTGACCGAATATCATGAAATTGTCGCCGGCTATCCCGTGGATTTGCTCCTGTACGCCAATAACTATGAACAGGTGAGCGAGGAGGCGCCTATTATTGAATTTTTTGCCACGCCGGAACAGGCGCTGGAAGTGTTCCGGATGGGCTATCGGCAGGACAAGGGCACAACAGATGAAAGCGGGATTGTGCGGACTTATTTTGCGAATCCCTTTGGGGCGGAGCAGCTGCGCGACTTGCACGAGCCGCTGGCGCAGAAATATTTTACGGAGGCGTTTGCCCGCGGGGTCAAAGTGGGCCAGATGCGCACACGGCTGGGCATTCCTGGCTGGGAGCGCGAGGGGCCCAAGCAGGCAGCGGAAGCGTTATTCAAGTTGATGCTGGGGCAAAAACAGCTGGAAAAATAAGCAAAAAAGGCTTGTCAAGCGCCATCTTCTTCGGATAAATTGTTAGGACTGAAGCGGCGTGCGGTTTGAGCTGGGAAATAAATTTATGCTGGGACAATCCCGGCGTCGCCGGATCAGGCGAGGGAAGCCTCCTTGATCGTGCCGGAGGGCAAGGGGCGGTAGGCCGGATCAAATATCCGCCTGAGGAGGAAAAAATGACAGGAAACACATTTGGCAGACTCTTTCGGATTACGGCATGTGGAGAATCGTATGGAGGCGGGCTATTCGTCATTTGTGATGGCGTGCCCGCGGGGATGACATTAACTCGAGAGGAAATTCAGGCCGAGCTGGATCGGCGTCGGCCGGGCACAAGCCCCATTGATTCGCCGCGTCGGGAAACGGATCAATGCGAGATTATTGCAGGCGTGTTTGAGGGCAAGACAACCGGCGCGCCCGTGGGCATCCTCATTCGCAATGTAGACACCCAGGAGGAGCATATTGAGCAATATCGGCGTGTCAAGGACATCATTCGGCCGGGACACGCGGAATTCACCTATCGGATAAAATATGACGAATATGCCGACTGGTGCGGCGCCGGACGGGCCAGCGGACGCGAAACAGCGGCCCGAGTTGCGGCAGGCGCGCTGGCGAAAAAGATTTTAGCGCGGGATGGGATTGAAGTAGTGGGCTATGTCAAAGAGCTGTGCGGCATTGTATGTCCGCCGCTGTCTTATGAGGAAATACGCGACAATCGGGAAAAGAACGCCATTCGCTGCCCGCATCAGGAAACGGCCGAGAAGATGATTGAGCTGGCGCTGAAAGTCAAAGAGCAGGGCGACACCGTGGGCGGCATTGTCGAAGTCATTGGCCACAATGTGCCCCCGGGGCTGGGCGAGCCTGTTTTTGATAAATTAGAGGCGGATTTGGGCAAGGCGATGCTCAGCATTCCCGCTGTCAAGGGCGTGGAATTCGGCAGCGGCTTTGCGCTGGCGCGCATGAAGGGCTCGGAGGCGAATGATATTCCCTATGTGGATGGCGATGTGATCCGCTTCCGGACGAATCATTCCGGAGGCATAGACGGCGGCATCAGCAACGGCGAGGACATTGTGGTGCGGATGG
The DNA here is from genome assembly GCA_964622325.1 of uncultured Armatimonadia bacterium. Taxonomy (GTDB): domain Bacteria; phylum Armatimonadota; class Zipacnadia; order Zipacnadales; family UBA11051; genus JAJFUB01. The sequence goes on from CAZUOJ010000099.1 coordinate 10,011, forward strand.
TCGTGAAGCCGACATCCACAATCTCCATTGATCAAGATTCCGTTAATATGGCGACATTGGAGCCCACTACTTTCGCGGCCGTGACGCGCCGGGACGCCCAGATCTGCGCGCGGGCAGTGCCTGTGGCCGAGGCGATGATGGCAGTTACACTGCTGGATCATCTGATGATGTGGCGGGGCTATGACGCCGTGAGCAAAGTGGAGCACAAGCTACGCTGGCGCCCGCGGGGCTCATAGGCCGCTCATAAAAGCAGGCTTGGCTGAAGGAAGCATATCAAGGGAAGCAGCGCGTCTTTTTATCTCTTGATGTGCTCAAATATTGCAAAAGGCGTGCAAAATGCTTGAACGCAAGGAAGAATTTAAACGGGCGTTAATGCTCAATGCCATAGGCAGCTTAATGCTCGTCATCGTGGCCTACACGCTGTATCCCCTGGGCCAGCCCGAGGCGGCTGGATGTTTGCATGCTTTTTTGCCCTTAGCGATGGCGTGTTATGTGATCATCTATGGGCTAGCCCTGCTAGCGGGTCGGCAGCTCAAAATCAGCCGGAGCGAAGGGGGCTGGACGGCGCCGCTCATCGTGGGCGGCGTGTGGATGGCAGCCAATGTCGGCTTGGCCCTTTACGGGATGATCACAACATTCGCGTTGTTTATGCGTGGACTGTAACAACACGCCTTGCCTGTTTCAATTAAGCTCATAACGGCGTGCCTTTGAGGCAAGCCGTTATTTTTTTATGGTCCAAAGCACATCCTGCAAAAGGATAATAATCCCAAAACGCTATCGGCTAGCGGAAATAAGTCAGAGCTCTTTGAGCAGGAAAAACTAATATGTCTATAGGGGATATAAGCCCAAATAGGCTCGAGATGAAAATCGTAATTTATTTTTGTTTTGCCTGCCGTTGACGCGGAAATTATGATGATGCGTCACTTTCATCGGAGCAAATCGGAGGGAGGCTGACATGTGTATCCTCATCCGGAGATGCTCTGTTCGAAGGCGGCGTGTTAGGCTGAGAATCCGCATCAGGGGCGTTATCGGGGGCAGGCTTATTACAGGCTGTCTTTTCCCCGCGCTGGCATAATTGCAGCCAGTATTCGCGGATTTCCTGCAGCCAGGGAGGCGTATAGATTTGGCGCATTGTTCCTCCCCTCCTTGTCCAGGGAAGGAAGCTGTCATCAGGGGCCGGAGCATCCGCTGCTTCTGCTGGCCAGAGCAAAAGCAAATTATATCTTGTGCTGTGTGACGCTTCCCCCCTTCAATATGTGTGCCTGCGCTATTCACAAAACAATTAACTTGTTTGAAGTTTACATCCCCCTCAGAAACTTTGTCAAGGCGAATCGTTGGGAAGCTGCTTTCTCTTATTTTCAACTGTTGACTTATGCCTCCTGTGGGCGGGCGCAGGCCCGAAAAATTTCGGATGTATTGTGGGAAAAGCAGCGCCCAGCTCTGTTTTGATTAAGCTCCAGGCTGATTTTCCTGGGCCAGCCTTTGCATAAAGGCCTCCAGCGATTGGGGGCCCAAATCGCCCTGCTCGCGGCTACGGACAGCGACAGTGCCAGCTTCGGCCTCTTTGGCGCCGATAATCAGACAATAGGGAAGCTTCTGCAGCTCCGCCGCCCGGATTTTGGCGCCCAATGTGGCGCTGCTTTCGTCCAGCTCAACGCGATAGCCCGCTTCCTGTAATTTTTGCGTCACGCTTTTGGCATAAGCAATCTGCCTGTCCGTAATAGGGAGCACACGGACTTGCACCGGCGCCAGCCACACTGGAAAGGCGCCGCCATAATTTTCAATCATAATGCCCAAAAAACGCTCAATCCCCGCCAGCACGACTCGATGAATCATCACAGGGCGATGCTCCTGGCCATCTTCGCCAATATATGTCACATCAAAGCGCTCTGGCTGCGTGAAATCACATTGAATAGTGGGACATTGCCACAGGCGTCCCAGCGCGTCCCGCACTTTGATGTCAATTTTGGGCCCATAAAAAGCCCCGCCACCCTCATCCACTTTATAGGAGAGCCCCTTCATCTCCAACGCCTGCACAAGCGCCTGCGTCGCCTGTTCCCATTGTTCGTCCGTCCCGACGGATTTTTCGGGGCGCGTGCTGAGATACACTTCATAATCCGTAAAGCCAAATATGCGCATCATATACACGGCAAAATCAATCACGCCGCTAATCTCAGACAGCAATTGCTGGGGCGTGCAAAAGATGTGCGCATCATCCTGTGTGAAGCCCCGCACGCGCAGCAAGCCATGCAGCACGCCCGAGCGCTCATGCCGATACACAGTGCCCAGCTCAAAATAACGAATCGGCAGCTCACGATAGGAGCGCTTGCGCGTTTTGTAAATCAAAATGTGCCCGGGACAATTCATGGGCTTTATGCCATACGATTGGCCCTCAATTTCTGTATAATACATCGGATAGCCCTGCTGGGCATGGCCCGAGATATGCCAGATGTCGGATTTAATGAGATGGGGCGTGCGCACAAGCACATAGCCGCGCCGCAAATGCTCCCGTGTGGCAAAATCCGTCACGAGATAGCGCAGCATGGCGCCATGGGGATGATAATACGGCAGGCCAGCGCCGGCTTCTTCATGAAAGGAGAACAAATCCAGCTCTCGCCCCAGCTTACGATGATCCCGCGCCTTCGCCTGTTCCAATTTCTCCAGATACGCATCCAATTGTTTCTTTTCGGGGAAGGCAATGCCATAAATCCGCTGCAGCATGGGATTTGTTTCCACGCCGCGCCAATATGCGCCCGAAGTGGATGTGAGCTTGAAAGCCTTCAGACGGCCTGTGGAAGGCAGATGGGGGCCGCGGCACAAATCCACAAAATCGCCATGCCGATAAAAGCTCACGCCAATGCGCTCATAATCGGCGGCATGTTCAGCTTCAAATTGTCTTATCTGCTCTGTGCCGCGCGGAGGCTCCAGGCCTAATTCTGCGGCCACGATGTCTGCAATTAATTCAACTTTATAGGCGTTGCCGACATTTTCCCAGAAGGCGCGAGCTTCGGCAGCAGAAAGCTCTTCGCGTCGAAAGGGCTCGTCGGCGCGGATAATTTTCTCCATCTCCTGCTCAATGCGTTCCAGATCATCCTCATTGAAGGGACGATCCACATGAAAATCATAATAAAAGCCTTCTTCAATCGCCGGGCCGATTGTGGGCCGGGCATGCGGGAACAGCCGCACGACGGCATCCGCCATCACATGGGCTGCGGAATGCCAATACACTTCTTTGCCTTCGGGATCGTTGAATGTAAGAATGACAAGCGTACCGTCTTCTTCTAAAGGCTTTGTCAAATCGATCAATTGCTCATTGAATTTGGCCGCCACAGCCGCTTGCGCCAAACGGGAGCCCAATGAGGC
>CAZUOJ010000100.1:0-13206 GCA_964622325.1 uncultured Armatimonadia bacterium
ATTCGCGAGGGCCAATTACTCGTGACCGTGAATCGCGACGCCTGGGGCGAATTTTTGTTATTGCCCGGCGGCGGCCAGCGTTTTGGCGAAACAATGATAGAAGCCCTGAAGCGCGAATGCCAGGAGGAAATTGGCTGTGACATTGTCGTAAAAGCGCTGCTGGGCATTCGGGAATACATCGGCGCCCATCATGAATTTGCGGCTCTAGATGCTGAACTTCATCAGATTGAAATAATGTTTCTCTGTGATCTCGCCCCGGGCTGTGAGCCGCAAGCCGGCATATTGACGGATAAAGAAAAAGCCTGGGAACAAACAGGCATTGCCTGGCTGCCCCTCTTTCGGCTGAAAGATTATCGCATTTATCCCTCTGTGCTGTCGGAATGGCTCCAATCCTGGCCCCAGATCCCGCCTCGCTATTGGGGAGATGTGAATTGAAAAAGCACGGCAACGCTTTCTCTATTTCCCTGTGCATTTTCACGAAGGGAAAAATGGAGCCCTCTCAGGCTTTCGTTTGCCTCGCCTCCCCTATCGCCCAAAATCTTCTTAAGGATGAACAGGCCTGAAGGAAAAAAGGCAAGCGCAACGAATTAAGGGCAAGCATATCACGCACAAACTTTTTGCGCATGGAGGACATTATGGCAGACATGAAATTTTCGATTCGTGAAGGCATGGTGCCAGGGCGCACTGTAATGGAGCGCTTTGAATTGCTGGCCAAAATCGGCATTGCGGGCTGTGAAATCACAAACACAATTAGCTGGGAAACGCTGGATGAAGTGAAGGAAGCGGCGAAAGCCACAGGCGTCAAGCCCAATATATGGTCCTCGAAGAATCTGGCTGTGTTGCAGGCTGATCCCGGGGCGCGGCGGGCCGCCATTGAAGCCTGCAAGGACGCGCTCCGCATGGCGGGCGAAGTCGGCGCCATCGGATTTATCCTGCCGCCGCTGATTATGTGCAAGATGCAAAATCTGCCCCGCATTCCGGATTTGTCGCCCTTTATGAGTACGCCCGAACTGGAGCGCAAGCTGCTGGCGGAAATTATGAAGCAGGAGCTTGTGCCAGTGGCGCTGGAGGCGGGAGCTGATATTGTCATTGAGCCCCTGAATCGCTACGAACAGTGGTGGCCCTGCAAGCTGCAGGATGGCGTGGACATCTGCAATGACGCTGGCAATCAGGGCTGCTGCATTATGGCGGATTTCTTCCATATGAACATTGAAGACGCCAGCTATTATGAGAGCATTAAAGCCGCTGGCAGCCTGATTAAAAATGTCCATCTGGCGGACAGTCAGCGCCTGCTGCCCGGCTGGGGCCACACGGATTTTCGGCCCGGCTTCAAGGCGCTCAAAGAAATCGGCTATGATTATTATTTCGGCTTTGAATGCGGCATTCCGGGCGATTTCGAAGATTCGCTGAAAAAATCTATGGATTATTGCCGCAAAATTTGGGATGAAGTGTAGCCTGTGTCTTATTAGGCCACGGCATAACACTGTTTTGCCCGCCAGGCGGCGCGTCTTACATCTGCGGGAATCTGTCTAGCGAGGGCAGGCAGGACGCTCAAAGCCATCCTGGGCGTCCTGTCTGCCTCGCCTTTTGCTGGACAAAACGGCTAAAAAGAGCAAAGAAATGATGTTAAAGCGTTTTTTAGTTTTGAATTGTTGTGTGCTGGCTTTTTTCGGCGCGGCTGCAGGGGCGGCCAGCATTCCCCATCGTGTGCTGTGGACATGGGACAATCGGATGGAATGGGGCGGCTCGGGCCCGGCTGTGAGCATTATGGGCGGGGGGCCTTATCGTAAAGCGCCCGAAGCCTACTTGCAGGATTACAAAGCCCTGATTGATTACATGCAGCAACACACGAGCTTCAATGCTGTGATAATCTGGGGCTTTTTGCGTGATGAGCACGGCGGCATCGCGGCCGCGCAGGAGCTGTGCGCTTATGCCCAGGCGCGCGGCATCCGCATTCTTCCCGGCGTCGGCACCAGCGGCTACGAAGGCTATTATTACAGCAACAATCATCCTTACAACATCAGCACGTGGCTGCGCCAGCATCCGGAATTGCGGGCACGGGACGCCCAGGGCAAGCCCCATAATGCCCTCTGCCCTACACATCCGGGAAACATAAAATGGCTCCAGGAGGGCTGCCGCTGGCTTTTGCAAAATTTTTCTATCGGCGGAATAAATTTTGAAATTGGCGATTTCTTTGTCTGCCATTGCGAGCGCTGTCGGGCAGCCCGCGCGGCCATTGCCGATAATTCGCCGGATTATTACAAGGACATGGCGCTATCCACAGCTGCTGTGGCTGATACAGCCCTGTCCTTAGCGCCCCAGGGCTGGCACAGCTATGCCACATATACAGGCTTTACGCCCGAAATGCAACAACGCCCCCCTGGCTGGATTAAGCTTATCCCCGAACAGATGATTTGTCAGTGGACGCTCACAGGAATGTCAGGGGAAAAATGGCCTGCCGGCTTGCGCCCGCCCACAAAACGTAATTGGGGCTATGTGCATTGGGGCAATAAATCCACGCACACACGGCATCATATCTTTCTGGAGCGCATTCGCCAGATGTGTCGGCGAGCGCAGCAGGAGGGCTTTGAGGGGCTTGTGACTTACGGCGAAGATCCGCCCACGCTCTTCAGCATGCGGCTATTTTATGAGGCCTGGAGCGCCTTCTTGGAACATCCTGAATGGGAAATGGAAGATTTTTTGCGCGAGCGCCTGGCTCATTGGCTGGATTCGCTTTCCGAAGCCAGGAAGCTTCTTGCGCTTTTGCTGGATTTGGAACGAAAGGGAATTACGCGGCAGAGCCTGTCTTCCTCAATAGCTGTGACAAAGCAGGCGTTTGTCGAAGCGCCGAATGAGCGAGCGAAGCAAACATGGCAGGATTTCCACAATTTTCTGCAGGCCCGATTAGGCGAGATAGAGGCGGATGATGTGCTCGTCACAGATCCAGTTCGTGTGGCGGAGATGAGGCGCACAGGCTTTGCTATCCCACAAGGAGCCAAAACAACGCTAATTTTGCCCCGAGAAGCGGCGGAAACATTAGAATTAATGGCTCGCGTCCATTTGGCGACAGAAAATGGCCTGCTTCCTGTCTTGCGCCTCACATTCAATGGCGTGCGGCTGGATCCCGCGCGGGCCATTGGGCGTCCGGAGGAAATCGCCACGCCACAACATAATGCTTATAAGAGCCTTTCCTCCTATGAGCCGGGAATAGGCGCCTGGCGCGTCAAATATGATAATGATTGGGAAATCAACGCCGCGCCGACAGACAAATATTACACGCCTGATTATAGCCCGATTTTTCGCTTCCGAATAGGCGATTTGTGGCGCGAGGGGGAAAATCGGCTGGAAATTGAAAATCTGGAGGAGCGCTTCCGGCCTTCGGAAAATGGCGTGCTGCACATAAAATATATTCAGCTCAAATAAGCGAGCGCGCTTCTTCAATCATTGCCCACAGATTTTCTTCAGGAGTTTCGCGGCCGACTTGATCCCCTGTGCCGATGATAACGCGCTGTGTGCCGCGGAAGGCTTCCCAGATTTCGCGCACTTCGCGCCGCACATCCTCCGGCGTCCCGCGGATCAATGTGTTGACTGTATGGACATTGCCATTCATCGTCACACGCCCTTGCAATGTATCTGCGACATATTTCAGCCCTGCCAAGCCCTCCACATCGCCTCCTGGCGGGCGTTCAAACGGACAAACACAATCGACGCCGATTTCCGCCAAATCCGGCACTGTTTCCAAACATTTGCCATGCAGATGAATATGCAGCAGCCGGCCGTGACGATGAATTTCTTCCGCCAGCGCCTGCAACACTGGCTTATCCCACTGCCGCCACAAATGAGGGCCAATTAAGGAATTGCAGCTCCAGCAGCAGCCAATGAAAAAGCTTTCAAAAGGCGTCTGCATACAAAGAAGCCGCGCTTTTTCTCTCATATATTCAATGTAACGAGTCTGTAAGCGTTGCAATTCGTCTGTGTGTTCATATAAATCAAAGATCAGTTGCGGCAGGCCGCCGTCGCGGGCGCTGCCCCAAAAATCTGTAAAAGGCATCCCCAAGAAGGCTTCCAGCAAATAGCTTTCTCCCACATCATCACGAGCCTTCAACATGCAGGAAACATCCATAAGCTCCAGAGGCGGGAAATAAATAATCTCAAAAACAGGCAAATCGCGGGCAAAATCCTTAATTGGCCGCTCCACAGCCCAGCCAGGCTCTTCCCTGTCCAGCAATGTCCGCGCTGTGACAGCGCCTTGGGCCGTGTGAAATACACTGCGCACTTCCAGACGGCGCTCATCGAGCCATTTTTCTTCATTGTGGATCTCTATATTCGGATTGGGGAGCTGAGGGGAGACGATGCCCCAGCCCTCGCAGCCAAAAGCTTCAAATGTCTGTTTTAACGCCCAATGAAAGGGGACATCGCGCGCAAATTCAATCATATCCACGCCCAGAAGCTTAGCCGGATAATAATTCCAGAATTCAGGCGCTACAGGCACTTTATCCGTGGGGAGGCCACGATATGCTTTAAGCATTCTTTCTTTGGGCGTCATAATATTATTCGCAATGGATTGTATTGAGCTTTCAAGCCTGTTCCGGAAGCGGCGCTAAATGAGGCAGTGGCGGCGGCTCGGCAGGCAATTCGGCTAAGCTGGGCAAATCGGGAATGATTATGTTGATGGAGGCCATTTCGGGCAAAACGCCTGTGATTACGCGCCGATATTGTGAGACAACGATAGCTTCCTTTATTTGGGAATCCTGCGCAGAGAAAGAAACGCTTTCCGTGACAGGAGCTGGCGGAGCGGCCGTATGAGCGGGCTGAGCAGCAGCGGCCGCGGGGCGACGAGCTTTTCTTTTTTTCGTTGCCGGCAAAGGCGGCGGAGGCGGCGGCACAGGCAAGGACAAGGGAGAAATGCTTTTGTTTGTCGGCGTATATGTTATCTCAATAGCATCTGCAGCGCCAGGAGCTTTAGACTCTGATGCCTCGCCCATAAGCTCTGCTACAATGCGCTCCAGCTGTTCCTGTTTGTCCATTTGCCCTATTTTCCCCTCATTCGTATTATAATCCTACAAATATGCCTGCATCTACAGAGCGTGGATCGGGATCAGGGCTTTGCCGCGCGAATTGCTCCGCAGCGTTTAATTGGGCTTCTACAGCTGCGCGCAGACGGCTGTCTTCAGCCTCATCCAACAGGCCCATTTCCTTTAATTTTTGCTGCATCCGCACAATGGGATCCCGCGCCCGCCAGAATTCCAATTCGCCCGGAGGACGATAATCGCCGGGATCGCTTTTAGAATGGCCGCAATAACGATATGTCTTGGCTTCAATTAATGTGGGGCCCTCGCCCGCACGAGCGCGCTCCGCTGCTTCTGTTGTCGCAGCGCGTACAGCCCAATAATCATTGCCATCCACAATGACGCCGGGAATGCCATAGCCTGCGGCACGCGTGGCTAAATCTTGTATTTTAAAAGCTTGTGATGTGGGCGTGCTCATGGCATAGATATTGTTTTCCAGAAAATAGACAATCGGCAAATTCCAGATCGCGCCCATATTGACAGCCTCATGGAACATCCCCGTGCCGCAGGCGCCGTCGCCAAAAAAACAGAGCACAATACGCCCTGTTTGCAGCCGCTTTTGCGCCAGGGCGGCGCCCGTGGCAATAGGGATCATGCCGCCTGTGATGCCATTGGAGCCTAAAAAGCCGATCGAAAAATCTGCCATATGCTGCGATCCCCCCCGCCCGCCTGAATAGCCTGTCGCTTTGCCAAACAATTCTGCCATCAAGCGGGCTGGCTCGGCGCCTTTGGCCAAAAAATGCCCATGGCCCCGATGATTGGATGTGACAAGATCTTCCGGCTGCAGCGCGGCGATGGCGCCCACAGCACATGCTTCCTGGCCCATGCAAAAATGAGATGTGCCTGTGATGACGCCTTCGCTAAAAAGATCGGACACACGCTCCTCAAAGCGACGGATTAATAACATCAGACGATAATGAGCAATCAGTTCCGACGCCGGAAATGTCATCCTGGCCTCCGCACGAGGACAGCCGAATAGCTGCCTGCAGGATCGCAACGCTGGACAATAAATTCCTGCAGCGCGGACGAAAGCAATCCGGCTGCCAGATCAAGGGCCAGACAGGCCCCAAATGTATGCCCCAGCTCTTTTGGCGCCCGCCATATCGTGTGTGTCACAGGGGCTTCGGGCTCCTGTAAATAGCTGGCAATAATTTCGGCTAAAGGCTGCGCCCCTCGCTGTTGTGCCTGTGCCTCGCTTTCCAGCACGAAAATACAGGCCCCCTCCCCAGGGACAAAAGACTCCCTGCCGCCAATATCTGCAACAGCCTGGGCCAAATCGTTCTGACGCCATAGATGCTCTATATAAGACACAAGCGGCAGACTCAAAGCCTCCACGCCGCCAGCAAGCATCACATCGGCATCGCCGCGCGCAATAAGACGCCAGGCATAATCCAGAGCGTTGCCCGCCGACACATCGCCCACACAAAATGTGGCCGCTGGCCCCTGCAATTCATATTCAATGGCAGCCAGACTGGCGGGCGTGTTGATAAAAGAATGAGAAAAAATCACAGGCGAGCCAAAGCGTACGCCCTTCGTCTGGACGCGTTCTGTCATATTAAGCATAGAGTCCAGACAGCCGAAGGCCGTGCCTAAACACAGGCCCGTTCGTTCATGATCTAATTTTCGCCAGAGCAGCTGGGCGTCCTCCCAGGCTAAAGCACAGGCGGCCAATGCAAATTCCGAGCAACGATCCAGATATGTTTTTTCGCTCTCCAGATAATCCTCCACGACAAAATCCAGACATTCCGCCAGCAAGGGCAGATTATGGCGTCCTGTGAGCCGCTCAGGCGGCCTGCGGCCCTCTCGCCTTTCCCTCAGCCCTGCAGCAAAATCATCCCGGCCGATGCCAATGGCGCTGATAACGCCCATGCCTGTTATCCAGACGCGCCGCAGCTTTTGTGTTTTTTTTGCGGGACAAATGCGCGATGTTTTTATCTGTCCTTGCTCCGCGTTGACGGGCGGAGGGGCAAAGATAACGCAGGCATTGCTGCCCCCAATGCCGGCCGAAATTGTCGCTGCGTATTGGACGGGCCTTTCTTGCGCCTGATTGGGCACAACATTTAAATCACAGGCCGGATCGGCCTGCCGATAATTAACAGTGGGCGGCACAATGTGCGTCTCAATCGCTTTAATCGTGGCGATGGCTTCAATCGCTCCCGCGGCTCCCATCAAATGGGCAATGGCGCCTTTGATGGAGCTGACGAGGATCTCGTAAGCATGGGGCCCCAAAACGGCCTTAATGGCTTCTGTTTCCGCTGCATCATGCGGGACAGTGCCTGTCCCATGGGCATTGATATAATCTAATTTTTCGGGCGGCAAATTGGCGTCTCGCAACGCTGTGCGGAGGACACGCGCCATTCCGGCTCCGCCCGGATCGGGCGCTGTCAGATGAAAGGCATTATTGTTCTGCCACGAGCCCAGAACTTCCGCATAAATTCTGGCCCCGCGCTCCTTAGCATGCTTCAGCTCCTCTAATACAAGCATCGCAGCGCCTTCGCCAAAAAGCGTCCCGCTCCGATCTGCCGAAAAGGGCCGAATATCTTCTGCTGTTATCGTGTGGAGCGTGGACAGGCCACTTAACGGGCTGGGGGCCAGCGCATCATGTCCGCCTGCCACAATAATTGTGGCCTCCCCAGCGCGGATTAAATCCAGCGCATAGCCAATGGCCGCCGCTCCCGATGCGCAGGCGATGGAGAGCAGGCTCAAAGGCCCATTTAAGCCAAATATATGCTGGATATGGCTTAATGCCGTATGAAAGGCAAATTCGGAAAAAGCTCTTGTGAGGGAACACATCTCGCTGTGTTCCTGTATTCTCGCCGCTTGATTTCCGCAATCATCTTGACGCAGCAGGCGGCAGAAATCCTCCCAGGATGTGTCGCCGCCGAAATTTGTCGATAAAACAGCGCCAATAAGCGGCCGGGCGCCTAACGCCTCACAATGGGAACAACGCAAACGGCCCGAAGCGCAAGGAGACGCAGGCGCCTCCCAGACTAGCCCGGCATCAGCCAGCGCCTCTTGTGTCGCCTGCAAAAGAAATTGCGTCGCTAAATCTGGCGGCGTGGATATGCCATAGGAAGCAGGACAAAATGTCCAATCCCAGATCTGTCCCCCTCGCTCATTGCGCAGGCCCGTTGGATCAAAGCGCGTTATGCGGCCAATGCCCCGCTCGCCGGCAATCAGCCGTTGCCAGAATGTCTCCACATTCAGGCCTAAAGGCGACACAGCGCCCAGGCCTGTAACAACAACTCGTCTCATTTATAAGCCTTCCTTATCACAAAAAAAGCCGGCTATTGGCCGTCTGTAATTTTTCTTTCTGTTCTATATTTTTATGAATTTGGCTTAATTTTGCCCCACACAAACACGTCCGTGTGAATGTCTGTCTTTCTCTGTTTCTTCCGCTAAAGCCTTATCTCGCCTCTCACATTCTCAAGCCGCCATCGACAATTAAAATCTGCCCCGTAATATAGGCTGCCTCTTCAGAACATAAAAACGCGACAAGCGGCGCCACTTCCTCCGGCCTCCCAAAGCGTTGCAATGGAATCAGCCGCAACAGGCCTTCTTTTCGAGCGGCAGGCATATTTGCTGTGAGATCCGTTTCTATAATGCCTGGCGCCACGGCATTGACTGTGATGCCCTGGCTGGCTAATTCGCGCGCCAGACTCTTCGTCAGGCCAATGAGCCCGGCTTTTGCCGCCGCATAATTGGCTCGTTGGATGTCGCCCATGAGCCCCGCATCAGAAGAGATATTGACGATCCGCCCCCATTTGCCCCGCAGCATATCGCGCACTGCCGCCTTCGCACAATAAAAAGCGCCCATCAGGCATACATCCACAACACGGCGGAATTGCTCCGCACTCATAAAAGCCGCATATTGATCCTCAACAATGCCAGCATTATTGACGAGAATGTCAATTCCGCCGAGGGCTTCTCGCGCCTGCTTAAACATCTCTCGCACAGCAGCCTCGTCGCTGACATCAGCAGGCAGAGCGATAGCGCGCCGCCCCTGTGCCTGTATGGCTTGCACAACGGCTTGAGCCGCGGCCTCATTGTGAAGATAATTGACAGCCACATCGGCGCCACTTTCCGCGAGCGCCAGGGCGATGGCGCGCCCCAATCCGCGCGAAGCGCCTGTAACGAGGGCTCTATGTCCGGAAAGATTAATCATGGGCTTCCCTTTGCGCTAAAAAAGCCTTCACATCCTCTTCCTGAATAGGCCGCTCTTCTCCCAGCCAGGCGGCCACATCCTCCAAAGCCACGCCTTTTTCCCGCGCCAGGCGGCGGGCGGCGGGCGTCGCTTTCGTTTTCCGGGACTGCAAAGCCTGGGCCAATTTCGCCTTTAATTCCGCATCTGCTCGCGTCGCCGCCTGATGGGCGGCCATGAGCCGCTGATTTTCCTCCTCCACGCCCTCAGGCGGCAGCTCCCCTTCTGCTCCTACAAACGCAAAAATGTAGCCCACAGGCAATACGCTTTTATCCGTGGCGTATTTGCGCAAAAGCGTTCCCGCTTCCTCCACTTCATATTCAAATGTGGCTTTGTCTGTGATAATCTCACACAGCGTATCCCCTACTTCCAGCCGTTCGCCCTCGTTCTTCAGCCAGCGATTCAGCGTGACTTCTTCCAAATTTTCTGCCCATTTTTCTATACGCAATAACTGTCCCATTGCAATTTGCGAGTATAGCACGCCGGCAAAAACTGCGTCAAACGCTATACATTAGAATTGGCTCATTAGCTTTGAACAAGAAGACTGAAATAAAAAGGAGGCAATGAAAAAAATGAACAGATGAAAGCTGCCAATGGCTGAGGGAATATCCGTATGCGAGGCAAATTTGCTTTCCATTGCCTTCACAAAGAGAGAAGCACGCCCGGAAAATGAGGGAAAGCGAAGCGCGGCTTATGGCATCGTCTTGTACAGCTCGACGAACAGATCCCCCACTTTTTTCACATAGCGAATTGTCTCGGGGATGTTGGGGATGCCGCCCGCGCGTTTAACGGCATTCGGCCCAGCGTTATACGAGGCCATGCCCAGAGCAAATTGCTCATAATTGGAGCGCCCCGCGTAAGCGTGCAGTTGCTGCGAAAGATAGCGCAGGCCGCCTGCAATGTTTTGTTCCAGATCCCAGGGATTGACGCCCAGGCTTTTGGCTGTGCCGGGCATGAGCTGTGTCAGCCCAATGGCGCCAGCGGATGACACACAGCTCGGATCAAAATCCGATTCACATTTAATCATCGCAAAGGAGAGACGATGATCCAGGCCGTATAAGGCGGAATAATACAGCACGGCGCGCACAATCAGCTCCAATTGATCATTCGTTAATTTAGGATTTTGGCGGCTAACCCATTGCTTCCACACGCTGACGCGATAATCAGGCGCGTTTGGCCCGCCAAGACACGGCATTTCTGTCCCGGGGCGGGCCAGCGGCTTGGCAGGCTGAGGGGCGGCGGGCGAAGCCTCGGCTGTTTGAGCCCCCTGGGCAGGCGGCCCCTCCGCTTCGATTTCCAGAGACAGTTTGGCCTCTTTCGGCGGAGCTGAATTCGCCACTTGCTGCGCCAGCTGCAGGGCCACGCCCACAGAATTGGGCGCCATATCTGCCGCATAGCGCTGTTCTGCCGCCGGCAAATCCTCCTCACGGATGGCAGCTTTCAGAATAAAGCGATCGGAGGCTTTCGTTTCTGCTGGCAAAAACACAAGCGCATGGATAATCGCCTCCAGGGCTACGGCAGGATGGGGCTCGGACATTTCAATGAGCAGCAAATTTTTCGCCTGGGGAAATTGCAGGAGCAGACAGGCCGGCTCCTTGCCGCCCGAGACTTTTAAGCCGACGACGCGTCCATACACTTCTACATGGCGGCCGCGCCAGGGGCCGCGCGGGCCGTCAACATCCGCTGCCGTAAGCGTCGGCGCCTTCCAGGACGCGCGCAACGCCAGATATTCCCGCGCTGTAGCCGGGATAAGCTTTTCCTCGGCCTGAACAGCGCTTACGGCGAGACAACACGCCGCCCCGGCAATGGCCCAGAAGCTCATACGCATTTTTGGCTCCTGAAATCTGAGAACATCTGCACAATTATATAACAATAAAGCGTAAAGCCGCACTGCGTGCGGCTTTATGTTGAACGCCGATCAGGAGCATTGTCTCAGCGCTTTTAGTCATTCGCCCCGGCCTCGGCGGAAAAAGCTTGTATAATTGGTACCCCCACGGGGATTCGAACCCCGGCCTACGGGCTGAGAACCCGGTATCCTGACCACTAGACCATGGGGGCACTCTTTTCCTTTAAAGCGCTATTATTTTAGCCAATGCCGCTTTTTTCGTCAAGCCCCTCTAAAATAAGTTTTCTCGCTCCAGAGGATGTGTCCCAAGAGATTTTAAAAAATGTCCCGCGCCGCGTGAGGGGAAAAAGCTCCTTATTTCCGGCTGTGGCCACTAATCCTTGTGCAGACGCAAAATTGCGCTTATCCCCCCTTATTTTTGTCTCTGCGCAGCTTCCGCAAGCCGGCCATCGGCAAATTTATTGTTTTGGCCCTTGCTCATTTGCCTGATGTCGTCTATACTGTTAGGACAAGGATTTGTTATTTCCAAGGGCGAAAAAACATTGCAGGGATGCGCAGGCATCTCTGCTTGTTTTGTCCTGTTTAGTTTTAGTTTTCGGGTTGTCTGACGAGGAGATGGCGGGATGGAAATAAAAACATATCGGCAAGCGGTCGTCAAAGCGCTGAAATGGCTTATGGCGCAACAGCAACAAGACGGCTCCTTTAAGCCCCTGGAGCATGGCCTGGGGACAATTCACAAAGTGCCCTATGCGCTGGCCGTTACAGGACAGTTGGATCGCGGCGCGCGTCTTTGCGCCTGGATCCAGGAAAATATGATGGATGAGGAAGGCGATTTCACGCGGGGCTTTCCACGGGAAGGGCCCATGGCATCTTTTTATCATTATCCCAATTCCTGGCTGGTGATGGGAGCCCATCGGCTGGGGCAATTTGGCCTCTCCTTGCGCGCCGCGGAGTTTTTGGCGACGCTGCAGCATCCCCAAACCGGCGGCTTTCTTACGGCCGGCCCCGCCTCCTCTCTGGAGGGGATGCAGGACATCATGAGCACGGCCGTGGCGGGACTGGCGATGCTGCACACGGGCCGTTTGGCCGAAGCCGAAGCCGCGGGGAAATGCCTCCTTTCCTTTTACGAACGCCAGCCCCGGCTGAACTCGCAATTGCTTTTTGTCCAGCAACGGGGGGAGCGCTTAGTGACGGATTGGGAGGATTCGCAGGCGCCCGCCTTCGCGCTAACTGTTAATGCCCCCAAACAATGGTTCTTTGTGCCCGGCCTCGCGGCAGGATTTCTGGCGAAGCTATATGAAGTAACGGCTGAAGCCGCGTATCTGCAAGCCGCCCAGAATTATATTCAGTTCGCCAATACGGCCGGCGCGGAACGCTACGATTCGCCCAACAGCTGGTGGTTCGGCTGGGGCGCCGCCTTAGTGTATGCCGCGAGCGGCGTGGCCGCGCATCGGCAGATTGTGGAAGCGGTGGCACAGCAAATTGTGGAAAGCCAGCTCGCTAATGGCGCCTGGTCCGCGGGCACGATGAGTTATGAGCCCCCGGCGCCTCTCACGGATGCCACTGCCGAAGCCATCATCTGCCTGACAGAAATTATTCAGGCTCTGGTGATTGCCGAATGACAGGAATGACGCTCCCCGCCAGAGAATATCTTCGAAGAATGTTTTTACGGAAATAGCTAGCGGCATATTGTGCTGATGATATCTTGTGGAATGGAGGCATATTGGCATGGCCACGAAAAAGAGCGTTCCGAAAAAGGCAGCCCGAAAAGCAGATAAGCTGCTGGGCTGGGGAATTATTGGCTGTGGCGTAATTGCTCCGACACACGCCAACGCCGTGCGGGATTCGGGCACTGCCCGCCTTGTCGCCTGCTGCGACATCGTCCCCGAAAAAGCCAAAAGCTTTGCGGAAAAATACGGCATTCGCGCCTACACTTCCCTGGACGATATGTTGAAGGATCCCGAAGTGGAAGCTGTCTCCGTATGCACGCCCAGCGGCATTCATGCCGAATGCTGCATTGCGGCGGCGGAAGCCGGCAAGCATATTTTGTGTGAAAAGCCTCTGGATGTGACGCTGCGGGCGATTGATGC
>CAZUOJ010000101.1:0-13045 GCA_964622325.1 uncultured Armatimonadia bacterium
CGAATCAGACAGGACAAAAAATACGCCCCTAAATAGGCGACCACCCACGGCCGCAAGCCAAACAGCCCCGCCCACAAAATGCCTATGCTGCCCGCATACTGGGGCGCATTCGTCAAATAATGCGTCGTCCCCACCAGCACCCGATGCCCTGTCCGCAGCCTCATCATCCGCACTTCTCCCCCCAGCTGCCCCCGCATATAATAGGCCGCCAGCAACGCAATCGCGCCCCCTACCAGCAAAACAATTTTGCGATTCACCGGCACAGGATGCAGCCGCAGCTGCTCCACTATTCTCCGGGGCTGCAGCCCAAAGCCAGCCCAAAAAGCCACTAACCCCAGATTGCACGCCATCAGCGCGCGGATTTGCTCCTCTTCTGTGGGATCAATCTTCATCCAGGGATACATCGCTAAATCCGGCCACAGCCAGATGCGCCACGCCCGCCACAAATACGAAATAAAATGAAACAGCAAATACAGCACGAACGGATTGGCCAGACTCACGCGTCCCTGGCGCACGCTGAAAGCCACGATTCCCAGAAAAAGAAATGTGGAAAAGATTAAAGCATCTAGCATTATTTTATCTGACAGCCTGCGACAAAATCAGTCTCGCCCGAAGCGGGCGTACACGGCGCGCAACGCCTGCTGCCCATAACGCTCCCATGTATATTGTTCCGCCTGCTGCCGCGCTTTTCGTCCCATTTCCGTGCGTCTCGTCGCCTCGACCAGAAGGCTATGGAGCGCTTCCGCCAGCGCCTCGATACCACGAATCGGCACCACGAAACAGGCCTCTTCCGCCTCCAGCACGCTCGTCACGCCCGTATGTGCGGTCGCCACAACCGGCAATCCGCTGGCGGCAGCTTCCAGCACAACCCGCGACAGGCCCTCATACAAGCTGGGCTGCACAAAAATATCCGCTTCCTGATACACGCGCTGAATCTGCGCATAGGGCACATGCGGCGTATGGACGACAAAATCGGCATACGGCGCCAGCGCGGCCGGCGAGGCTTCCAGCCGCCCGACGAGCCGCACCTTGAAGGAAGTCGTCCTGTGCAGCCGGGCGCAGGCTTCTAATAAGTAGCGGACACCCTTCAGCGCTGAGATGGCGCCCACATATAAAATTGTTGGCGGACCCTCTGACCGCCTTCCTGCTGGCGGCTGAAAACGCGCGATGTCCACGCCATAGGGACAGACACAAACTTTTGACTGATAATGCGCCGGGATCGTCTGCCGCACAAAATCGCTGCCCACGATAATGAGATCCGAAAGCTCCCATTCCTTTTCCTCCCGAGCGATGTCAGCCTCCTGGGGCGGAGGCGGCACGGGCCACTCCGGCGGCGTGACTTCCGCCTCCTGACGGATGATTTCCGCCCGAAAGGCCGCCCCCGGCGTTGTCTGCTCCAGCACACAGCCCACTCCGCGCGGCCGCGCCGCCGCAAACGCCTCTAAGGACGAAGTATTGAAGCCCCAGATGACATCGACCGGCTCCTTTTGTAACAGGCGGCCAATTCTGCGCCCAAACACGACATTGCCATGCGCATTCAGCCAGCGCGCCCACCTATATAGGCGCAGCCGCCGCGCGATTGTCTCCAGATATTCCCAAAAGCCGAAAGTCCGCACCAGCTCCGGCCGAAGCTGCGGGGCAAAACGCCGCTGCAGCTCTCGGGCGACACCCCTCCGCAGCCTGCCAGGCAGATAGCGATGCAGACTATACGGAAAACGCTCCGGATTAGTGAATATCTCCGTCGCATGCCAGGCCAGCACGCCTGCCCGCTGCAGCTCCTCCGCCGTATGATAGGAATGCTGCGTCCCCGGATGAAATACGCCAATGCGCAGCGGCTTTTGGCTTCCCATTTCCTCGCTCACCAAATGCCGGATTTCGGCCTGTGCCCCTCCGCAAACGATAAGGCCTGACTATGCGCAGAAAAGCGCCTGTGGCTTTTTCAATTCTCTTTCGTGCGTGCTGCTTGCCAGAGGGCTTGCCGAAAAGCCTCGCGCACGATTGCGGCTTCATGATAGCGCGCGGCCACTTCGCGCCCGCGCGCCACGAGCTTGTGGCGCAACGCTTCATCAGTCAGCAGCGCCCGCACGGCTTCATATAGCGCCTGCTTATCGCGCTGGGGCACGACATAGGCCCAGCCCTCCCGCAACCCATAATCCACGACGCCGGCTTCCGGCGGCCCATACAGCAAAATCGGCTGTTCGCTCATCATATAAAGATGTGCCTTCGTGGAAATTGAATAGCGAATTGTGTGCGCTTCCTGCGGATCAAAGCTTTCCGGCAAAAAAAGCACATCCGCCCCCTTGAAGATCCCGGGCGTTTCTTCTGGCGAGGGCAGCGGCGCCAAACTCACATGCGGCAGCTTTTGGAGCTCGGGCAGATGATCCCAGGGCGGCGCAAACACCATCAAATGCGCCGGCAAGCCCTCTTCGGCACATCGCTGCAGCACCTCCGCCATATCCAGGATTGCTTCCCAGCGCCGATGGCCCAAAGTGCCGCTATACACCAGAGAATACGCGTTTTCCGGACCCACGCGGCGCGGCTTCGCCTGGCGATACACTGCGCTATCCGCACATTGCCTCAGCACCGTAAAATCCACTTGATATTTCTCCTGATAGGCCCGTTGCATCGTCTCGGCAATCACGAGCCGAACCGCCGCTGTCTGCACAAATTGCCGGAAAGTCCTGTGCACTAGAGGGCGCATAAAAAAGCTGAAGGGATGGCCCGCATACAGCGTACTGGGCCAATCATCATAAATCATCACGACATAGGGCAAGCCTAAATGGCGCCGCAATAGCATCGGCAGCCACATAAAAGACAAATCAAAGCCAAAACACAGGGCCACATCCGGCTGAAAATCCTGCACAAAACGCCGCAGCGGGGCAGAGAGCCGCACCGGGAAAATCAGCTCCCATACGCCCGAGTGGACAAGCAGTCGACTGAGCCCATAGCGCAGGCGCTGGCGCAGGCTGTCTTGCGGGGAGGGCGGGGGATTTTCCTGGCTGGAAAAGGCGGCCACGCTCAGGGCAGACCCTTTGAGGCGCCCAAACAGCCGCCCGAAGCGCCGCTCCGCGGGCCCCAGCCGATAGCGCTGTCCTGACAGCGGCTCCGGGGGCTCCGGCCCGCCTGAATACAGCTCCGCTATGTTGTCGGGCGGCCACCCGTAAAACCAGTTCCGCAGGCTCGCCGCATGGCCGCTGCTGCCGCTGACACAAGACTTCGCGATGATGAGCACCCGAGGCAAAGCGTCGCTCATAAGCCTTACTCTTGGGAGGAGGCAGAGGAGGCCGCTTCCCCCCGGGCACGGCGCAAAAAGGGAAGCGCCGTCTGCCATAAAAGCGCGCGTTCCTCGGCGTCTAAAAAAAGTCCTCCCATTACGAGAATATAAAGCAGACTGCTCCCCACGCCCCAGGCGGCGAGCCGCCCCCAGCCCACTAAATTGTGCGCACTGCTCAAAAAATGTAAGCCCAGCGCCAATCCCAGAGTCGCCAGCGTCGTCACAGCCAGAGGCGCCACAAAATATAACGGACTCCGCCTGACCGTCCAGCTCGTGTAGAGCGGCTGAAACACCGCATTGCGCAGCGTCATCGCCAGCATCCCGGCCGTTGCCACGCCATACATTCCCCAGCGCCGCCCCAGCATGATCGCCAGGCCCAGATTAAACAGCCCAATGGCTAAAGTCGCCACCGCGGGCCAGCGCACTTGATTGCGCGCAATATTGACCGACATTAAGGGCCGCGTGCATTGATTCACACTGCGATGAAAAGTCAACAGCCACAAAAGCTTCCAGTAGCGCGCCACGGAAGGGCCCATCCAGGTGTGCAAAAGCGGCCGCGAAAGCCCACACATTAAGCCCACCGGGAGCCCTAAAATGAGCCCCAGAAATTTCGTCGCCCGCCGTGCCAGCCGCAGCATACCCTCCTCATCATCCTGCCCAAAACGCGCATACATAATGGGATCCAGCACGCCCGCCACGACCGTAGACGCCATTCGTAGCAGCACCGACCACTGCAATATCGCCCCATACGCGCCGCCCGGCTCCGGCCCCGCCAGCCGATTCACTAACACCAGGTCAATCTGACTATAAAGCAAAATCCCCACCATGTTAATCGTAATCCAGCCCCCTGTGCTCATCAGGGCGCGCAAGCGCTTGAAATTGGCCGCGCGCCAACTTAATCGCACTTGCGGCGCTAACCACCGCCACGCCACGATATGACACAATAAACTCATCAACGCGCCGCCCGCCATCCCCAGCCCGACTTGCCACACCCGCGGCTGCCACAAATAAAACAGGGCGACGATAATCCCGACCCGCGTGAGCACCTGTAAAATCTCTATGACGCTGGCAATATCCAGCCGATTGCGGGCGAAAGAAACGACGGAAAAATTGTTCAGGAAGCCCAAAATCAGTGCCGTCAGGGCGCCGACTTGCAGCCAGTACATCGGCACTTCCTGCCCCGGCGGCACGCGCATAAAGCGCGGCGTCGCCCACAACAGCAGCCCCACCAGCGGCCCCATCCCCACCAGCACAAGCAGCAGCCCCCCAAACACGGCCGTGCTCAAAGTCCGCGTCGCACTCTCATAATCCTGCCGGGAAATGTCTATCGTCAGAAAACGCGCCGTGGAAGTGCTGACGGAAGTATTAAAGACTGTGGCGTAGGCATTGACCTGATTCACTAAGGGAACGAGGCCATACACGGCCAGGGAGAGATGCCGGACGAGAAAAGGCGGCAGCCACAGCCCCACGAGCATATTGCAGCCCATCGCCAGCATCCGCCCCAGCAGATTGCGCCGCAACTGGCGCGCCTCAAGAGTACGCGCGGCCGCCCCGGTCGCCGGCGGGGACGCTTCAGGCTCTGAAGAGGGAGAAATTTCCGCACTGCTCATCGTTACAAATATCCCAGATCCCGCAGGCGTTCTTCAATTTGCGCCTCTTCCTCTTCTGTATAGATGACGCTTTCCTCCTGTGCCTGCTGAGGCACGGCCACCGCCGCCTGCCTTTTCAGCTCCGGGAAAACCTCCTGCCAGACGCGACCGTCTAATTCGCTTGGCGGCGGCACTTCCATTAAAGCCAGAGCATTGACCGGCACATCTTCAATGGCGGCTCCCTGAGGCTGGCCCTGTGCCCCACCCCCCGACACGATCAACAAGCCCTCCCGTCGATGGATGGCAAACCGCAAAGGCGACTCGTCCCGACAATATTCTGTGACCACAAACTCTCTTCCCTGATAGCGGCTGCGGATGCCCGCGCGCACTACGGCTTCTGTCCAGTCGACCAGCAAATCCGGCGCCCGATGGATATACGGCCCCTCATACAGCTCCTCTTTCCGCTGCACCGCGTGCACCAGCGGCTCGCCCGTCTCCGCCTCCCTCGCCTGCATCAACACCTCTGTGATTTCCTGAATCAGCTGCTCCTGCTCTTCTCCGGGCTGCACCAGCCCTTGCGGATCGCGGCCGGCAATATTCAGCCAGATTTGGGCCATCCCGCTGCTGTAAAAGCTATAGGCGCGGCTGCGGCCAAAATCTATATCCGAGGCATACTGGGCGGTCGCCAGACGCGACACCAGGCCCTTCAGATGCGGCTTGAGCCGCGCGCGCAGTCCCGCCGGCACCAGCGCATACAGACGCCTTTGCCACTGCCGAAAGCGATTGAGACGCTCTTCGCCGCCGGGGCGAGAGACTTCCAGGCCCATCGCCTGCAAGAGCCCCTTCAAATACAAATGCCCCCGATTATTTTTGCGCGCCCCGTGATCGGAAAAAATCATCACACAGGCGTCGGAAGGCAAACGCTCCAGCAGCCGGGCCAGCTGCGCATCCGCCGCCTGATAGGTCCGCAATATCGCCTGGCGCACCGGCTCCGCCGCCTCCCGCTCCCCTGTCATAAAATCCCAGAAATAATGCTGCATCGAATCCGTCTCAATGAAGGCGCACACAAAGCAATCCCAGGGCCCCTGCTCCGCTATCCAGCACGCCACATCCCCTTTGGCCTGCACGGAGCGCAACTTCCATTCGATGGCTTCCGCATAACGCCCCGCCTCCACATATTGCCGCAGCCCTGTTTCGTGCCGCTGATAATGGGGAAAGCGGCGGGCAATTTCTTCCTGCAATTCGGGAGGATGCGTCAATCCCTCCGTAAGGGCTTCCGGCGCCATCCAGCCGCATATATGGACGCCGTTGATGGCCTCGGCGGGATATGTCGTGGGCTCAAACAACACCGCCACCCGCTTGCCGTGATGGCTGGCCGCCCGCCAAAAGGTCACGCCCTCCCGCAGCCGGCTCCCGGAATAGATGAGCCGATATGTCCCGGGAATGCGGTCCAAAAACGAAAACACGCCGTGTCGCCCCGGCCGCAGGCCTGTCGCAAATGACGACCAGGCCTCCGGGCTGATGGCGTTCGGCGTGGATAAAAGCACTCCGCCTGTGCCGCGCTCATAAAGATATTGTAAGGTCGGCAAATGCCCCTCTTCGATCCACCGGAAAACTAAATCCGGATCCCCCCCATCCAAGCCAATCAGCACTACTGGAACAGCCATGCCTTTTTGCCTCCTGAAAACCGCTTCCCGTACGCCTGGCGGCGCCCCCCATGTCACTCTCGGCAGGCTCCTATTCCTCAACGCCTTGCTCCGCTGTCCTCCGGCGAAGGCGAAAAAACTGAAGAGGGAAAAACATCCACTGGCATGGCGGAAGGCGTGGCCCATAAAGCTTTCCGCCTGTTCAGCTCATGTCCACAGAAGCCTGCAAATGCCCGCGTTGATATGCCCAGCCTAAAGTCAAAAGCAGCCCACACAAAATAAAACTCAAGA
Organism: uncultured Armatimonadia bacterium; assembly: GCA_964622325.1. Lineage (GTDB taxonomy): Bacteria > Armatimonadota > Zipacnadia > Zipacnadales > UBA11051 > JAJFUB01. The sequence continues at coordinate 6,801 of CAZUOJ010000101.1, forward strand.
TCATCCGCCGCACCGTGCCAGGCGAATCGGGCTGGGGCGGCGGCAACGCCTCATCTAATTGTTCAAACCGTCCGCTGCTTTCCTGTTGTTCCTGTATCGCCGCAATTTCCAGCCGCTTGGCCAATGTCAGCTGCAACTCCGCTAAAATATCCCGCCGGCGGGACAATTCCGCGTACTGCCGCGCCACCGCGGGCAGACGCTGCAAGCGCCGCTGCAATTGTTGCAACTGCGCGGCCACTGCCTGCTGGGCCGCTCGCGTTCCCGTCACCCCCACCTCCAGCTCGATGGCCTTATTGCGCAGCGAAACATACGCCGGATCGGCTTGCCGCGCCACCGAAGATTGGATTTGCTCTGTTATCGCCTGCCGCTGTTTTTCCAGACTGGCAATGGCGGCCTGCACCGCCTGTACTTCCGGATGTTCGCCGGATTTGCCGCTCGCCTGCAATTGATCCAGCCGATTCCGCTCCTCCACTAACCGTGTCTCTAACTGGCTGATCAGCGGATTACGCGTTACGGTCTCTTGCTGCACAAGCATCACTTGCTGCCGGGGCAATAGCTGCCGCGTGCGCTCCAGCGAGCGCTGCATTTGCTGGAGCTGCTGGCCCAACTGCGTGTATGTTTTTTGCAAATCTTTCCATTGATCGGCGATTTGCTGCGCCTGGCCCTGCGGATCCACCATCAGATATTGCACTTGCAGCTTTTCCAGTTCGTTTTCCACGCGCTGCAATTCCGCCCCCACTTCCCGGCTGCGCGCCTGCACAAACTGCCGCGTCTGCCGCGCCTGTGAAATGCTGCTATGCGTCAGATATTCGTCCAGCACCTGCACATAGCCATTGGCGAGCTCCGCGCAGAGCTGCCGGGCTTGCTCGCTGGAGAGCATGGCAGGCCGCCGCCATAGTTGTTGCCAGCGCGTGGGCCCCGGACATTTCACCGAAATCGCCATTCCCACCGGCGCACTTAAGCCCAATCCTTTTTGCAAGCCTTTGATAATGGTCGCCTCCGCCAGCCAGCGCAGGGTCTTTTCTCGCGGCAGGCGCAGCTTGTCTTGCAGATGGACGCGTTCGGCCAGCATTTGCCGGATTTTGCGGCTGCGTAAAAGCTCCGTCAGCCAGGGCTCCGGACTGCTCGCCCCGCCTAAAATGGGAAGAGACGATATGCCGCTGGGGCTGCTGCCTCCGCTGGCGCCCGCCAGCGCCAGAATGTCCGTCAGCACATTTTGATTGGCAAACAAAAGCGTTGTGGTGGCTGTATAGGTGCGCGGGGCGAACAAATAAGTTAAGACGCCCACCCCCAACGCCACCGCCGCACTCAACCCCACAATACGTGGGCCATTTAACCAGCGGAAAAAACGAGGAATGCCCCAAGATTCTGTGCGCGTTGCTGCCTCAGCCACGAAGGAAATCCTTTCCCCTGAAAACGGCTTCTGCCCTCCCCTCCGCCGCCCCGAGGACCGCTATTTGACAATCAAACGTGTCAGAATTAATTGCGTCAGCGACTTCAGCCAGCTCAGGAAGGGCGGCTCCGTATGCACTGTGCGGACGACATGCGTCGTCGGCACAATCACTATATCGCCTGGCTTCACCATTGTTTTCTTCGTAATGACTTCTACGGCGCCATTGGGATGCACAATCACGGCCCGTTTCCAGTAGGCGTCCTCCCGCAAGCCCCCGGCCGTAGCAATATAGTCGGCTAAAGTCATTTCCGGCTTGTAGGGCAAAGTGCCCGGCCGCGTCACCGCACCAAATAAGGTGACCGTATAGACGAGCGGCGGCACACTGACGATGTCGCCCGGCTGGAGGACAAAATTGCTCTCCTGTCCCTGTGTTTTAAGGAGCTTCTCCCCGTCCACAGGAATCGCTTGCACCGAACGCTGCATACTGATTTCATCTGGCGGAATGATGACATTCACCTGCGTACCGGAAGAAAATACACTTGCCAGACCGCTGCTAATCGCATTGCCCAGCGCCGCCTGGCGCTCCCCTGTCGTGATGGTGGGGCGATTTTGCAGGCGCGCCTCATAATTCATCGTATCGAGCACCTGCTGCATATCCTGCTCTTGCGCTTTGCCGCCAGCGGGCCGCAAAGGCCGATATACTACAATCCCCTGGGGATTGGCGTCCTCCAAAAGCCCGCCGGCCTCCTGCAGGGCCTCCCACACTGAATACACGGTCCGGGCGTTTTCATCCCGCCGCAGCACATAGCTGCCCGGGCGCCGCACCCGCCCCTCGACCGTAATCAGCCCCTCGCGTTCGCGCAATTCCCCCTGACCCGCCACCGCCACACAATCGCCATCCTTAAGCACCAGATCCGGCTCCACGCGAAAGCCCTGCGCCTCCCGAATGAGCTTTAATTCTTGGCGTTCGGTGGGCCCCGCTTGCCTGCCCGGCGCATACTGTAAAGTGGGCCCCGCCTGAGGCAAAAGACCCCCGGCCGCATAAATCAAATCACTTACCCGCATCCCCTCTAACCGCGGATAATCCCCCGGATTTTGCACAAAGCCCCCAATGGTCACTATCCCCGGCGGCTCCATCTCCTGCCGATCCGGAATAATGACAATATCCTCGCGCTGCAGGAGTGGATCCGCATCGGGAAGCTGGGGAACAGCTAAATTGACCGGAATAATTTGCCGCCGAAAGTCAGCGGTCAGGCGCTCAATCCGCACATACTCCAAATAAGCGCCCGGCTTGGGCCCACCCGCTAAATGCAGAAGCTCCCCCAGCCGCATTCCCTCGTTCCATTCATAACGCCCCGGCCGCAACACCGCCCCTGTAATCGTAACTTCCGCCGGCGGCTCTATCTCTGCTTGCACAAATATCTCGATAATATCTTGCTTTTGCACCGGCAAATTGCTATCCGGCCGGCGCGCCAGCGCCTCCGTTACATTAAAAAAGAAAGCCTGATAATGCATATCCGGCCCCAAACGACGCAGCACCCCTTTGGCCATATGCGCCTGCGCCGTCAACCCCTGCGCCATGGCAATCACATCGGCTATCGTGAGCCCGGAAGTAAGGGGATAGGTGCCGGGCCGCGCCACCGCTCCCACGATTCGCACTGTCGCTTCGGCTTCTTTCAACACGGGCGAGACAAGCAGCAAATCCCCGTCCTGCACGGGCTTCTGCCAGTCCGGACTGCCGGGACTTAAATTTAATAAGGTGAGCTGTCGCTCTCGATATCGGTCGATGCGCCAAAGCTGCACCCCGGCGGCGTAGGCCTCCGGCTGCAAGCCGCCGGACATGCGCAGCACCTCCGCCACCGTCTCACCGCCTAAAAGTTCATAGCGCGCGGGCCGCCGCACCTGACCACTCACCCCCACCTCGCCCGTCACCGCCGGAACAAAGATTGTATCTCCCGGCCGCAAAATGACATCCCCGGTGCGCTGGCCCTGCAATAAATAATCATACAGATCAATCGTCTGGGGCGGCTGGCCCTGCCGCGTCAGTTGCAACCGGCGGAAGCTGCCCACTTCGCTAGGCCCCCCCGCCTCGTACAGCGCCGAAAAAACCGTGGCCATTCCGCTGAGCACATAGCGCCCCGGCCGCGCAACATCTCCCAGCACGAAAATCTCGATAACGCGTTGCTCGGCAAGCACGAGCGTCACGCGCGGCTCCTCAAAAAAGCGTTTATACGCCGCCGCCAGCATCTGCCGTGCCTGTTCCAGCGTCTGATCCGCCAGGGCGACTCGCCCCAGCAAGGGCACAAAGGCAAAGCCCTCGGGCGCAATCGTGAATTGTTCATGTATTTGCTCCTGATTGCGCGCCCACACCCACAGCTCCAGCACATCGCCCGCCCCCAGAATATAATTCGGCGGCACCGGCTGACTGGCGCGCGTTCCGGCGACATTGCTTGCCTGTCGAGGGCTCGGCGCCGCGCTGCTCGCCGGCGCCCCGTAGGTTGGCGCATTCCCTGCTAGGTTCGCCGGTTTCAGCAGCCCCGCCACGCCGGCAGGCAACGGCGCCTGGGGGGAACTGCTTTCCGCAGTTTCCGGCTGGCTTTCGGCCCCACTAACGGCCGCTTTCGGCGGCGTAAACAGATTGCTGCCAAAGCGCGTCAGGGAACGGAATATATCTCCGGGATCGACAGTTTCGGGAGATTTGAAAGTGATTTTTGGCAAAGCTTCGGGCTCCAGCAGCGGGGCGCTCGCAGGGGCCGGCTCCGGGGCAGCCGGCGGGGCCGCCGGCGGGGCCGCCGACGGAGCTGCCGGCGTTGAAGCTGGCATACTGGAAGGCGAAGAGGACGGCTCAGTGGCCGCAACAGAAATGGGCGCGGACGAAGTAGACGCTTGCGCCGGGGCTCCCTGGGCCACGCACGGCCCGTGCAAACGCAAAAGTAGTCCCATTAAAGCGAGGCTCCACATGAGGCTTGGGCGCGAAAATCGCTTCCTCATCGTGTCTAGCCCACAATTAGTTGCCGTATGCATGATTGCCCCAACATTATGGAGAATGGAATGAATGCAACGGTGGCGGCTGCGGCGTATGCGTTGGAAAAGCTGTGTGCGCATTATACTGCATTGAAAAGCAGCTGACAAGGCTATCCCTGGCTTTTGAGAATTCTCCTTAGGGCAAAAATTACCTTAATAAAAATTTTTTATCTTTTTCCTAAAAGCCTTTTGTGCTAAAATATAATTCTCATTATTAATTAAAAGCAGGGAGGCACTATGCGGCCTAATCACGAATATCCCGGCAAGCTGTTTATTGTGGAAGGCGTGGACGGCTCCGGCAAAAGCACCCAGCTGCATTTATTGCATGCCTGGCTGCAGGCCCAGGGCTACAGCACTTTCTTTTCCGAATGGAATTCCTCGGAGCTCGTCAAAAGCGCCACTAAACGGGGCAAGGCGCGCCATCTGTTAACCCCCCTGACTTTCAGTCTGATTCACGCGACCGATTTTGCCGATCGCACGGAGCGCAATATCATCCCGCCCTTGAAGGCCGGCGCCATTGTGCTGGCGGATCGCTATGTCTATACGGCCTTCGCCCGCGATGCGGCCCGCGGCTGCCATCCCGAATGGCTCCGCGAGCTATATAGTTTCGCCGTGGAGCCCACTGTCGCTTTATATTTCCGCGTGCCCCTGGAAGTGGCTCTGGATCGGATTTTAGTGGGGCGCCCCGAATTAAAATATTACGAAGCCGGCCTGGATATGGGCTGGAGCGACGACCCTTACGAATCCTTTCGCATCTTTCAGGGCAAAATTCTCGAGCAATACGAAATGATGGTGGAAGAATTCGGGCTGCAGGTCATTGACGGGACTTTGCCCATTCCGGAACAGCAAGAACAGGTGCGGGCGCTAATCCGGCCGCATCTGGATGGCTTGCTGCGCAAGCCGCAATAGTTTTTCGGAACCGGAAAAATAACGCGGCGAAAAATCAGGCCGCCCAGGATACGCACGAAAGCCTTTTTATTCACCTCTCGTTTTCATATATTGCATATTTAGAGGGAGCGGAATATGCGGATTGAAAGCTACTGGCATCCCTATCCGAAATTGCCCGTCGGCGAAGAATTCCCCGGCTATTTGATTGTGCTGGAAGGCACAGACGGTGTGGGGCGCTCCACGCAGATTTCCCTGCTCAAGCAATGGCTGGAAAGCTCGGGCATCGCGGTGTTTGATACGGGGCTCACGCGCTCCAATTTAGCGGGCCGGCATTTGCGCGCCGCGCGCGAAGGCCATACGATGGGGCGGATGACGCAAGCGCTGTTTTATGCCACTGATTTTGCCGATCGGCTGGAAAACGAAATCGTGCCCGCCCTGCGTGCCGGCTATGTCGTTTTAACGGATCGTTATGTGTATTCTTTGATTGCGCGGGCAGCCGTGCGCGGCCTGGATCCGCAATGGCTGCGCCGCATTTACGGCTTTGCCATCAAGCCTTCTGCCATCTATTATCTGGCCATCACGATCCGCGATTTGATTCCACGAGTGCTGGCCTCCGGGGGCTTTGATTACTGGGAGTCGGGCGCCGATTATCTGGGCGGCGCCGATTTATACGAATGTTTTGTGAAGCATCAAACCTCGCTTTTGCGCCAGTTTGAACAAATGGCGGAAGAATTCGGCTTTATTACCATAGATGCCTCGCATTCCATTGAAAAAACTTTCGCCCAGCTGCAAAAACATATCGCCGAAGTCATCGGCCAGCCGGTGTTGCGGACCGACGCCCTGCCGCCCCTGCAGCCGCAAGCGCCCAGCCGCCCGCGTTCCTCCACGGAACGCGTGGCTGAGCTGCTCCGAGAATTCCTCGAATCCTTAGAAGGCGAAG
>CAZUOJ010000102.1:0-4683 GCA_964622325.1 uncultured Armatimonadia bacterium
TGCAAAATCTGCTCAAAACGCTCCTCCCACTGTTGCATATCTCTTTCGGGATTATGATTTGACATCATGTTATTTCCTCCGTGTGGACTATTGAGGCGATTATTGCGCTAAAGACTAAAGGTTAGAATCGTAGTCCGCCAATTCAGGATCAATTTGCCGCAATTTTTTGATGTTTCGCGATTTAATTTGATAGGCATTATCCCGAGTCAATTCAGGCTTATATCTTTGTAATTCGGGAAACATATCTTCTATCGTCTTGTCCCCAATAACTATGTCTAAAATGATTTTTACGCTCAGTAAGTGATTTCGCTCGGCTAACTGGCGCAGAGCTTTCATTAAGCGGTCGCGATATTGTCTGCACTTTACTTCATTAAAAACTATATTAAAAGTAGAGAAATTGGAGGCAAAAATGTCTTCGTGCTCTTCTGTCTCGCCTATATTTTCGATGTCATAAACATAAACCTTGTGTTTTCCACTAATTTTAATTTCCTGGCGTTGTTGCTCAATTTGACAGCTTTTGATAGTTTTCCGGATATATTTCTTGACTATTGCCAGCTTGTGAATATCTACGGCAGGCAGATTTCGCCAAATAGGCGCATGCCGTAATTTTAAAAACACCTTTGATAAAATGTCATCCGGACAGCCCCAGCACCGGATAAGCCTAACAAGAGCTTCTTCATCCCCTGCGCATACGCGATTTATGAGTTCCAGCATATATTGAGGGTCGCAAGGATTTGGCATCGCTTCACTACTCCAATTTTTGCTTTGTTTTTGTTATGGCTATTTTCCCTCTGTTTTTACAAACTCCTTTCTTATTGGTGTTTTGGCTGAGGCCAGCTTTCGATTTGGCATATGCAAAAACAGGCTTTCCGGCGCGAAGATACAGAATGATGATTATCTGATGAAATAAAAAAGGGAATAGATTGCTTTGCCTGGCGAGCGCAGATATGTAAAACTTGGCATATATTTTTTACTGATTGGGCGGGATTGTTTGTGCCTTCATTTTCGTCTGTATCGCCGGGCTCTTTTTACGGACAGCTTCTTTTGACAGCTGAAACTGTATCATTGATGGCCGCGTGTGTCTGAAAATAGCCTGGGGCGTTTTTCCCTGCGTTGATGGCCTGGGAAACATCGGCGTGGGGAAGACGCCCCAGGCAGGCTGTTATTCTTTATAGCCCAGACAGTCCAGCGCCCAAGCCGCGGCTTGTTTGACTTCTTCATCGCGATCGTCCAGATAGGCAAGCAGGGGCTGGATGGCGCATGTATTGCCGAGCCTCCCGAGGGCGCGGGCGGCGGCGGCGCGCACGGCTCCGCTTCTGTCCCCCAGGCGCTGAATCAGCGGCTGAACAGCCTGTTGAGCGCCTATCAGCCCCAGCGCCTCGGCACTGGCAGCTCGCACATGTTCGTCCTCATCACCCAATAAATGCAGAAGGGGCTCTGTCGCCGCACACTCCTTTAATTCCCCGAGCGTAAAAATGCTGACAACGCGCAGCAATTTGGCAACTGGCTCCTCTGGGGCAGGCATTTGCGACAGTTCGATTAGCTTTGCAGTGATATCGGTTTTCCCCTGATCTTTGATGAAAGCGGCCAGCATTCTGGCTAACGGTCTGCCATCGCTCGTGCGTATTTGATCCTCCAGGGCAGCTAAATTAATTGTACACACATGCCATACAGGAGCGCCCAATTTTTCCAGAGCGCCGCGGATGGCTAGCTGGACATTCTTTTCGGGCTCACGCGAGAGCCGCGCCTGCAGGGAGGGCACGGCCTGTGTGTCGCCGAGCAATCCCAGCCCATAAGCCGCGGCAAAGCGCACCTCTGCATCTTCATCCTCCAAAAGCCGGAGCAATAGGGACATCGCGGCCGGATTGCCCGTTTGGCCCAGGGCGATGGCTGTCACATAACGCACAGAGCTATCGCCATCGGTGCTGCAGGCTTGCAAAATCTCCAGCGTTTCCCTGGAATCCAGCCATCCCAACTTCAAAATGAGCTCACAGCGCTCTTTTCTATCTTTCGCCTCCTGGAGGCACTCCCGCACTTGCTGTATGAGGTTCTTTTGCAATTTAGCAATGAGGTGCTGGATTTTTTCAGCCACTTTATGAAGTGTTGTGACTTTCTCCGCAAGGCGGCAGAATTTCTCCAGCTCCATTTGCTGAATTTCTGTTTTGTTTGAAAAAACTGTTATGCCCTGCCGCAATGGCTCCGCTAAATTAGTAAGCTGGGCCAGCATTTCCGTAAGAAGTTTTTCTTCTCTGGAATCTGGCGCCTGTTCAGAAGAATCGTTTGGGGACAAAGACAAGCTGTCGGACATCTTTTTGCCTCCTGTTGCAAATAATGGTCGCTCCCCCCCGGAAGCCTGTTGGGCACGCGTCGCGCGCCTGTTTACTTTACAAACGGCATACAGGAGCCCCTTCAGGGCTTTTTGAGTGTGTGCTTTTGGACGCTATTGCATTGATTTAGACGCATGTGCTGAGGGGCATCTGACAAAATGGCCGAAAAAATTTTTTCCGAACTTAGAAGGCGCTAAAAAGCTGCTACAAAAGAGCCGCTCCGGCAGAGGCCTGGGGGAAAGAGAAAAAGCGTTTCCTGTTCGTTTCCTTAATGAATTGCATTCTTTTTGTTTCTTTCGTATGATTTATATGGAGAAGGCCCTGAAAGGGCTTTGTACGCCTTGCCGTAAGCCGGCAGCGGCTCAAAAATCAACTATCTTTTTGCCACAATGTCCGTTGCGCCGTCTGCTTTTTGGGGCGCGGGGTTTGACATTGTGGTTCGCTGGCTATCTACGCAGGGGGGATCTTATGGAGCAACAGCCCTCTTTACAATGCCCTTATTGTCAGGCGCGCTTTTTTCCCAATGATGCGTACTGTTTGGGCTGCGGCGCCGACCTGGCGCTTTTTCAGCACGAACAATACAGACAGAGGCAGCAGCAAAAAGAAGCTCAGGAGGTTTTGGCGCGGCGGGAGAAGCGCCTGGCGCCTGTGACGCCGCTTTCCGCGAAATGCACGATCTGTCAACAGGCCCCTGCCCAGGCGCGCTGCGCCTTATGTATGCGGCTGCTGTGTCGCCATTGCATCCATAGCTGGGAGCCGGACTTTTTGTGTGCCTCCTGTGAGACTGTGGCGCAACTGGAATATCTTCCGGAGGAGGCGCTGCTGCAGGCGGCGTATACGCTGCAAACGCTGGAGCCGGCGCTTGCCCGCCATGCGCCCCGCAAACTCGCCCAAAAAGTGCGGGGCCTGTTGTCCCGGGGAAGAGCTCTGGCGGACAAATTGGGGGCTGCGGGCGCCTGGGAAGCCCAGCATGCCCTGGCCGCGGCGCTGCAGCCAGTGCAACTCCAATGGAAGCAGCCTCTGGCAAATTCACGGGGGGCCATCGCTTATTCGGGCCCGGCGATTTCGCTGGCGGCTCCCTCCTCCTCCCAACGCCAGATTTGCGCCTCTGTGCTCCAGAGTCTGGCTGTGCAGCCCTTTTACAGCACAAAAGTGGACAATTATGTGCTGGAGGCGGCCAGAAACGCCGGAATCCCGGCGCCTAAAGTGTGGCTTTCGCCCTCCCCTGCCCCCAACGCTTGCGCTATGGGATTCACAGCGGCCGACGCCCATGTTGTCGTGACAGCGGGGCTGCTGCGAGCCTGTTCGGCCGAAGAATTGCGCGGCATAATCGGCCACGAAGTGGCGCATATCGCCTGCGCGGACTCTGTCCGCAACACCGCCTTAGCTGCCCGGGCCATGGGGATTGCCGTCACGGCGGAAGTGCTGGGAGATGTTGTGCAATGGGGGTTTTTGGCGGACGGCAATCCCGACAATGACTATCTCGGCCTGGCGCTGGCGGGCGCGATTCGAGCGATCGGGGTGGCGGCTGCAGCGGCTGCGATGGAAAAGCTTTCCCGCGAGCTGCAACGGCGCGAATTTGCCGCGGACGCCCTGGGCGCTTCCTTTATGCAGAGCCATTTCCCTCTGGCTTCTGCGCTTGTCCGGCTGGAAGCACTGCAAAATCCCCAGGCCTGGGCGGGAATGCGCGCTATTGAAGCCAGCCATATGTTCTTTGTCCCCACAGGACTGCCCTGTGCTTTCAGCGAATTGCACTCCCATCCGCCCACAACCTTGCGTTATCAGGCGCTTCGCATTCTGGGGGCTGTGCCACAAAGACAAAATCGCCTGTAAGCCTTTTTGCCCCAAGGGCTGTAGCGTAGCCATCCTCTGAACAATTCTGCCGGCGCCCATTATAGAGCCTCGGGGAATGAAATGAGAGGAATATAGCTCCGCGCCGCATTTAGCTCCGCGCCAGGCTCAAGAAGTTTACAGCCTCACAGACAGGCCTCTGCTCGCCAGAGCTTTTTCATCCCCTCAAGAACATCCACCGGGCAGAAAACAACGGGCGGACGGGAAGGCTTCGATGCGGCTCTCACAGTCACGGGCAACAGGGGCATCCCGTATCTGACGCAGCAGAAAACAACTAACAGACGGGGAGGCTTCGAACGACTCTCACAGTCACAGGCAACAGAGGCGTGTCATATCTGACGCAGCAGAAAACAACGGGCGGATGGGAAGGCTTCGATGCGGCTCTCACTGTCACGGACAACAGGGGCATCCCGTATCTGACGCGACAGAAAACAACTAACAGACGGGGAAGCTTCGAACGACTCTCACAGTCACAGGCAACAGAGGCGTGTCATATCTGACGCAG
>CAZUOJ010000102.1:4783-11329 GCA_964622325.1 uncultured Armatimonadia bacterium
ATGGGAAGGCTTCGATGCGGCTCTCACTGTCACGGACAACAGGGGCATCCCGTATTTGACGCGGCAGAAAACAGCTGGCGGACGGGGAGGGATTCGAACCCCCGAGGCCTTTTGGGCCTAGCGGTTTTCAAGACCGCCACCTTCGACCACTCGGTCACCCGTCCGCCCAGACTGAACTTGGCGGGATGAGGAATTGACTGAATATATGACTTGAATGAATAAATGAAAATGAATTGGATGAATCGATGGAATGTATGAATTGAATGAATTGATTGGATGATTAGCTTATTCCGTATGCGTATCGCCTGGACAATCGCTGCTCTTAATTCGCTCCAGCATTTTACAGGATGCTTATTATTTTCCCGTCCCCATCTTCTGTGTTTATTTGTGTCTTTATTTGGGGGACGGATGTGTCCGCATGCGCTTCAGAAGCCGTATCCAAAGGAATTCGCGGCGTTTTCCCCGAAATGTTTTCTGGCGTTCAAGCCCAGAATTGCACTGAAGCCCTAATAATAAAAATATACGCCTTCCTTGGCTTGCTGTCAAACATGGCGTTCCCAGCGGAGCTGGGCCGATGCGGCTTACTTTTCCGCAAATACTTCCTCGTTAGAAGCTCAGGAGAAAAAGAATGAAACGCCTGGCACTTCTGATGCTCGGGGCCGTGGCGGGGCTGGGGCTGTGGGCTTCCTTTGGCGCCAGCCAGAGCATTGTGTGGCGGAATGTGGGGCCCGGGGGCGGAGGCTGGATACAGGCTTTAGCGTGCGATCCCCACAATCCTGAAATTCTGTATCTAGGCTGTGATGTGGGCGGCTTTTATATTTCATACGACGCGGGGCGCACCTGGCAAATCCGCAACGAGGGCCTGACCGACTTTTTTGTGGAATGCATTGCCGTCCATCCGCAAAATAGCAACATTTTGCTTTTGGGCTGTGAAGGCGGGATATTTAAATCGACCAATCAGGGCCGCACTTGGCAGGAAAAACGCACGGGCTTCCCTGCGCCGCAGCGCTATAGCTTCGCCGCCCCGATTGGCGCACTGTGCTTTGATCCTGCCCGCCCTCACATCGTTTACGCGGGCATCGGACGGCCGCGTTTTGGCAAGGGCGGCCAGGGCGCCATATATAAAAGCGAGGATGAGGGCGAAACATGGCGGCTCCTTACATCTCCAGGAGCGCTCCCCGCGCAAGCCATCGTTTCGGATCTTGAAGCCGCGCCCAATGGCTCCTATGTGCTGGCCGCCACCGATCAGGGCCTCTTCCGGAGCCTCGATGGCGGCCAGAGCTGGCAAAAAGCGGCGGGCCTGCCCGCCCAGCCCGTGGAGGAAATCGCCATCGCCCCCAGCGCCCCTCAGATTGTGTACGTCACAATCCGCACTACAGCCCGTGATAGCCAGCCGTGGAACGGCGGCGTATGGCGTTCGACGGACGGCGGCCTGACATGGGAAAGACGCAGCCAGGGCTTGGCCACACGCGTGGGCAAAGCCAGCGAATCTGCCTATATGACTTCCAATTACAAAGAAATCGTCGTGCATCCGCAAAATCCCGAGCTTGTCTATGTGGGAGACAGGGCGTGGGTTTCCGCGGGCATATATAAAACAACAGATGGCGGACTGTCCTGGCGCAAAATCACACAACACACGGAGCCGCATAAAAATATGGATTATGGCTGGCTCACACAATGGGGGCCCAGCGTGGAATGTTTGGCGCTGAGCCTAGCGCAGCCACAAAGGCTTGTTTTCGGCACATCCGGGCATGTTTTCTTAACGGATGACGGAGGCGAAAGATGGCAGCAGCGTTATTGCCACATCCTGCCAGATGGCCGCTTTTTCGGCAACGGCCTGGAAGTCACATGCCTGAACGACATCATCCCCGATCCGCTGATTCCCGGACGCATATATTTTTGTTATATGGACATCGGGCTGCTCATCAGCGAGGACGACGGAGAAACATTCCGCACGGCGTATAAAGGAATGAAAGCGGCGGGGAATTGCTTTACGGTCGCCCGCGATCCCGAGGACAAGAATACGCTGTGGGCGGCAACGGGCCAATGGGGCTGGAATGAAGGCTACATTTGCCGCAGCCGGGATGGCGGCCAGACATGGGAGCTTGTGGGCCAGGAGGCCACGGGGCTGCCCAGCGGACAAATCCGCAGCCTGATTGTGGATCCGACAAGCCCGCCCGGGCGCAGGCGCCTGTGGGCCGCCTGTCAGGGCTATGGCATTTATATGAGCGAAGATGATGGGACAAGCTGGCGCTGTGTGAACAATAATTTGCCCCCCGAAGCCGCCAAAGCGCCTGTCAAGCTGCTGATAGATCCTGCCCAATCTGGGCATTTGCGGCTGGCTTTGCGCGGCCATCCCCAACAGGGCAGCGGGCTGTATGAAACAGTAGATGGGGGCCAGACATGGCGCAAAATCCCTCATCCGCCGATTTTTTACGATATTCGCGATATCACAGCGGTTCCCCAACATTTTGATACGCTTTTTGTATGCTTGCGGGAACATTACGAGCCGGCAGAGCAAAAAATGTATCCAGGAGGCCTGTATCGCAGCCTGGACGGAGGGCAGAGCTGGACGCGCCTGCATGATTTTCATTTCGCGAGCTGTGTCGCGATTAGCCCAAAGGATGCTAATGTGATCTATTTGGGCACAACGGATCATCCCTATCATGATCGCAGCCGGGCGCTGGGGCTGCTTGTCTCGCGCGATGGGGGCAAAACATGGCAGCCCGAAAATATGGGCCTCAGCCATGGCAATATCTCGTGCGTGCGTGTGGATCCGCGCCAGCCCCAACGGCTATATCTGGGCACAGGAGGCAATGGCGCCTTTATCGGGGAAGAGCGAAGAGCCCCTAGCCTTACTGTGAGCGGATTTTGTACTAAAAGCTGAACGCTAAAGAAAGATTGTCCTCTTTCACAAAATCTAAGGAGAAAATCTATGCCGGGGAATGGACACGGGAAAATGAAGGGGCTAATAGTCCTGGGGACAGCTCTCCTTATAGCTTCGTTAAGCTGCAGCAAGACAATGCGTAATTATTATACGCCTGAACGTCTGGCTGTAATGCAGGAAAATGTGCAGCGTTATGAATGGGCGCATCAGGAACGCGAGCGCATTATCCAGGAAGCGGAGCGCTGGGCAGCCTATGAGGATGAGCGGCTGAGGGATCTTGTGCCGCCGCCCTCTGTGCCGCGTTCGGCCACTATCCATAGCCAGGAATGCCCGCTCCATGGCCAGGAAGTGCTGAAAGTCGCCAGCCGCTATGGCTGGATAATGGATTTTGACAAGCCTTACAAAGTTGTCTGCCCCGTCGGCGGAGAAAGCTATCCGAGCAATGATTTTTACGCGTATTTGAAAAGCGGAGGGCAAAATAAGGCCCTGCTTACAGGAGAATATGTCGACGATGGCTGGGGCTATAAGAAAAATCCCGAAGATAAATATGCATATTGGTTTGTAGCCTATTATGCGCATTGGATGGCGCGACGCTGGCTCTTGCCGGCCTTGCGCGTGTTGTCGCAAGCTTATGTGCTGACGCAGGAGCCGAAATTCGCGCATAAATGCGCCTTGCTGTTATGGCAACTGGCGGCCTATTATCCCGATTATTTTTATGAAAAGCAATCTTCCTATGGCAAGGAAGTGGATCCGAACTATAAAGGGCGCTTGCTGTATCATACATGGGAGACATGGACAGTGGAGGAGGCGGCGCTCGCGTATGACGCCATCTTTCCTGCTTTGGAACAAGATACTGCCTTGCAAAAATTAACGGGGCTGGACGCGCGCGGGCTGCAGCAATTTATAGAGGAACGGCTGCTGCGAACAATGGCGCGGGATATTATTGACGGTTCGCATCGGATCCAGGGCAATTGGGGAATGCATCAGAAAGCAGCCCTGCTTGTGGCGCTCGTGCTGGATACACAAACAGGAGAGCCGACATCCCCCCAAATTATTCAATGGGTCCTGGCTAATCCGGCGCCTGCCGAGCTTTATACAGACACGGGCCTTTCCGATATGCTCCTTAATCTCATCCATCGCGATGGCATCCCTTTTGAATCGCCCAGCTACAATTGCGGCTGGATGGAAAATATCGCCGAAATCGCCGATTTGCTTTTGCTCAATGGCGTGAATTATTGGGCTGATCAGCGTTTACAAAGCATTTACACAGCGCCGCTGGCTATGCTTGCCAATGGCCAGCACACGACGCCGCTGGGGGATTCCAATCATATGTTTTCAGGAGGCATAGGCGTGACGGCTCCGTATTTGGAGCGGGCCTGGGCACATATGCGGCGGCCCGAGCAAGCCAAAGCGATGCTTCAATGCGGCGGGACAGCACAATTTAGCCGCAATCTTTTTGAGCCCTATTGGGGCGAAGAAATCATTAAACAAGCGGAAACTATTAAAGAGGATGTGGGCGTATCCAGCAGCCTGCTGCCTGGCTTGGGCTTTCTAACATTGCAAACAGGAAAGCCCGGCAGCCGTTTTGCGCTCTCCCTATTCTACGGCTATTATGTAGGGCATGCGCATTTTGATTTATTGAATATGGATTTATATGCGTATGGCTGGCCCATGACGCCTGATTTGGGCTATCCTGAAACAGCCGATAGCCGTGATCCGCGGCGTTTTGGATTTTTAGCCCATACAGTCGTACATAACACATGTATGATTAATGCCCGACGCAGCGAGCTGGGAAGAGGACAGCTTGTGGCTTTCCATCCAGGACGATTTGCGCAAATGGCAGAAGCCACGGCACTGGCAGCTTATCCCGCAACAGCTCAAGAGTATCGCCGCGCAGTGTTTTTGATTGACGCCGATCCCGAACATGCCTATGTTGTGGATATTTTCCGCGTCGCCGGCGGCCAGCAGCACGATTGGCTTGTACACGGCACAGAGGCGGAATTCGGCTCTAATCTCCCCTTTAGCCCGCCACGCGCACAAGGGACGCTAGCGGGGCCCGATGTGCCCTACGGCATTTTCTATGATGATGAAAAGCTGAAAGATGGGCAATACGGGCACAATTATTCTGCATATAAGGGCAGCGCATTCCAATGGCTGTTTAATGTCCAGGAGGCCAAACAACAATTTTCGCTTAACGAGGCGCCCTATGTGCAATGGACGACAAATCGCGATCCTGATCTTTTTCCAAAAGAGGCTGTGCGGGGCGCTGTGTTACGCACATATCTTTTGCCCCAGGAGGAAACTGTTTTCGCCTGCGATGGCAGGCCACAACGGCGGCCGCAATTTCCGGAAAAGCTGAAATGGATTGTCCGCCGTCGCACGGGAGAAAAGCTACAAAGCGCGTTTGTTGCTGTTCATGAGATGTTTGTGGGGGCTCCCTATATTTCCAGTGTGCGGCGGCTTTCCATAAAGCCTAACGAGGGCGCCATTGCCCTGGAAGTCCGTATAGGCTCCCGCCGCCATCTCATCTTTTCCTCCACAAATTTACAGCAAGAATTCGTTGTAGATGGCACGCTGCGTATTCAGGGGAGGGGCGCTGTGCTGGAATTAAATGCCCAAAACGCTGTTACAAAGGCGCGTTTGTTTGATGGCGCCAAGCTTTCTCTGGGCGCGGCGCAGCTTAGGGGGCCGGGGCTGCGCCAGGCCCAAATTGAATATGTAGATTATAGCCAAGGCGTTGTGAAGCTCAATGTGCCTTGCCTGCAAGCTACGGATGAAGGGCGCTGGATTTCTGTCATCAGCGCTTCTCACGAGGCAAGCGTACAAATAGAGAAGATTCTGGCGCCGGACAAATTTTCCTGTGCCCAACAGGATTTGCGTACAGGGCGAGGGATAATGCTAAGCCTGGACAATGAGGGCAAACGCGTGAAGACGAATGCGTCGCCATATTTCGCAGAGCCAGGGATGACAATTGTGGACGAAACGGGCCAGCCATTAGCACGTGTTGTAAAAGCGGCAGGCTTGTATATTGAATGTGATCGGCCATTGCCTTCTTCCTTGCCCGACATGGATAAAGATGGCGAGGGGCGTTTCCTTATAATGTCCATTGGGCCCGGCGATACAGCGTGTATTGGCCATACGGCCGAGGGATAAAAAAATTATTTTAAAAGCGGCCTGAGGCCCAGCGAAGAAAGGCCACACAATTATAAAAGGATGTTATTCAAGCCTTGGCTTTTTTACATTAGCGCGGCACAGGGACAGCCGCCAGGATAGAGGCGATCACATCATCTGCCGTCAGGCCCTCAATATCTGCTTCCGGGCGTAAGATGAGCCGATGACGCAGGACAGCCGGCGCAATAGCCTTAACATCATCAGGCGTCACAAAATCCCGCCCGCGTAAGGCTGCCAGAACTTTAGAAGCTTCCAGGAGCATTACACAGGCGCGGGGGCTCGCCCCCAAAACGAGATGCGGATTATCACGCGTCATACGCGTGATGGAGGCAATATAACGGAACATTTCCTCTGTGACAGTGATGTGTCCTGCAGCTTGTCGGGCTTCGGCTAATTGCTTCGCGGCTGGCACAGGCTCCAATCCGGCGCTTGACAAATCATCATCACGCAGCCCCTGATGCCGGCGCCGTAAAATATCAATTTCCTCT
>CAZUOJ010000102.1:11429-13011 GCA_964622325.1 uncultured Armatimonadia bacterium
CAAATCATCATCACGCAGCCCCTGATGCCGGCGCCGTAAAATATCAATTTCCTCTTCCTCCTGCGGATAAGGCACGAGGACTTTTAATAAAAAACGATCTAATTGGGCTTCGGGCAGTGGATATGTGCCTTCGTATTCAATCGGATTTTGCGTGGCAAATACTGTAAAATCAGGATCCAAAGGATAGCTGACGCCGTCAATTGTGATTTGTCGCTCCTGCATTCCCTCTAGTAGTGCCGATTGTGTTTTGGCAGGCGCGCGATTTATCTCATCCGCCAGCAAAAATGTCGTAAAAATTGGGCCGCGTCGCAAATGAAAGCGTCCTGTTTGCAAATCATAAACATTCGTTCCTAAAATATCCGAAGGCATTAAATCAGGCGTCATTTGAATGCGTTTGAATTCACGCCCCAAACATAAGGCCAGGGCTTTTATCATTAATGTTTTGGCCGTGCCCGGCACGCCTTCCAGCAAAACATGGCCACGCGCCAGCACAGCCACGAGCAATTGTTCAATCACATCTTCCTGGCCGACGATAATTTTCGCTAATTGAGCACGGATTTGCTGTGCTAATTGGGCCGTTAAACACAAATCTATGTTCATTTTAATATAGTCTCCTCCACGCCAGCGATTTTTTGCGCCACAGCCAGCAATCCGCGATCGGATATGTAGGGCGGCATATCATCAAGCTGGGCCAGCATTTGTCGGAGCGCAGCAGCGGATATGTGCGCCCGGCGAGCAACTCCTTCCGCTAAGGCTTCTGCTGAAGCCTCTGCGGGCAAGCCAGCTCGCGTGGCCAGCTGGCGGCGAAAAGATTGCCGCAGCATTTCCCAGATCTCTTCTCGAGCCCCCGCCCGCCAATAAACATCTGCTAAAGCTTCCACAAATTCCAGCGCCGAATGGCGTGGCTGTGCAGGGAGCGGATGGGGGCGGCCAAAGCGAAGGCTCACGCCCAACAAATAAATCGCTAATGCGCCCGCAGCTAGGACAAAAGCCAGACGAAAACGCGCTAAAGGCAGCTCAGGCGCAGCGGCGTGCTTCGCTTGAAGAAGCGGATGCAAGCTCTCCGCCACAAAAATCTGTTCATGGCTGCCGTGAAAAAACAAATTCGCTGCTAATACGACATTGTCTGCTTTAGACAAAAAGGCATTAGAAAAAATTTCCGCTTCGCTTAAAGCATACACAATTCCGGCTCCAATTTGCGCTTTTAATAAGATAGCGCCAAAACGATCGGCAATTAATGTTTCCCATGAAGCTTTGGGAAGCCAGGGAAGCTGTTTGTCCGAAGAAGGGAGCGACAATGGATGTAAACGATGAGGCCCAGGAGTAAAAATGTGATGGATATCCTGCAATTCAGGAAAGGCGGCTTGTGGGCGTACAAGGGAGGACGAAAGAGGCGCTTTGTATCCCTTTAATCCAAATATCTCCAGCAGGGCGACATCGGGCGCGGAGAAAAGCGGCGGGGACGCGGGCGAAGAAGCGGAACGCGAAGGCTTCACAGAGGGCTCGGGCGTTTCTAAAGGATAAGCGTGAGCGGGATTTAAATCCAAGGCAAGGAGCAAAACGCCGCCCTCTAAAATCCACG
>CAZUOJ010000103.1:0-2828 GCA_964622325.1 uncultured Armatimonadia bacterium
ATAATCCCGAAAGAGATATGCAACAGTGGGAGGAGCGTTTTGAGCAGATTTTGCAGCGATTGCGCCAGGAACTGGCGGCGCCCGCAGCACGCACGGAACAATGTCTGTCGGAAGGCGACATCGCCGACTATCTGGCAGAGGATTTGACGCCCGAAGAGCATCAGCGTGTGGCGGAACACATAGAAGCCTGTAATTATTGCTTTCGGAAAATTGTGGAAGTGGAAAAGGAATGGACGGAGTTGTTGCTGAAGATGCAGCGGGAGCTCAGCCCGCAAATAGAAGCCGAGGGCAAGCTGGAGCAGGAGGGACTGGTGTGGCAGAAAGTTGGGGATATGAGTGCGCCCATAGGGGAGGGCTGGATTATGCCGCTGCCGCAGGAAGAGCTGGCCCGCGCCGCTCAAGCAGGCGCCTGGGGAGAACCCCAACAGCTCGCCGCCAGGAAAGCATTTGTGCTCAAGCAGGGCATACGCCTGGAAACAGAGCTTGCGGTGCTGCCTTCGGGCAATCGTTTAAGGCTGCGGTTGCTGGATGAGGAGCTGGGCGAGCCCCTCGCCGGCTGGAAAGTGTCCCTGACAATCGCGGGCGAACAGCCGGAAGAAAAAACAACAGATGAACAGGGCGAAGCGGATTTCATACTGTATAGGGGCGACAGTTTTTCTTTGCTTTTCAGTCCGCCCTCTTAGTGTCTTCCTTCAAGTCTCCATAAACGCGTCTTTGTTGAACTGCAAAGAATATTTTCGGCTTCTCGGAAGGGGGATTTACATTGCCGCGGGGCGAACGAAAATGTGATCCCGTATTGCGGAAAATTCTGCAGGGGCTTGCCGATGTGCCGCAATACTTGCGCGAACAAGGCCAGATCGATGTTCTGATAGAAAGCGATCGGCCTCTGCTTTTGCCTGAAGAGGAGCCCCGTCCTCCTCTTCTTGCGATTTTGAAAGAAGCCTGGAATTATTTAGAAGGGCTATCCGCTCTCGTGCGCAGGATCGGAGGAGAGGAACGAGAGCGGCTGACAATTTGTGGCGGCCTTAGTGCCCGCATTCCTGTGGCTGCTCTGCCGGCGCTTCTGGAAAGGCCGCAGGTGCGCCGCGTGACTCTGCTGCGGCCGATTTATGTGCTTCATTTGCATCAAAGCGGTGTTATCATCAGCGCCCGGGAAGCCGAAAGCGCAGGCTACACAGGGGAAAATGTCACTGTGGCGGTCCTCGACTCGGGGATAGAGGACAGGCATCCCGCCTTACAGGGCCGCGTAAGCAAAAAGCAAAGCTTTGTGAAAGAAGAAGATTTGAGTCACAAAATGTCAGACTATCTAAGCCAGCTGTTTCCACAAGGGCTGGAAAGGGAGCCAACGCCGCAGGCGGCAGCAAACGCGCGAGCACATGGCACACACGTGGCGGGGATTATCGCCTCACAGGATAAACAATATCGGGGCATTGCTCCCGAGTGCCAGCTGTGGGATTTACAGGTGACAACAGCCGAAGGCATAAGCCGGCTGGATTGGCTGCTTAAAGCGCTGGAATGGCTATTATTTGAGGCAGCTCGAGGCAGTGTCGATCATTGCCATATTGTCAATATCAGTGTCGGTATGGGCCAGCCGCAAAATCATTTATGTCCGCAAAACGGCAGTCCCTGCGCGCTTTGCCAGTCGGCGCAAAATCTCGTCCATGCCGGCTTGATTGTAGTGGCTTCCGCAGGCAATGAAGGACATATCATGCGAAAAAGCATCAATCAAATCAGTTGCCCCGGCCAGGCGCCGGGCGTGATATGCGTCGCCGCAAGCACTGTGAATGCGGGGGCAGAAGGGATATCTCATTTTTCCAGCCGGGGGCCCGGACGCCTGGCTGCTTTCAAGCCCGATGTGTGTGCTCCCGGAGCCAGCGCGCCCGAACACATTATATCCTGTGTGGACAGCTCGTGGGGGCCGATGGAGGGCACATCCATGGCCGCCCCGCATGTGGCGGGAGCCTGCGCCCTTTTAAAACAGAAAGACAGTACAATCCGGCCCCGCGAGCTGAAAGCCCTTTTGTGCGCCACAGCCCGGCGTTTGCCCGGCTTTCCGCCCGAAGCACAGGGCGCCGGGCGTATCGATATCAAAGCAGCCCTGAATCTGCTGGAGCAAAAAGCAGCTTCCCCTGAAAGCTATCAGCTCGCTATTGCTCCGTTTAAGGATAAGCCGGACAGCTTTGGGGGGCCTCCGCCTCCCGGCGCTCCCTCCACAGCCCATATTGAGGTGAAGCTATTACAGGAGCTTACAGAGGAGAAGCATTTAGCGCCCACAATCCAGCAGATCATTGCACGCCTAATGCAACATATTCTGGAAAATCTGGGCTTCAAAGTCTTAAGCCCCCGCACAAAGCCTAAGAAAGCCTCCCTCCAGTTCACGATCACAATAAAAGAGATTTTTCCGCCACGCAAAGTGGAGTGGGAGAGAATACATATTGACGGTACAGTGGAAGTTAAAATGCATTCACAGGCGCAGCAATGGGAAATTAGGCCTTCCTCTTTATATGAATGGTTTAGCGCGCTTTGGAGCTTATGTGCGGCGATAAAAGTCTATCTGGCTTTTTTCCGCAGTGTGGCGGCTCTGTTTCCCGCTCATTTTGCCCGGATGCTGTTTGACGAAGATTGGGATGATTTTATTCGCTTTTATTGGCTCCGGCCGTCAGTGCCGTTTTTGCTGGGATGCTGGGAAGGCCAGGAAACAGATCTTTCTTTGCCGCATTGGTGCGCTCTGGCTGTGCTGGCAGAGCAGCCCACGCCATATCAACGATCTATCATACAACGATGGAGCGAAAAGGCGCTCTCCAGGCAGCCTTTTTGGGAGCACGAAA
>CAZUOJ010000103.1:2928-12981 GCA_964622325.1 uncultured Armatimonadia bacterium
CGTTTCGTGGCCGAGACGCGTCTGACGCCCCAAATTATGTATACAGGGCGACTGGAAGGCCTGGAAGGCGGGCACACCTATCAAATTGATCTTGTGGATGAATTTAGCGATGAGGTGCTGGCCTCGGCCCTCGTGGCGCCCGAAAGGAAAATCGCCCCCTGCCCTAATGCACATGTGCTGGATGGCAAATTTACACTCCAGGTGGGGGAATGGGCCAGCATTGAGCCTGTCTGGGGGCGTTTTACTTTTCTGTTCGCCGATTTTGATGGCGAATGTTTGCATCTGATTAATGACTGGCATGTCTGTCGGGAACGTATTAATGACTGGGATTACAATGAATTCGCCATCAAAATCTGGTCCGTGAGCAACAAAGAAGAAAGGTTCTCCTGGCTGATTAAGGTCTTTCCCAACGGAGAAGTAGCTGTGCGGCTCAATGGCGAGTCGGTGGAAGACTTTGTGGAAGCGCAATATGCGCATGAAATTTCGCCACTGATCGCCGATACGCGGCACAGCATTTATGAATTGCGGATTCAAGTGGCGGAGGCGCATCTCAAGCGGGGGCAGCGAAGGCCTCAAAAATCCTGGCGATGGGAGATGGAATGGCTGGATCCGATTATGCCCAGCCTTTCGCCCTCCCGTGCCGAAAAGCCATTTCCTGTGCTGCCCGCAGTGGCTCATAACGGCATTTTTCCGCGGCCCGAGCTTCCCGAAGAGGAAAAGCAAAAAGGCGGCGTGATGGCTCAGGAGCCTGTCCGTGTAAGTGGCGAGCTCTATCCGGAGGGCGGGCTGAGCCTTCGCGCGGACTGGCAGCCGCCCCTGCTGCCCTTCGCTCGCCTTGCGCCCAGGATTTTTCCGCCACAGGCGGATATGCGCCTCACTTTGCAGCAGGATACGGCCCATATCACGGTGCAGTTGGCCCCGGACAGGAGACGGCCTTCACGGCCTTCGCTGGTATGCCGGGCAAAAACTCTGCCAGCTTTGGCGCCGCTACTGGAGCGAGCGTGCCTGCGGAGGAAATTAAAAGAAGCGGAAGAGCGGCAAAAAGAGGATTTCAAAGTGAAGTTGCCGCCTCCGAGAAACATTCCCTCGTACAGGAGCGAAGCTGGGGAATGGAGCAGCCCGAGAAGTGGGCCGCTGATGGATTGTATAAAGGGTTATCATACGCCTGAAAGGGAAGATACGACCCACAAGCCCTCTGAGGATAATAGCGATGTAATTTACGAAAGGCAAGATGAAGATTTCCCATTCATGTTTGCATAGAAAATCATTGTCCCATCGGGCGGGAACAACACATCTTTTCCAAAGGCAGGGATAGGCATGTTAAGATTTGTCCACACCGCGGATGTGCAGTTGACGGGAACGGAGGCGCTGGATAGTTCCCAGGAGAGCTCGCCCTGGCAAAAGCGGCGCCGGGCGCGCTTTGAGGCACTGCGCTGCCTCCTCCAGAAGGCGCAGGAGCGTCAGGCCCATTTTGTGCTGATTTGTGGGGATTTGTTTGAAAGCAATTTAGTCAGTCCCGTCGCCATGCATGAAGCCCTCAAGATTTTTAAAGAAGTGGCGCCCTTGCCGGTGTATATTTTGCCCGGCAATCACGATCCCTATACAAAAGGCTCTATCTATCAGAAGAGCAGCTTTTTGGCCAGCAAGCCTGACAATGTGATTGTGCTAAATAAAGCGGAGGAGCCCGTGCGTATGGCCGAAAATTGTCTGTTATATCCCTGTCCGGTGCGCCAGAAGCGGTCGCTGTCTGATCCGACGGCGTGGATTCCGCGGCGCACGGAAGAGGAACACAGCCTCATCCGCCTCGGCGCCGCTCACGGGTCGTTGCGGATTGAGGGGAAATTTGAAGGGGATGATCATCCGATTGCGCGGGACGCCTGGCGCCAGCACGATCTGGATTATCTGGCGCTGGGGCACTGGCATAGCTGCCAGATATATGATGAGGGCCGGATGGCATATCCGGGCACGCCCGAACAGACCGCCTTTGAGGAGTCCGGGGCAGGACAGGCGCTTTTAGTCAGCATAGAAAGCCCCGGCGCATTGCCCGTGATTGAGCCCCTGGCCGTGGGGCAGTTGCGCTGGCTCACCAAAGAATTTGAAGTGCACGAGCCGCTGTCTGAATCGCTGCAGCATATCCAGAATAATCTGGCCCAGACAGCGGATAAAGAGAACACACTCTTGCGCCTCACATTGACTGGCGCCGCGCGTGCCGATAGTCTGCCGCAACTGGAAGACTTTGATTTCTGGCTCCAGGCCCAGGGCTTCTTGCAGACAGAACTCATTTCCCAGGTGCAGACGCTGGAAGCACTGGAGGGCGCTCTGCGCCAGCTTGTGGAAAGCGATGCCGTCGTGGCGGGCGTTGTGGCGGATTTGCAGCGCCTGGCGCGACTTGAAACGACGGGAGGTGCCATAACAAGCGAAGTGGCGCCCCGGCCGGTCGAAGAGCTGATGGAGGAATGGCAAAATTTAAAGAAACAATTGCCGCCGGAAGCTCAGGAATTTGCGCCAGGCGTGACAGAAAGCGCCCAGGCGGCTTTACGGATTTTGGCAAAACTGATTTCGGAGGTGACGCAATGATTATACATCGAGTTAGCCTGAAAGGCGTCAAATGCTTTCGCAATCCCGTGGATTTAACAGATCTTTCTCCCGCCCTCAATCTGATTGTCGGTCCCAATGAGTCTGGCAAATCCACTTTAATGCTGGCCATTGCCCGTTGTTTATTTGATCGCGCGCGCAGCACTGCGGACAAATTGCAAAAATTACGGCCCTGGGGCACGAATTTAACTCCCTGGATTCAAATACAATTTGAAGCCCAGGGAGAGCATTATCAGTTGACCAAACAATTTCTGGACGCCCCTTTTACAACTTTAGCACGCCTGGAAAATGGGCAGTTCGTCCTGTGGCTTGAGGGCGAAGGCGCGGAGAATTTTGTGCGGGAGCTCTATGTAGCGACTGCAGCGCAACGAAACGCCACCGATCCCTCCCAGTGGGGCATTGCGCAATTTTTATGGGCGCTTCAGGAGCCCAAAGGCCAAGTCGGCGTCAACGACATTATTGCCGATCATCTCCGCCAGTCCCTCGGAGGCATTGTGCTCTCGCCCCTGCAGGGCACGCTCGCCCAACGGCTGCAAAATCTTTATGACATTTATTGGACTGCCACAGGAAAGTTGAAAGCCAACTCCACGCTCAATCAATTATTAGGGCAGAAAGATGAATTGCAGAAACAAGTGGAGGAACTGAAGGAGCAATATCAGCAAGCCGTTCAGATGGAGGAAGAATTAGAATCTGTGGAGGGCGAGTGGCAGCGTCTGAGCGAGGAGCGGGCGGAAAAGCAAGAGGAAGAGAAAAAGTGGGAAGAAAAGGCGGAACAGGTGCGGCAATTGCGGCAGCAAATTGAGCAGCTGCAGTCGCTAAGGCAGCAGGCGGAGGAGCGATACAGGGGGCTTGAGGAAAAGATAAAGCATTATGAGTTATTGGCGCAAAGCATTAACGAATTGCAGCAGCAGCTGGAGAGCCTGGAAGAGGCTTTTCATGCCGCAGAGATACAATGCGAAGCTATCAAGCAACTGATGACACAGGCACAACAGGAATATGAGGCCGCCCAGGAGGCGCTGCGGCAGGCTTCGGCGGCGCTGGAGCGCGCCCGCGAATGGCGCCAGGCGCGCCAATGGCTGGATGAAGAAGCGGAGCTGAAGCGACGGCACGAAGAACTCGCAGAGCTGAACAAGCAATTAACAGAAGCGCAACAAGCTTTTGTCAGCCGCTCCTGGCCCAGCGAACAGGATGTCCAGGAAGCCTGGGAGTGGCAAAAAAACTGCGAAATCTTGCAGGCAAAGCTTGAGGCTGTGGGCGTGCAGGTCGAAGTGGAGCTGCTTTCTCCGCAGCAGCTGATTCTGGAAGGAGGAGCCGAACGCTTGGAGCTTGCCGGCCAGGCAGGAGAAAAATTTACTTATAAAGCCGGCGAAGAAGCGCTGATTGTTTTGCCCGACATCGCCCACATTCGCGCCCGCTCAGGCGCTGCCGAGCCCCAAGAGCTGGCAGCTCAATTAGAAGCAGCAGTGCGGGCTCGGGATAAGAAAAAAGACGATTTTGGCGCCTCCAGCCTGCAGGAGTTGCACGAATTGCAGCAACAGGGCCAGCAGCTGAAGAGGGATATAAAACAGTGGCAAGAGAAAATAACAGCCTTGCTGCGCCCCTATCCAGACGAGCAGGCGCTGCTGCAGCAGCTCCATGACATCACTAGACAGTTGACCGTGTTTCTAGAAAAATATCAACTGACGCGGGAAACACTGGCGGCGGAGACGCTGTCGGAAGAATATGTAAAGGATTTGGAATGGAAGGAAAAACAAGCAAAGGATAATGTCCAGCAAAAGTTGGAAATATGGCAGCAGCGCCAGCAGGAGCAAATGGCCGCTATCCAGCGCAAAAATGAGATGGAAATGCAATTAACGGAAACACGGGAGAAGAAAAAAGGCGAACAGCAGCGCCAGGAGGATATCTTGAAGCAAGAAGGCTGCCCGAATCTGGACAGCCTCCGCCAGCGCTGCCAGGAGGCGAAACAACGATATGATGAGCTGCAGGCGCAAATTCAAAAGTTGGAAGCGCAGTTGCCGGATGAAGCAGCCGATCCGGAACGCCTCCTGGCCACCGTCCGACAGGCTCTGGAGGAAATACAAAAAGCACAACGCCGCCGGGAAGATAGAGCCCTGGAGCTTCGCACGCAGCTGGAGCAGCTGCAGGCCAATCAAATTTACGAGCGTCTGAAATGGCTGGAGGAACAGTTAGAGCATATCGCCGGGGAAATCCAAAGGCAAGCTATCCAGGCCTTAGGCGTGAAGCTTTTGTACGCCCTGTATCAATATCGGCGGGAGAAAGTTCCGGCGGCGCTTTCCCAGCTGAAAGATAAATTTGAGCGCCTGTTTCGCAATATTTGTGGCGTGCAGCGCCCGGCGGAATTCGCGCCCGATTTTACGCTACAAAGAATTAAGCCGAATGACGACCTGGCGCCTCAAGAGCTGTCGCAGTTCAGCACGGGCACGCAGGAACAAATTGAGCTGTGTTTGCGGCTGGCGCTGGGCGAACTGTATGCGGAAAACTCCGAACGGCAAGTGCTGGTGCTGGATGATGTGCTCGTCTATACTGATCGCGAGCGGCATCAACGCATTCTCGAAATATTGAGAATTGCCGCGGAAAAGCTGCAAATCTTCATCCTTACTTCAGATGTCACGCCCTATCGCGGCCTGCCCGCGCGTGTTTATCAAGTCTCGGCGCAACACATGATTACTGCCGAGGCGTGAGCTGGCTTCGAGGGGCCACGGCAGCTTGCTGAAAGCCCCGGCCGCGCAGGCTTGTAAGGGCTGCCTCCAATACAGCCCGGCCTGCGCGGCCACTTTTTCCCTTTTGCTTTTATGTTTGCTTATAGGACAAGGGCTCTAAAGTGGGGGCTGAAAGGCCCGGCGGGGCTGGCTTTTATGTGGCGGCGGCAGCCGTGATGTGCAGGAGATGAGCGCCGGGGGGCAGGGCGACATACAGCCAGCGGCCGCCGTATTCCTCGCGCAGAACATAGCGTGCGGGCTCCCCGTCCACTTCCACACGCGGCTCGCCGGCTTCCCATAGCCTCTGCACTATGCAGCCTGTTTCCCATTCGCACACTACACGCCAGGAGAGCGTCTGCGCGCCCAGGCCAGCCGCAGCGCTCTCGCTGGCAGGCCTCTCTTCCGCGGGCGGGGCAGCGCCTGACACACTTTCTATGCACGCCTGGCTGCGCGCACGCCACCATAAAGTGAGCCTGTCATTGCCCCAATGCATCACTTTGAGGCCCAGCTGCGCCATATACTTCAGCCCCTGCTCCAGCGCCTGTCGACACGCGGGATATTGCGCCAAATAGACAGGATGATAAAACAAATTGAACGGCACATGCCAGAAGCGCGCCATATCAATAGCCCGCTTCAGCACATGAAATTCCACGGCTTCGCCCCGATAGCCGACTTCATAGCCGCAAATCGGCAACGCCAGCAAATTAATCCGCTCATTGTCTTTGCGAAAATCCGTATAATGAAAATACGGCAGGGCCGTGCCAAAGCCAAAGCCCACTGTATTCACAGGATTCGCCGGCGGGCAATATTGCGCAAAGCGGGAATTGTCTGCCTGCACGCCCGCCCAGGAAAGCCATTCCGCCACTTCCGTCCAGCCATGCCATGTTGTCCAGTGAAAGACAGTGCAAATGGGCCGCTCCCCAAATGCCTGCACATACGCGTCCACTTGCTGCTGAATTTCCTGGCGGCTGAATTTATACGGATGCGACACGCCGTCAATGAAATTGAAATGCAGCGACGGCTCATGGCCATTGGCCTTGAGCTGGGCATATTCCTCCCGGCTGAGGGCGAAGCGCCCCTCTGTGTTGGGCATCAAATTGATGTGATAGCCCAGGCCCAGCTCTTTCATCACTGCGGAAGCAATGAGCTGATTGTGCGGCTGGCCTTCATCATCGCCGCCATAATGAAACAGGCAATCCGGAATATCTCCCTCCGGCGTTGGCGGCAGCGCATGGATGAACGGCACGCCCTGGCGGGCCATCACATTGCGCAGCAAATACAAAAGCATATCCGCATAGGGGACAGAGGTGGGGAAGGGCCGCATGATCATCGCATCCGACATCCGGAGCATACCGTCGCCATCATAGTCTTCCTGCACAGGGCGGCCATGATGCAGCGCCCAGATTGTCTGGGGCAAATTGAAGGCGAAATAGAGTGCCTGGCCGGCGCCCACTGCTCGCCATGTAATCGCCGGCCGGCGCAAATCGCGCCCTTGCAGAGTCATCAGACGCCCCAGCTCCTGTAAGTCCGTGGCGCTGGCTTGTTCTGAGCGCGCCTGGGCAGTTAGGGCTGGGCTTTTAGCAGGAGCAAGCAATTTCACAGGGGACACAATGAGCAGCGGCAAATCTTCGTCGCCGGGGAACATGACAGAGCGTGCAAGCTGAGCCTCCACAAAACGCAATGTGGCTGTGGGCGTGAAGGCGTCTTCCCGCTGGGGCAGCTCCCCTTCCACTACATGCCCGAAAAGCGGCCCCAGGCCGCCTGTGGCAAAGCCAATCAGCAGTCCGCCCGCCTGTGTCCAATCGAACAGAAGCTGCTTTTCGGCCGGCCGCAAATATTCCGGCGGCAAATCGGGCAATATAAGCACGCGGAAATCCTGCAAGCGCTCCTCCGTCAGCTGACTGCGGGACAGCTCCTGATGCATCAATCCCAGCTGCCGGCAGATTTCCCGCGTATAAACATGCCAATAATTGCTGCCGGCGCGATTCGCCTTGGCGCGCAAATCTTCATCAAAGAAAATAGCAATGGCGGGATTCATAGACAGTCTCCTGATAAAGAAAAATCACATTCTCCAGAAAAAATTTTCCAGGCTTCTTGGGGCTTCTTACGCCACTTCGCTTGTGCTTGTGTTTGTGCTGGACATGTGTGTCTTCTTTGGGAAAGCCCTTGCGTGCGCGCCATTTGGCAGCCGCTTATCCGCTGAGCTGATGCACTGTTTCGTACATGGCCATAATGTTTTCGGGCGGGACTGTGGGCTGGATGTTGTGCACTTGACAGAAAATAAAGCCGCCGCCCGCGGCCAAATCCGCACAACGGCGTCGCACTTCCTGGGCGACATCTGCCGGCGTCCCGAAGGGCAAAACGCGCTGTGTGTCACAGCCCCCGCCCCAAAATGTGAGCTCGCGCCCAAATTCTTTTTTCAAGCGCGCCGAATCCATCTGCGCCGCCGAAACTTGCACGGGATTGAGCGCGTCCACGCCGAGCTCAATCAAATCCGGAATGAGCTCATAAATGGAGCCGCAGGAATGCAGCAGAAGCGGCTTGCCGCTGAGGCGCTTAATCAAGCCCCACAGCCGCGCATGATAAGGCTTTATCATTTCGCGATACAATTCCGGAGAAATCTGCAAGCCCTGTTGTGTGCCCAAATCGTCGTTGACTAATATAAGGTCACAATATTCGCCCACAGCCGCCACATATTGGCGCACACGCTCTTCATAACAATCCACAAGCCGTCCCAGAAGGGCGTGCACAAGCTTTTTGTTCCACAGCAAATCGCTCATAAAATTTTCAAAGCCGCGCAGAATTTGTCCTGCCGCAAAAACATGCACTAATAAATTGCCCACAATCGCCTGCTGGCTGCCGGCGCGCAAGGCTTGGGCTTTGCGGCGCAAATCGGCGAAGCTTTCGTCACAATAGGAGGGCCAATCAAAGCTGCGCAAATGCGCCAGGCCCGCCTCTATATCCGCCGGGCTGGAAGCATTCGCCAAAGGATGATAGCATGTGTCCAGATAATACGAGCCGACGGGGCAGCGCGCCAGGCATATATCTTGCGCCCATAGTTGCCATTCGCCCGACTCCGTAATCCGCACATCGGCGCGCTGAGGGATTTCACAAGGGGAGCCATCCATCAGCTGCCAGCGTTTCCATTGCTTTGGCTCAATCAACAGGGGCACGGCATCAGCGCCCACAGCGTCCAATACAGCAGGCTCCGCTTTGGCTATCATTTGCGATAAATCAAAAATTTGCGTCCGGCCGCCCGTCAGCCCGAGAAATTTCTTCAGACGATTGTAGGCTATGCCGTGTATGCCTGAGGATTCTGTTCCGCCTAAATCTATGGGCAGACGATCTGGCTCTTGATGGCGCAAAGCCGCTAAAATTCGTTCGCGAGATGTCATCGCTTTTTTTCCTTCGCCTATTAATTCGCTTTCCCAATAAGCAGCCCTGCATGTAAAATAAAGAAGCAATAGATATGAATCATTGTCCAATAAAGGGAAAGCTTGCAACGCAGAAAAACGAAAATTATCTTGGAGAAAGGATGAAGCAAATGAAAGAACGGCATTTGGGGCTGGGAGCAGCTCTTTTAGCCTGTTTTGTCACAGGCTGTGCAGGACTGGCTTTGCTGACATTGATTTTTCGCGTCTTGGCCGTGGGCGCGCTTGTTGCCCAAATTAATGATTTTCTCGGCCGCGACAGCAGCGAATTCAGCCTCTATTTTGACGGCTATGATACAGGCGTAAAGCCCAATCCCGATAAAACCTTGAATCTCACAGGTCTGCCTCCAGGACATCATTTGCTGACATTAGCCACACAGGATCGGCGCGTGGGCTTTCACAAGCATGTGTTCATCGAAGCCAATCAACGGCTGAATTTAGGGGCGATCAATGCTATCCAGGGAGCTGTGATCAGTGGACGCGTGCGTCGGCTTGTGGGGGGCAGCGCTGTGCCCCTGGCTGGCGTGCTTGTAGGCGCTGTATATGGCGGAGGCGAGATTATTCGGACGGACACAGGCCGGCTGATTACATTTCCGCCCCAAAATGATTCCGAAGAGATTGTGATGGGCTTTACAGACGAAAATGGCAATTATCGCCTGGGGCCTATGCGCTATGGCGCCTGGCTTGTTACATCTGCCTATCCGGGGCATTTCGCGGATGTGGCAATTGTTAATGTCAGCGGCGGACAGGATGCAGAGAATGTGAATTTATTGCTTAAGCCGGATGCCTCGGCCCCTCAGCCGGGCCATATTCAGGGCACAGTAGTGGAAGAGGGAAAAGGAGCCTTGGCCAATGCCCTTGTCGCGCTTGTTTTAGGAGCGCCTTTTGCGCCTTCTGTGGATGCGGCTCGCCAGACGGAGCTGGAAAATCAATTGGGCGCCCTGCGTCCCCAGCCCTGGGCCGCCTGGACATGCATTGCCACACAAACAAGCCCCGCCGGCGCATATTTGCTTGTGGCTCCTCCTGGCTCACATCGCCTCTATGGCTTCAAATATGGCTATCGTGCCGTCACGGCCGATGTCTCGCTTCAAACGGGCGAAATTGTGACAGGCGATTTCGCCCTGCAAAAGCGTTAATGAATATATGGATCTACACAGCCGCTGAGCTTTTGGCCATTTCAGGCTGATAAATAAAAATATATATGTTGAGGCGATAAGGAATGCTTCAGGCAGGCTTTGCCACTGTGGATATTACGCCGCCGCTGGGCGTGTATTTGGCGGGCCATTTTAATGCGCGGCAAGCGAATG
>CAZUOJ010000104.1:0-12975 GCA_964622325.1 uncultured Armatimonadia bacterium
ACGCCATTGTAGCCATTCCGGCGCAGGCGGGCGCAATACACGCCCCAATCAATCAAGCCAAAACCGGGAATCACATAGCGCCACCAGCCGCTCTCCTGATTGCCCATATACGCCAGCTTGGCGGCATTGATTTCCACATCCTTGGCGTGTGTATGGAAAATCCGGGGCGCAAACTTTTCTACTGCCATCAGCCAATCAATGCCCTGCCAGGCCAGATGGCTCGGATCAAAATTAAGCCCAAAATTTTCCGCCGGCACTTCATTAAAAATGAGCTCCCACTGGCTCAGGCTGCGGATGTTCGTGGCGAACCAATTTTCCATGGCGATTTTAATGCCTTTATCGGCGGCTTTTTGCGCAAATTCGCGGAAAAAGGGCGCAGCGTCTTCCACAATCGTCTGCTCCCGTGTTTTGCCCGCCGGCGGCAAGCCCGCCAGGCAGCACAAACAATCGCAATCCAGCTTCGCCACTGTTTCCAGCGCCTGCTCCAGAATAGCGCGATTGGCTTCTCGCGTGGCGGGATCGCCATGTGTGATATCCACATAGGCGGCAATACTGGAGATTTCCAGGCCCGCCTCGCTGACCGCATCCTGCAGGGCATTGGCATCCAGCGTGTCAAAATCACAATGTTTGCTGGGACCCCGTATCTCCAGACAATCGAAGCCCGCTTCCGCGGCGAACTTTAAAACTGTGTTCATGTCTTCATTCGAAAACGGCGCTGTTAACATTCCAATTTTCATCCGCATTGGCTCCTTTTCTGAATAATGTTATGTCGTCTGGCTCCAGCCAGAAAGCAACGCAGAACTTGTTGGGCTACAAAAGCAAGGCGCCTTTTCGCAGCCTGTGGCTCCATCGCTTGCTCCAGCGACAGCGGCTCATTACAGAGCGAAAAAACAGCGGCAAACATTTCGTTGAGAGCAGCATCCAGCGCCACAGAGCCGCCAATTGCAATACAGGGAATGCCCAGGGAAGCTGCGATTTGGCTGACGCCTTGAGGCGCTTTGCCATACGCTGTTTGTGTATCCAGTCGCCCTTCGCCTGTGAGACATAAGCAGCTTCCGGCCAATCGCTCTTTCAAGCGGACAGCTTCCATCACAATCTGGACGCCTGGCTCCAGGCGGGCGTTGCAAAACGCTACGAGCCCGGCGCCCAGGCCTCCCGCGGCTCCCGCTCCTGGCAGATCCGAAACATTGAGGCCCAGATCACGCTGAACAATTCGCGCAAAACGCTTTAAGCCGTCATCCAGCCTGGCCACAATTTCTGGCGTCGCGCCTTTTTGCGGCGCATACACATACGCCGCGCCCTGTGGGCCATACAGGGGATTGCTTACATCACAGGCGACGCGAATTTGTGTTTTCCGCAGGCGCGGATCCAGGCCCGCCAGACTCATTTTTGCCAGGCGCAAAAGCCCGGCGCCTGTGGGACTGATCTCCTGGCCCTTGTCATCCCAAAATTGGCCTCCTAAAGCCGCCGCCATTCCCAGCCCAGCATCATTTGTGGCGCTGCCGCCAATGCCTATAATGATTGTACGCACTTCCGCCTCTAATGCGGCTTTTATAAGCTCGCCTGTGCCATATGTTGTTGTATGCAGGGGATTTCTGCGTTCAGGCGGGACAAGCGCCAGCCCGGAGGCGGCAGCCATTTCAATGACAGCCGTTTCGCCATCGCCCAGCAATCCCCATTGCGCTTCTACAGGATCGCCCAGAGGCCCTGTGACCCTCTGCCGGCGCATTTGCCCCTTTGTGGCTTGTACAAGCGCCTCAACAGTGCCCTCCCCCCCATCCGCCATTGGCACTTTCTCACAATGAATTGCCGGATCAATGGCTTGTACGCCGGCAGCTATCGCCTCGCAGACTTCCACTGCCGAAAGACAGCCTTTAAATGAATCCGGGGCGATTGTTATTTTCATCTTGTCGGCTTCATTTAGATGCTTACTAAAGGGGCCTGATGAGGAATAATTTTCTCCCCACAGGCCCCTAATCCCTTCGGCGAACAATTCCCGGCCTCAAAACGCGCCTCATTTTCGCTTGAGGCTCAGGCCGCAAGCGAATTATAATTCCGCCCACGCCCGCAAGAAAGTGCGCTTTGTATGGGCTAACACGAGCTCTGTTGTTTCGTCGCCCAGCGGCTTTACTTCAAATGTAAAGACCATCTTGCCCGTCGGCACTTCATTTTCAAACACGCCCGCATAAATAAGCGTGTTGATGTATTCACGCAATTCATTCACATCATTGGCGCTGCCCGGATAGCCAAAACGCGGATGCATATCCCCGTAGCCTTGCAGCCCCTCTTCCGCAACGGCATTGCCCGCATGCACATGAATGACATACGGCGCCAGCGTGGCGATTAAATCATGCATATCCTCATGCAAGATAGGCACATGCGACAAATCGATTGTCAAGCCGAAATTATGGACTTCTGCGCGCACGCGCGCGGCAAATTCCGCTGTAACATCCGTGGGCCCAATCAAACATTTGCGATCCACGCTATGATCAAATTGCTCCACGGACAGCCACACCAGATTATCCTCGCCGCTTGCCTTATCCTGAGCATAGCGGCACAACTGGACACACGAGTCCACAAGCAAATCCAGCATTCGCCGATTATCATCCTCATTGTCGGAGCGGGGCCCCGACAGACAGGCGCAAATGCGCGCCTTCATCTCATAGGCCGCATCAATGGCGCATTTCACTTCACTGATGGCGGCTTCCCGGCCATCAGGATCCAGATCATTCAGGCTGAGCTTGTTTAACAGCAAGCCTGGCTGGGCGCCTACGCCTATTTTCATCCCCGCCTGCTCCGCAATGGCCCGCAATTTCTCATGTACGCCCGGATGGCGGCTGCGCCGCACTTCCATAACATCAAAAAATTCGTCTGCTGCTAATTGCTCGGCTGTTTTGATAGTCAGCTCCGGATCCTCATCCCGGATTACAGGATAGGCCATAAAGTGCACTAGGCCCACATCCATCATCTGACGCCACGATTCTGTCATCTGCAAGCAACTCCTTTTTTATTGTGAATTGGGTTAAATAATCCAAAGCTATAGCAAGCTCGTTGCTCCATTATAAAGAATTTTTCGCTCACACTCAAAGGATATCCTTGCTTTCTGACGAAATTGATTGTAATTCAGGGCTTTTCTTTCTCAACAATTCGCTTTAATGAGTGCGCTATGGCAGAATATGATGTCATCTCTATTGGCAGTGCTACTCAGGATGTTTTTGTCTTAAGCGATCAGGCCCGCCTGATTTCCATCCAGGACACGCTATCGACAAAGCAGTTTCTGGCCTTTGAATATGGCGCCAAAATTGCAGTGGAGCATTTATTCATCTCTACAGGCGGCGGAGCGGCGAATTCCGCCATTGCCTTCGCTAAATTGGGCTTACGCGCCGGGATTGTGGCGGAGCTGGGCCAGGATGCCCCGGGGGATATGATTGAACAGGAGCTGCGAAGCAACGGCGTGGATGTCAGCATGCTTGTGCGCAATCCCCATTTGCATACTGGCTATTCCGTCATTCTGGTCGGCCCCACTGGCGATCGCACAGTGCTCACGCATCGGGGCGCGGGGACAGATTTGGCGGTTTCGGATGTGGATTGGGAGCGCGTCCGGAAGACAAGCTGGATTTATTTAGGCTCTCTTACAGGAAAGGCCGCGGCGTTATGGCATGTCGTGGCGGAGGTGGCGCGGCAATCTTCTCTTCGGCTGGCGATTAATCCTGGCTCCGCGCAATTTCAGGAAGGCCTGCAGGGACTTGAGGATGTGCTGGCGCAAACAGAGATTATTTTCGTCAACAAAAGCGAAGCCTTTCGGCTGGCCGCCATCACGGAACAACGGGGCGAAGGGGACGAAAAGCGCGCTTTAGAGATTTTACACGCGGCGGGCTGTCGGCTCGTTGTGATGACAATGGGGGCGGAGGGCGCGCGCGCCTATGATGGCCGGGCACATTATTTTGTCCCGGCGCCTGAAGTGCAAGTTGTCTCGAATTTAGGCGCGGGCGATGCTTTCGCCTCCGCCTGTCTGGCAGCTTTGCATTATGGCCTGTCGGTGCCGCAGGCCTTGCAGGCGGGCGCTCTGAACGCGGGCTCTGTAGTCACATCAGTAGGCGCCACGATCGGCCTTCTGGATTGGCCCTCCATTCAGGCGCAATTATCGGGCTAACAGCGGGCCCCTGCCCTGTGCTGGGCAATTTTCCCCGCTCTTTCTGTGTTCCTCTTGTGATGCCGGAAGCGATAAATCTGTAGGGCAAAAATGATGCTTTCAGAAAGGACGCTATCGGGAGATATGGCTGCTATCCCCGCTTTTGCGGCGTATCTATTTGATTTAGATGGGACAGTATATCTGGGCGAGCAGGCGATTCCGGGCGTGCCGGAAGCGCTGGCGCGCCTGCAGGCGCGGGGCGCTAAAATCGCCTTCATCACAAACAATCCCCTGCTCCCGCCAGAAGCCTATGCCGCCAAGCTATCCCGTCTGGGCATTCCCACTGCGCCTGAACAGGTCATCACCTCCGCGAATGTCCTGGGCGATTATGTGGCGGAACATTATGCCGGGGCGAAGATGTTGTTGCTGGGCGAAGAGGTCGTGCGACAGGAACTGCAGCGCGCGGGCGCGCTTTTAGTGGCTGACTGGCGCGAGGCGGAAGTCCTTGTCGTCTCCTGGGATCGGAGCTTCACTTATGAAAAGCTGAATTGGGGGCTGCAAGCCCTGCGCCAGGGCGTGATTTATTTAGCCACAAATCCCGATGTGATGTGTCCAGTGGGGCCCGATGAATTTGTCCCGGATTGCGGGGCTATCCTGGCTGCCTTCAAGGCGATGACAGGACGGGAGCCCGATTATATTGCCGGCAAGCCGGAGCCCCGTCTGCCCTGGGGGGCTTTGCAGCGGCTGGGCGTGTCGGCCGAGCAGGCGGCCTTAGTTGGCGATCGCCTCTATACAGACATTGTCTGCGGTCGCCGCGCCGGCCTGACTACTATTGCGGTGCTGACCGGCGAAGCCACTCCTGAAGCGATTGCTTCTGCCTCTAACGAAGCCAAGCCTCATTATGTTTTGCAGAGCGCAGCTTTGTTGCAATAAAATCCATAAATAAAATAACTATAAAAAATTGTTTGATTTTTTAAGGAATATAATTTATAGTTCAATCGTCATTATTTCAGTGACATTTTAAAAAATATTTCTAAAAGGAGGCCTTCGCAATGATGAAGAGACGCGGTTTCACACTGATTGAGCTGCTGGTGGTGATTGCCATCATTGCCATCCTCGCAGCGATTCTTTTTCCCGTGTTCGCCCGGGCGCGGGAAAAAGCCCGGCAATCCAGCTGTCTTTCCAATCTGAAGCAAGTGGGGCTGGCGCTGCTGCAATACGCTCAGGATTATGACGAAGCGTTTCCTGCCACCTACAACTGGATTTATGGCGGCCAGCAGTGGCCTTTGATGTCCTGGCGCGTGTGCATTTTTCCCTATATCCGCAATGTCCAGGTTTTTGAATGTCCTTCGGACAGCTCCTCGGGCGCTGATCCCACCGCTGGCCAGGCGAATGTGCCACCCGGCATTCCCGTGATGCCCCGGGTCAGCTATGGCGCCAACCTGCAAGTTATGCCCGGCGTGCGCGGCACTTATGATGCGAGAATCGGCTCTATTTCCTATCCAGCGGAAACCTTCCTCGTTATGGATGCCTGGTCGGCCAATCGCTGGTGTACGCAGCCGAATTATGTTATTGGTGGTGGCGCGACCTGTTATGGCCGTCCCTGTGGCATTCGTCCGGATGGCGCCGATATTTCGCGGCACAATGGCGGCTTTAATGCCACCATGTGCGATGGCCATTCCAAGTGGTTCAAGGGCGGGGACGCCGATGTAAATCAGAATTACTGGCTGAAAGTGCGTTAATACAAACAGGCCGCGAAAGTAAAAACAGGCCCGTACTTTCTTCTGAACATCAATAAACAACAAGAGAGGTAGGCATTAACGCCTGCCCCTCTTTATTATTCATATTTGCTTGCCAGCTGTGTTCAGAATAAAGGCTGTATATTGTTTGTAAAAACTCTTATGCTATTCCCTCCTTGCTTTCCTTCAGCGCCGTTTCCCCATTCCCAGACCCCAATGCCTGTCCCATGATTTTTTAGCGCACATTCCATCCATAATAACGCGCGTCGGCGGCTGTGGACTTCATCCATTTCGCATGTCCATCGGCAAAATTGATGTTCAGGCCTTCATTGTGCCTTGTCCAGGCCACGCGGGGGCAGGGCGTTTGATAGCCGCAGGGCGAGCACCCGCCGCTGCGATCCATATGGGGATTAATATAATGGCAGTTGGCGTCAGCGAACATCGGGATTTCCGCCACGGCTTGCAAATCCGCCAGCTTGACGCCGCTGACCTGACAATTATAGCCATAGCTGCCTCCATGCCCGCCGGGGCCTGTATTGGAGCTGCTGCTGGGACAGCGATAAAGCTGCACATTTTTCGTATAGGGATCCAGATCGCCGCCGCACATCGGACAGAGCCAGCAATTCGCCCCCACATTAAACGGCCCGATGGGCCGTGTGTCCCAGGTGTATTGCCGAAAGCGGGGCAGCCGCTCGTCATAATCCTGGGCATATTGCAAACAGGCCAGGCCCATCTGTTTGAGATTGGAAAGACAGCTGGATTGCCGGGCTTTTTCTCGGGCGCGAGCAAACACGGGAAACAGAATTGCCGCCAGAATGGCAATGATGGCAATCACAACGA
This sequence comes from uncultured Armatimonadia bacterium, assembly GCA_964622325.1. GTDB lineage: Bacteria > Armatimonadota > Zipacnadia > Zipacnadales > UBA11051 > JAJFUB01. The sequence goes on from CAZUOJ010000104.1 coordinate 6,712, forward strand.
GCAATTCAATCAATGTAAACCCTCTTCGCATCGCAATGACTCCTTTCTTGAATTGTTCATTTTTTACTAGTTTCTTCCCCAAATTAAAATGTTCCTGCTTGCGAGAAAAATTTTTTAATTTGCAAAAATCTTTTGCCAAATATTTTATGAACTCCTGAAAACATAAACGGGACAGGCTCATTATGCCTGTCCCGGAATAAGACAAACTCATTGGGGCTGTTGGAGGGACTTGGGGAAAGATTAAGACCCTAAATCATTTGCTTTACGCTTCCCCGCACTTTTTCTTCAACAGCTCCCACTTGTGATCCACATATTCCTGGATGCGCCGGCGGACTTCTTCTCCGTCGGGGCTTTGAAACAGATGCCGGAAGCGCCCCTGAGCTTTCAGATATTCGTCCACCGGAATTTTCTCCTTGGGCTTGTAAGTCAGCCGCCATACGCCATTTTCCACTTCATAAAGCGGCCACAGGCAGCAATCGGCGGCCAGCTGGGCGATTTCGGCCGTGCGCGCCGAATCAAATATCCAGCCGAGCGGGCACGGCGTGAGCACATTCAAAAAAGCGAAGCCGCCGCATTCAAACGCCTTTTCGGCCTTGGCCGTCAAATCCCGCCAGCGTCCCGAAATACTCTGAGCAACATAGGGGATTTCATGGGCGGCCATGATTTCTGTCAGATCTTTTTGAAAAGTGCGTTTGCCGAAGGAATGCGTTCCGGAGGGGCATGTAGTGGTGTGCGCGCCTAAGGGGCTGGCGCTCGAGCGCTGTACGCCCGTATTCATATAGGCTTCGTTATTCAAACATACATACACCATTTGATGGCCTCGCTCTGCCGCCCCGGATAAAGCCTGCAAGCCGATGTCGTATGTGCCGCCATCGCCCGCAAAAGCGATAAAACGATATTCGGCATCGGCGGAAAGCTTCCCCTTGGCTTTCCAGGCCTGATACATCGCTTCCAGGCCAGCCGCCGTTGCGGCGGCATTCTCAAAGGCCAGATGAATCCAGGGGACATTCCACGCCGTATAAGGGAAAATTGTTGTTGAAACTTCCAGACAGCCAGTCGCGCTGGCGACCAGCACGGGCTTGTCCGTGGCCATCAAGATTTGGCGCACAGCTGTGGGCTCGCCGCAGCCCGGACACAGGCGATGGCCGCCTGTCAGCCGTGGGGGCACCTGTGCATATTGTTTCAAATTCTTAGGCATCTTCGCCTCCTGATTATTTCCCAAATCTTTCCCAAATATAAAACGCTAAGCCAATGGCACATTAGCGCCTTTTGCTAACGGAAAATTTATTCCCGCACGCCCAGCCATTGCACAAGCTGGCGTGGCTTTTTGCCCTCCAAGAGCTCACACAAATCGCCATAGACTTTGTGGATGTCTTCTGGAGGCAATTCGCGCCCGCCCAGCCCGTAAATATAATTCAATAACGGAATCTGATAGCCATGCGTATAGAGCGCAGCCGCTATTTCCACATATACAGGCCCGGAGCAGCCGCCAAAGCTGGCCGCCCGATCCATCACCGCCACGGCCTGACAGCCTTTGAGCGCTTCCGCAATTTCTTCGGCCGGGAAGGGGCGATAGCAGCGCAATTTCAACAGCCCGGCCTTCACGCCTTGTTCCCGCAATTGCGCCACCACATCCTTACATGTGCCCGCGGCAGAGCCCAAAGCCACGACGGCCACTTCCGCGTCCTCCATATTCACGAGCTCCATCAGCCCATAATAGCGGCCGAACATCTCGCCAAAACGCTGGCCCTCTTCAATCACGGCCTGTTTCGCCGCAGGATAGATTTCCCACTGCTGCCGTTTATGCTCCATATAGAAATCATACAGATCCAGCGGGCCCATTGTGTAAGGATTTTCCACATCCAGCAGGGGCCGGACAGGCTTGTAAGGGCCCACATATGCCTGCACCGCCTCATCATCTTCCACTTCCACAAGCTCATAGCTGTGACTGACAAAAAAGCCGTCCAGACAATTCATCACGGGCAGCCGTACATCCAGCCGCTCGCCAATCGCCACAGCCTGAATAAGATTGTCATAGGCTTCCTGACAATTTTCCCCATATAGCTGGATCCAGCCGGCATCGCGTGCGCCCATCGCATCGGAATGATCGCAATGAATGTTGATATTTCCGGACAGAGCGCGATTGACGACGGTCAAAATCACGGGCTGCCGCAAAGAAGCCGCGATGTACAGCATCTCCCACATCAGCGCCAGACCCTGTGAGCTTGTCGCATTCATTACGCGCCCGCCGGCTGCTGCCGCGGCAATACAGGCGCTCATTGCTGAATGTTCACTTTCCACCGCCACAAAATTTGTCGTGACTTCTCCATCGGCCACGAACTTGGCAAATGTCTGGACAATTTCCGTAGAGGGCGTAATCGGATACGCCGCCACGACATCGGGATTGATCTGCCGCATAGCCTCTGCCACGGCCATATTGCCTTCCAGCGGCATCACTTTGCCCATGAAAATTCCTCCTTAAAACACGCCTGCGCGTGAAAATTCGCTTGGAAGTAATCTGCCCAGATACGCTGGATTTACGAAGAAGCCGCCTGGGCTTTTTCAGCGGCGCGCGCCTCCACTTCCGAAATCATTTGAATGCATTGTTTAGGACAAACAGCCGCGCACACGCCACACCCTTTGCAATGCTTCAAATCAATGCCCGCCCCTTTGATTTTGCCGTCTTTGATCTCAATCGCATTATCAGGGCAATACGCCCAGCAAAAAAAGCAATCAATACATTCTTCATCATTGCGCACGGGACGCTTATTGCGCCAACCGCCTGTTTCATATTCCTCCGCATTGCCAGCTTGGGGGATAATGCCGCCGGGAGCTAATTCATGCCATTTGGCATCGGGAGCATAATGTCTCATCCCACTTGAACCTCCTCATAGGCCCGTTCAATGGCCCGCATATTGCCTTCGATCACCGCCGGGGCGAGCTTTTCGCCCAATTGTTTTCGGACGCCCTCTTTCGCGCCTTCCAGCGTCACGACATCCGTCAGCTTCGCCAGCGCGCCTAACATCGGCGTATTCGGAATCACACGGCCAATCGTTTCTTGCGATATGCCTGAAGCATCCACTGTCGCCACGCGGACCGCTTTATTTTCCAGCCGTTCACGAACTTCCTGCGGCGACATTGTCGTATTGATGATGACTAACGCCTCATCATCCAGCCCCGCCGTCACATTTTCCGAAGCCAACAGCGTGTCATCCAGCACAATAACGATTTGCGGATGCTTGACGCTGGAACGCAAACGTATCGGAGCATCAGAAATGCGTACATACGATTTCATCGGCGCGCCGCGGCGTTCAGCTCCATATTCAGGAAACGCCTGGACATTCCAGCCCGCCTCCGCCGCTGCTATCGCCAAAATATATCCTGCCGTTTTGGCGCCCTGGCCCCCGCGCCCATGCCAGCGCACCTCTGTAAGCTTGGCCATGCGATGTATCCTCCTCTGCCATTCGCAAACAATTGAGCCCCTAAGGGGCTGAGGCTTTTCAAGTTTCGTGCTGCGCTTTAGGGGAAAAGCCCGAGGCTGTCCTCACCCTGTCCGCGGACATTATGTCATGCGGACTTGCACGCGTAAAGCCGTTCCATTTTATCATCTCATCACGCTTCTGGCAAGCCCTTTTCTGCGCTCGCCCAAAAGCATTGAAAAGCTCATTGTTCTATGATTTTAAAAGCCTCTTTTATTGCGCCAAATCGTCAAGCTCAAGACATTTCTTGGCGGCCCTGTAAAGCCCGGATGAGCGTAATTTGATCCGCATAATCCAGCTCTGCGCCTACGGGCAGGCCTAAAGCTGGCCGCGTCAGCCGCCAGGGCCCCCGGCCGCTCAGGATTTGGCGCAGATATTCCGCCGTTGCATCTCCCTCCACGGACGGCGGCGTGGCGATGATGATTTCCTGCACGGGCAGGCGTTCCAGCCGCTCCTGCAACGCCAAAATCGTCAAATCATCCGGCCCCACGCCACGCAGCGGGGAAAGCAAGCCGCCTAATATATGATAAAGCCCCCGATATTCCTGCGCACGCTCCAGAGCCAGCAAATCCGAAGGCTCCGCCACTACACACAGCAAATGTCTGTCCCGCGTGGGATCCGTGCATATATCACATATTTCGCCCTCTGTATAATTAAAGCATTCCCGACAGCGCCGGATGACATCGGGCAAGCGGGCGATAGCGTTTCCCAGGGCGCGCACCGCCGCTGGATCTTGCCGCAGCAAATGCAGCGCTAGCCGCTGGGCGCTTTTGGGCCCTATGCCGGGCAGGCGGGAAAGCTCCTCGATGACTTCTTGCAGCGGACGGGCGTATCGCATGAAAAGCCCTCGGCTTTCGGCGAAATGCCAGACTAGTCTATTCAACACATCCTGGGCCTGAAAAGTGCCTGTGCGGAAAAGCGTTAGGGGCGTTGCGCTTTTTGCGGCCGGGCTAAAACACATCCGGCAATTCAATCCCGAGCGCGCCCAGCGGCGTGGCAGCAAGAATTTTGTCCCGCTTGAGGGCATTGGCTTTGGCCTGGCAATCCCGCACGGCGGCTGTGACAAGATCCTCCAGCAGCTCCACATCCTCAGGATTGACGACACGGGGATCAATTTTGATTTCTAATAGCTGCCCCGTGCCCGTCATTTTGCAACGGACGGCGCCGCCGCCGACGCTGGACTCCACGACAGCTGCCTCCAGCTCCTGAAATGCTTTGGCCACATTTTCCTGAATGGCGTTCACTTGGGCTTGAATTAGTTTCTGAAAGGGATTCGTCATCATCTGAACATATGCGGAGCACTCTCCGCGTCTCCTCTTGTGAATTATGAGAATGCTGTCCAAAAAACAACATTTAGGGGGCAAAACATTCAATCTTTATTCCCCTGGGAATTGTTTTCCTCCTCTGGAAATATCTCCTGGCTGCCCGGGAATAAGGATAAAGTCTGCGCGATGGCCTCCTCCATTGTCATCCGCTTCTGCCCCTCTTCCTTGGGCGGAGCAGCGGCAAAGGCTGCGTCTTCTGCTGACACAGGGGGCTTTTCCGCTGTCGTTTCGGCAACGGCTGCCTCCTGTATTATTTCAGTCGCTGTCTTTTCGGGCGTGCTGACAGTAGCCGGCGCGGCTTCTGTCGCTTCCGGCGCTTCTGGGGCAGGCGGCGTTTTTGCTTCTGCTTCTGTCGTCTCTCCCCGCTCTACAGATTCGGCAGAAGCAGACTCATTTTCTGGCGCTGCCGCCTTTGCAGCAGAGATTTTCTCGGGCTCCCCAACCTGAATATTCAACTTCAAAGGCTGTCCCAAAATCCGCTGGAAGGCCTGCTGCACGGCTTCCCTATGATAATTCTGAATTTGATTGGCATGAAATTGATATTGGGGCGGAAAGCTGATTGTGACGCAATCTTCCTCCAGTGCGATTGGCGCTGCTTCCAGCAAAAAGGCGCGCACATTGACGCGCAATGCGGCCAGAATATCCTGCCAGTGCGCGCGAATCGCCTCGAGAGAGAGTGGCCCGGAAAAGGAGGCTTTGGGCTGCCGGGCCGGCGCGGCGGCCGCTCCTGTTGTCTGGCTCGGGGCAGCGTCTTGCGCGGCGGGCGCCGCGGCCGGCTTCACAGAGCCGCTGCGCGGCGGGGCGGGCGATATTAGGCGGGAGGGCTCTTTGGCCGCTTTTGTGGCTGGCTGGGCAATTTCTGTCAGCGCTATCTCTAAGAGCAGCGCATGTTGCGCTGTTGTTTTCATCTTCACAAGCAGCTCGGCCAATGTCTGGATAGCCTCAAGCAGCCTCGCAGCCCCAATGGCTTCCGCCACTTTTTTCATTCGTGCTTCGCCCTCATCCCCCAGCTGCAGCCAGGCAATCCCGCGGCTGCCGCCTAAGGCCAGCCGCAACAAATCGCGAAAGAAGGTCGCCAAATCCTCCACTAGACGCGGCAGATTCTTGCCCGCGGCCACGAGCTGATCCACAAGGGCAAACACTGCCGGCAGCTCCTGCCGCGCCACAATTTCCGCTATCTGCAGCAATGTTTCCGCTTCTGTGACGCCCAGCACTTGATTCGTAACCTCTAAGGTCACATTCCCCTCGCTGAACGCCACGACTTGTTCAAAGATGCTTTCGGCATCCCGCATTCCGCCCTCGGCGGCCTGAGCGATAGCGATCAGCGCCTCCTCCTGGGCAACGATGCCTTCCGCCGCGGCGATGCGCTTGAGCATACGTACAGTATCGGGGACGGACAGCGGGCGAAAGTCAAAGCGCTGACAGCGAGACAAAATGGTGGGCAAAATCTTATGGCCCTC
>CAZUOJ010000105.1:0-12827 GCA_964622325.1 uncultured Armatimonadia bacterium
GGCCATGCCGCCGGATTGTCAATCTGCACACTCGCTTCCACGATGTATTCTCCCAGCGGCGCATTCCAGGGAATCGGCCAATATGCCTCGTATAGCTGGCTGTTTTGATTGTAGCGGGCCGTCACACTCGTAAAATCGCCAATTGTTTTAATTGTTTCTCCGTGATGAGAGACACTGATTGTGATGGGGCGCGCTGCTGTCTCCCGCTGGCCGTTCACATTCTGCACTGTAGCATAAATCTTCACGAGCTGATAACGCAGATATTGAGGAGCGTCTGTGGCGAGCTCCAGCGGAAAAACGGCTGCCGGCGGCGCAGCTTTTTCGGCTGCCCGCCCGCGAAAAAAAGAAAATAATGCCTGATGCCAGACAATCAGCGCAATCAACAGGGAAAAAAAGACAATCAGACAGCAGCAGCAACTGGATTGCTGCTGCGCCTGGCGGCGTCGGCGAGCCTGCCGCGGCGTTTCGCGCCAAATTAACGATGTCGGCTCGTTGGCCATGCCCCTATTATAAATTCAAAAAATAGCTCCCTCAATCCATTCCAGCCGTCCACATAGCTGTGCTAAAGCGCGTGCCGCGCTCACGATGTGCATAAAGCCAGCAATAAAACGATAACGAGCTCCAGCCGTTTCTTTTTACTGATATGGCAATTTCGCAAAATGCTGCTTTTGTGCGGGCCGGCCCCCAACTGGCTCATTAATCAGCCTCTGCCACAACTATCCAGCCAATTTCCCGGCGCGGCGTGCCTGTGGAATACAAACGAATGAGATTGGCGCCGGGATTGAGCCGGCTTGTCAGCACAATCTGCCGCGTGGCGGGATCATATTTCAGCTTTGTATTTTTCCCTGCCTCTGCGCCCAGCCGCCCCGCCGCATCCGGATCCGCCAGATAAGCCGTAAAGCGATAATTCCGTGAGCTCACGCGCGCCCCGCGCGGCGGCTGCCAGCCTGTCAAATGCAAAGGCTGTGTCTGCAGAAATCTCTCCAGAGCTTTCAGCGATGTGCCTTTGACAATCATTTTGCGGGGCAGCGCCCAGGGATCGCTTTTGTTGTCCACAACGCCCGGATCTATGGAAAACGCCAGCCGATGGCCCACTTCCCGGGCTGTACGCATGGCGAAAAGATCATAATTGCCAAAAGGATACGCAAGCGCCACGGGCGGCTGCCCCAAATGCTTTTCAATCTCCTGATAGCCCCGCAACATTTCCTGGCGCACGCGCTCCTGATGTTTTTCTCTTGTCAGGCCCGTCGGCTTTTTTGTCAAATTCAGATGAGAATATGTATGCGAATTGATTTCATAGCCGGCTTGTTGCAGCTCCCGCAAATCTGCCCATGTCAGATAATCTTTGCCGCCAATTGTCGCTGGATTGATAAATAGCGCGGCCCGATAGCCGATTTCTTCCAAAAGAGGACGCGCCGCTTTCTTAAAGCTGGCGCGGCCGTCATCGAATGTGATGAGCACTGATTTTTCGGGCAGATTATGGCTTCCGGCCAGATAATCTGCTAATTGCTGACACAAAATGCTGTGATAGCCGCGGCTTTTGAGCAGGCGAAGCTGCGCCTGAAAATCCGCCGGCGTGACATCATAAGCGCTCTTGGGATTATCTGTGAGATGATGATAACACAGTACGGGCACGAGGCGATAGGGGAGCGCTTTGGGCGCAGGCGGGCGGGCCTGTTGAGGGCCTCTGGTCCTTCGCCCGCAGCCTACGCCGAAAAGCAAAAAGGCAATAAGGCCCAGCAAAAGCAAGCGCCGCAGGGGCATAGAAATCTCCTGGCTATTGGAATTGGACATATTAGAGCTGCAACAGTTCCTTGGCGGATTGCAAAGAATGGGCGAACGCCTGCACAACGCGGGCGATTTCCTCGCGGGAGATACAGGCGGGCGGCTCAAAGCGCAGCACTTCGGGCCTGTTCAGGGCGAAGGCCGCCAGAATATGCTCCTGAATGAGGCCGGCAATAACGAGATTGCCGATATCGGCGTGGGGGAATTGCACGCCCACGAGCAGCCCCTTGCCCCGCACTTCCTGCACAAGCTCCGGATACGCTGCCGCAGCTTCGCTGATGCCTGTCAGCAATTCTTCTCCTCGTTCACGACATAGAGCCGGGATATTTTCTTCTTGCAGCACATGAAGCGCCGCCACGGCTGCGCGGCAGGCTAAGGGATTGCCGCCGAATGTGGATGTATGAATATACGGATTTTCGCGGAACACATCCCAGATTTCTGCTCGCGCCATAAAGGCGCCAATGGGCATCACGCCCCCGCCCAATGCCTTCCCCACTGTCATCAGATCCGGCGCCACATCTTCAAAATTACACGCCCAGATGGCGCCTGTGCGCCCCAGGCCTGTTTGAATTTCGTCCAAAATCAGCAACGCGCCTGCGCGCTGGCAAATTTCCCGGGCGGCGCGCAAATAGCCTTCGGGCGGCACGATAACGCCCGCCTCACATTGAATCGGCTCTAACAACACAGCGGCCGTGTGCTCATCCACAGCTTCGGCCAGAGCATCGGCGTCCCCGAAGGGCACATGCGTGAAGCCCGGGAGGAGCGGCTCAAAGGGCTTTTTATAGACATCGCGTCCAGAGGCGCTGAGCGCCCCCCATGTTTTGCCATGAAAGCCGTTTTGCGCGCAGACAAAATGAGGCCGTTTCGTGTACATCCGGGCGATTTTGAGCGCCCCCTCTACAGCCTCCGCGCCAGAATTGCAAAAGAAGGTATATTGCAGGCCTGGCGGAGCGATTGCGGCGAGGGCTTCGGCCGCCTCCGCCTGAACAGGATTGAGCAGCACATGGCTGGACAGGGGCATTTGGCTAAGCTGCTCTTGGACGGCAGCAATGATTTTGGGATGGCGATGGCCAAATGTGAACACGCCGGGCCCCCCCAGGCAATCCAGATACGCTTCCCCCTCCGGCCCATAAACATAACAGCCCTCCGCGCGCCATTCCACTGTCTCCAGCCCCATAAATTTCACAAGCGCCGCCAGGCTCGGACTCACATATTGTTGATAACGCGCAAATGTCTGGGCAAAAAGTTCGGCGGAGGATGACATTCTCTGGACTCCTCTGGAACAAACAAATTTGTGCCGAAATATCAGAAAATCTCTTAAAAGATAACAGAAAGCCCCGATTAAAAACAAGAGCGTCCAGAGCTTTTTCTCTGGACGCCCCATGTCCACTCTTAATCTATATTGAAGATAAAAATCTTTACAAATATCAAGAGATAAATAAAAAATCAAAGACAATGAGATAATAATAAATTAATCAAAACAATGTTCGTACAAAACTAAATTATAAATATGGTCGGGGCGGCCGGACTTGAACCGGCGACCTTTGGACCCCCAGTCCAACGCGCTAACCAAACTGCGCCACGCCCCGACTTCGCAAGCACACTAACAATAAGCTGTCAACTACATCCAGCCCGTAAAGGCGTCTTGCCCGCTTTGTATCTGTGCCTTATATCATACGCCATAAGGGCGCCTTTGTAAAGAGGACATGCGCGGCGAATTATTGCTATTTTATAGCCTCCTTGAGCGCCTTGCTGGCTTTGAAAACAGGCACTTTGCCGGCGGGAATTTCCTCAATCTGCTTTGTAGCCATATTCATCCCCCGGCGAGCTTTGCGCGAACGCACTTCAAATACGCCAAAGCCCGTTAGTCGCACTTTCGCCCCTCGCTGCAGCCAGCTGGCGATGCTGTCCAGCGCTGCCTCCAGAGCCGCGGCGGCATCCTTTTTCGTCAAGCCCGTTTTTTCGGCGACTTGCTCTGCAATATCTGCCTTGCCTAATACGGGAGTCATCACGCTTACCTCCTTACTTAAAAAATTAATGCAAAAGCCTCGCCGCCGCGCTGTTCAGCCCGATCAGAGTTTCAGCCAACGGCTCAGGCTTTTCATCCCTCGTCCTCTTCTGCCCGCCAGCGGCGCGTCATTAATTCCCACACTGCGTCTTGAGGCGAAAGCTCCTCCTTTAACACACGAGCTAATGTTTCTGTAATGGGCATTTCTACGCCTGAAGCCTGGGCTTTATCTCTTGCCGCGAATGTTGTGAAAATCCCCTCAGCCACTGTATGCATTGAATCAAAGATATCTCGGGGCTTTTCACCCTGGCCCAGGCGAAAGCCCACAGTCCAATTGCGGCTGAGCGGGCTGTGACATGTAGCGATAAGATCCCCCATTCCCGCTAAGCCAGCAAATGTTTCGGCCCGCGCCCCCAACCGCAAGCCCAGCCGACGCATCTCCGCCATTCCCCGTGTCAACAGCGCCGCGCGGGCGTTGCTTCCTAAGCCCAATCCATCACATATGCCCGCCCCGATAGCAATAATATTTTTTATTGCTCCGCATAATTCTACACCAATTATATCTGAATTAGTATAAATCCGAAAGAGCCTGTGCGCCAATAATTTTTGCGCCTCTTCCGCCGCCTGCGGATCAGGCGAAGCGACAACACTGACAGCTGGCTTTCCCGCTACAATTTCGCCCGAAAGATTAGGCCCGGAAAGCGCCACAAGGCGCGGCTGACGCTCCTTTAATGTTTGCCCCAGCACTTCGCTCATCCGAAATCCCTGCGGACGCTCCAGGCCTTTTGTGGCGCTGATGACAAGCGCCTTTGGCGCTAAAAATGGCAGCGCCTGCTGAGCGACAGCCCGCATGCCGTGTGAGGGCACAGCGATAATAATGTTCCTTTGTCCTGTTAAAGCGTCCTGGACATCGGCCGTGATACGGATATTTTCCGGAAGCCGAACACCAGGCAAATAAGGGCGATTTTCTCGCTCCTGTGTCAACTGGGAAGCAAATTCTGGCCGCCGCGCCCACAAGCATACGCTGTGCCCCTGTCGCGCCAGCATCCAGGCCAATGTCGTCCCCCAGGCTCCAGCCCCCAGCACTGTCACAGCCGCTTCCTGTCGATAGCTCACGGGGCGCTCCGGGAGCCCTGCTCCCCAATAACTTCCTTTTGGCCAATTTTGCGTTCTGTGCCCGCTAGCAGACGCTGAATATTCGGCGCATGACGCCAGACGACTAATGCCGCCAGAAGGATCATGCATCCAATATACGGCCAGGGCGCGTGAAAAAGCGCCATTATAAAGGGAGAGACGCTGACACCAATAATGGAGCCCAAGGAGATATAACGCGTCACAGCCACGACAAGAATCCACAGCCCAAAACAGATCGCGCCTACACGCCAATCCAGGCCAAGGGCGACGCCCAGGCTTGTGGACACGCCTCGCCCGCCGCCAAAACGCAAATAAAGAGAAAAACAATGGCCTACAAGCGCTGCCAGAGCCACGCCTGCCAGCCAGATTTCCGACAAGCCCAAAATCTGACGTGCAATAAGCACAGGAATAAAGCCCTTCAGGGCATCCATAAGCCAGACGAAAAGCCCGGCTTTCACGCCAATCAGCCGCAACACATTGCTGGCGCCGATATTGCCGCTGCCGTATTTGCGGATGTCGTCAATTCCGTAAGCGCGGCCCACAAGAAGGCCGATAGGAATTCCTCCTACAAGATAGCTGCCCACGATAGCCATAATGCCGGCGGCTGTCATCGTTCAGCGTTTTTTCTCCTCCCGTCGGCGTTCACGCCAGATAATTTTTAAGGGCGTCCCTGTGAAATCATATTCTCGGCGTAACACATTGATTAAATAGCGCTCGTATGACACATGGACAAGCTTCGGATTATTGACAAAAAACACAAATGTCGGCGGCTCTGTTTGCACTTGTGTGGCGTAATAAATCTTGAGCTGCTTGCCTTTGTATGTGGGCGGCGCATGCCGTTCGATGGCCTCACGAATCGTGCGATTGAGCCCGCCTGTTTCAATCCGCCGGCGGAAATTTTCTGCGACAACGCGGATTGTATGCAGCAATTCCGTTATGCCTTCTTGCGTCACAGCGCTTGTATAGACAATCGGCGCATAGGCCGCAAAGGGCATTTCCAAACGCACAAGCCGCTCCAGATCGCTTCGTAAAAGCTTTTCCGCCTTTTCTGGCTTAAGGGGGGCAGACATTTCGTCAGGCTGCGTATAAGGCTTGAGCAAATCCCATTTCGTGGCGGCAATGACAATGCCTCGCCCCGCTTCATGCGCTTCTCCGGCAACGCGCGCGTCCTGAGCACAGGGGCCCGCATGTGCATCCACAACGACAACAGCCACATCGGCACGCGCCAGCGCCCGCAATGTCCGCAGGCTTGTGTAAAATTCTGTATCTTTGCGCTTGCCGCGTCGCCGTAAGCCTGCTGTATCAATCAGCCGCCAGCGCTCTCCTTCCCATTCAAAAAATGTATCCACGGCATCACGCGTCGTGCCCGGCGTTTCGCTGACAATCACGCGCTCCTCGCCCAAAATCGCATTTGTCAGCGCCGATTTGCCTGCATTGGGCCGCCCGATGATGGCGACGGCCAGCGCTTCTGCCTCTTCTGGCTCTTCCCTCCCCTCGGGAGGCAAAAGCTTCTCCACTTCCTCTACAAGTTCCTGCAGCCCCTGTCCATGAATAGCCGAAATATCTATGGGCAGTCCCAGCCGCAAGGCTGCAAACGCCTCGGAATCGGAAGAGCGCCTTTCCATTTTATTTGCAGCCAGCACATAGGGCTTGCCTGAACGTCGCACGATTTCCGCGACTTCATAATCCAGCGCCGTCAAGCCTTCACGCCCATCCACTAGCATAATAATTACATCAGCTTGCTGCAGCGCCAGCGTAGCCTGCTGTTTGACGCGCATAAACAATTCATCCCCCTCGCCGCCCACAATGCCGCCTGTATCCACAAGCAGCACAAGGCGGCGATCCATCTCTGCTTCCGCATAGAGACGATCGCGCGTCACGCCCGGAAAATCCTCCACAACAGCCAGCTTGCGTCCCACAAGCCGATTAAAAAGCGAGGATTTTCCTACATTAGTTCGTCCCACAATAGCCACAATAGGCAAAGCCATTTTTGCTTCCGCGTCTTTCAGCTCCTGTTAAGCCTAGGAAACGTGTATTTTTTAAAAAGTTGCTTGCAATATAAGAATTATATCATAAAAGAATTTCACGAGTAAGCGCGCTTAATTTTGCCGCCTCAGAGCTGAGAATAACAGGGGCTGAAAAGAATTTATTGAATTAAGAGAATACAATTAGCACAAGAAATCCTGTATGGCACAATTTGAACGCCTTGTGGGGGATCAATAGCATGCCAATACGATTTAGATAAAGAAGATAGCTTATCGGGCTGCTAATTTCCGTTTCACAAGCGGCACTAGGCCGCCGGCCTGAATTAGCTCCATGGCTGCTCCGACAAGCGGGGCGAATGTGAATTCCTGTCCTGTTGTGATATTTTTGATTTTCCCTGCTTCGAGATCAATTTCAATTTCGTGCCCGGCTTCAATATTCCGAGCGGCTTCTTTCGATTCAATAATCGGCAAGCCAATATTCAGCGCATTGCGATAAAAAATACGCGCAAATGTTTCGGCGATGATGGCAGCAATGCCTGCGGCCTTGATGGCGATAGGCGCATGTTCGCGTGAAGAGCCGCAGCCGAAATTGCTCCCGGCCACGATAATATCTCCCGGCTGGACGCGTTTCACAAATTCTGGATCGATGTCTTCCATACAATGTGGCGCCAGTTCCGTGGGATCGTTTGTCGTCAGATAGCGCGCGGGAATAATTACATCTGTATCTACATGATTGCCAAACTTATGAACAAAGCCTTTGATTCGCATTTTGCTCCTCTGAAGATGATTTCAAATTTTTTGCGCTCCATTTCTATTGAAATGGCTGAAGAAGCCTGATTTGTCGTCAGGAAATTATTCCAGCTCCTCTGGCCCGCCTATACGCCCTAACACAGCACTGGCGGCTGTGATGGCTGGATTAGCCAGATAAACTTCGCTTTTAACATGCCCCATTCTGCCCACAAAATTACGATTTGTTGTGGCGATAGCGCGTTCGCCTTCGGCCAAGATGCCCATATGTCCGCCCAAACACGGCCCACATGTGGGCGGGCTGATGATACATCCCGCCTCCAAAAATGTCTCAATGAGGCCTTCCCGTACAGCCTGAAGATATATTTCATGGCTTCCGGGGATGATAATGCAACGCACATCTTTATGCACACGGCGGCCCCGCAGGACTTCCGCAGCCAGCCGCAAATCCTCCAGGCGTCCATTAGTGCAGGCGCCCACAACAGCTTGATCAATGTGAATTTCGCCCACTTCAGAAAGGCCCCGTGTATTTTCGGGCAAATGCGGAAAGCTGATTTGCGGCTCAATATCCGCTGTCTGCCATTCGTATTCTTCTACATATTCGGCCTCAGGATCGCTATAAAACAATTCATAATCTCGCTTGGCGCGCGGCTTCACATATTCTATCGTTATTTCATCAGGCGCAATAATGCCGGATTTAGCGCCAGCCTCAATGGCCATGTTACACATCGTAAAGCGATCGTTCATGGGCAGATGTTCGATTGTGTCCCCGACAAATTCCATTGCCCGATATCGTGCCCCATCTACGCCGATTTTGCCAATTGTGTACAGAATGAGATCCTTGCCTGTGACATAAGGCCGGCGAGGCCCTGTAAAGCGAAAGCGCATGCTCTCGGGCACACGAAACCATATTTCTCCTGTCGCCATCGCTGCGGCAGCGTCTGTGGAGCCCACGCCTGTAGCAAAAGCTCCTAAAGCGCCGTATGTGCATGTATGGCTGTCTGCCCCGATTACAACATCGCCAGGCAGCACAAGCCCGAAATCCGGCAATATAATATGTTCTATGCCGCCATGGCAGCCCTCATAAAAATGTTCAAGGCCAAATTTCCGCGCAAAATCCCGCATTTTTTTGACTTGTTGGGCTGCCTTAATGTCCTTGTTAGGCGTGTAATGATCAGCCACAAGGACAATTTTTGTCTTATCAAAGACATCCTGAACCCCTAATTGCAAAAATTGATCAATTGCCAGTGGAGCTGTGATGTCATTTGCCAAAACGAGATCTATTTTGCATGTCACAAAATCTCCGGGCTTACAATAATCCAGTCCTGCCGCCCGCGCCAAAAGCTTTTCTGTAATTGTCATAGCCTTCCTCATTGCTCAAACTTTTGAATTTGAAAAGATTATGCCTTGATTCCGAGAGGCCACAGCATTCAACAGACTGCTTGCCTCTAGAGCTGGATGGGCAGCTGAAGGGAAAAACAAGGCTCCCACTTTGCAGGGAGCCTTATCATAGGAATCATAGAAGAAGTGTAAAGAAAGGAGGCATGGCTGTCAAGCAATGTGCCCTTTCTTGCCGAATAAATCAGCTTCTCATCCTAAGATATGCTCGCAGCAAATCGAAAACCTTTAATTTCGTTTATATTGTGTTCTTCTTGTCATACGTTCTTCTTTTATGGCCGCTTCAAAATGACAGATTTTGGGGGAAGCCTCCGGGAAAAATGTCACTTCAATAACATCTATTTGTATAGGATGCCCTAAATAGCCATATTTTTTGGCAAACAATTCCCCAAGCTTACAGAGCTTCTGCGCTTTTGTATGCCCTATACGCGTAAATGCGCGATACGCATCATCTGAGCGTGCTGATTTGACTTCCACAATTACAAGGCGCCCGTCATATTCTGTCGCGATATCTAATTCTCCCCAGCGACAACGCCAGTTGCGCGCTACAATTTTATAGCCTTTGGATTGCAAATAGCGCGTCGCGACATCTTCGGCCTCTTCCCCGCGCGTCTTTTTTGGCGAGGCAGCAGGGGCGCCGAAAAGCCATTGTTCAAAAGCGCGCCAGGCCCGTATTAGCCAGGGCTCAGAATGATGAAGCGGCATATGTCTTCCTTTGCAGCAAAGCCTAATAAGAATGAAGAAACTGTAAACTTCTATTTATGTGGCGGCGGCCAGCAAGAGAGGGCGTCCATATGCTGTCGCTTCCACAATAACTTCTATCAGTTCCTCCTGGCCATCGGAAAGCAGCCCCCGTCGCTCATCCATAGAAATGCGGAGTTTGGGCTGCGCAGCGCCCTGTCTGGCCGCGCGTTCCGCCGCCAGCCTGCCAGCTTCCTCTTGGGCGGCTTGCAGCGCAGCCTCTAAGCGCTCATATTCCTGCTTGCCTCGGCGAGAATGCACAACATAAGCCGCCACATCGCCCGGACGCACAATGGCCTTCTCTCGGACTACAACTTCACTCGCGACAGCGCCAATGGCATTGGCCACATCAGCATGTTCGGGAATAATCAGGCGAGCATTCAAGCGCCGTGCCACTTCCGGGAAAAAAGCCTGCACAGGAGCTCCCAAAGCCACAATTGTGTCTTTATATGTGAGAGACACATCTAATGGCCCCGAGGAGTGGGACGCCAGAGCTAAATCTAAAATATATGTCCCTAATCGGGCCTCTGCGCCCTGCTTGGCTGCTTTTAGGCTCCTTGATGTTTCATTAGGCTTGTCTCCAGGCTCTTTTGCCTCCCAAAGGGATTCCAGGATGTGTTCCAGCACAAGCCTGCACAGCCGCTTGACGATTTCTTCTTTGACACGCTGGATTATTTCTTCGGGCGCCACGCCATATAATTGGGCGAAAATATTCAAGCCAAGCTGCGCAGCTTGCCTGTTCCACTTTGTAAATTCGCCTGTGACATGAAGCAAATCTGTAGGCGTTAACGCCGCGCGCTGCACAAAGCCCAGATTCTCTAAGCGCTCGGGGCGCAACAAAGAAGGCTCCAAAAGCCCCAGCCTGTGCGCTAATTCTTCGCGGGACAATGGGCCCCGTTCCTGCAATTCTCGGACAATCTCTTGCTCCCGCGCCTCTAAGGGCGTTTGCTCATAATCCCGTCCCGCCAGGAAAAATTCCAGCATTTGCGAATGGCTGGCTGTTGTATAAAGGCTTTCCTCGAGGCGCTGTAGCTTCTCCAGAATGGGGGGATATTGTGCGGCCAGATAACAAATGGGCCATACGCGGCGGGGCCCGATAAGCAATTCCCGTTCGGCATTGAAAGTGATATGGCTGTCGCCGCCCAATCCAATTGTGTGAATATGCGTCGCTTCAACGCTTGTTCGCCAGCCGCCCACTAGCGCGCCTTCAGGATGCACGCGGGCGAGGCCCTGGCGCAGCCTGGCGCTATCCGTTGTCGTGCCGCCCATATCAAAAACAAGGCCTTCTTGCACATCTGTGAGATGGCGGGCGCCAGAAACGCTGGCGGCAGGGCCGGACAATATTGTCTCCACAGGCCGCTCCCGAGCTGTCTGTTCATTTATCAGCGAGCCATCGCCCTTGACAATCATTAGCGGCGCAGAAATGCCCAGACGCCTCAAACACGCTTTTACAGCATCCAGCAAGCGCCCGATCAGACTCAGCAAGCGCGCATTCAGGATAGCCGTATTAGCACGGGCGATAAAATCCAGCCGTTGGGACAGCTCATGGCCGCATATCACGGGCAAATCGCAATGCTGGCGAATGATATCGCGCACGAATAGTTCATGAGCAGGATTGCGCACGCTGGCGTAGCCTGAAACAGCAAAAGCATCCACGCCTTCAGCCAGCAGCTCTCGCACAGCCTGCTCAATCTCCTGCGGCTCAGGCGATGCCAGCTCGTTGCCCCGAATATCCAGCGCTCCAGACACATAGCGCACAGGCTGCCAGGGGATTTCTGCCGCTATTGTATTTCCTAATGGCGACATAACGATAGCGCCCGGACGGCCGCCCTTGCCTTCCACAATGGAATTTGTCGCCAGTGTTGTGGACAAGGCGACTAGCTGAACACGCGACAATAAAGCGTCATTTTTGTAATCCTGTTTTAACGCCCAGGAGGAAATGTTTGAGGATTTCCCTGATGTCGGCCCACAGGCGTGGAGAGCTTCCTGGAGACGCTGTAGCCCTTCTTCAATCCCTATCAGCAAATGATGATGTGTCGTAATGGCTTTCGCTTTGGCGATTACGTGCCGATTTTCCAGATCATAAAGCACGCAATCCGTGTATGTGCCGCCTGCATCTATGCCTAAGCCTAACATGCCTATCGGAGAAGACGCTTCTCTTGCTGGCTTGGAAGCTTCTGATGAGCTGCCTCTGTGTTGCAAAACATCTTCCTGCCGCACAGGAAGCTTTATCCCTTCGCGCGCAGCTTGTGGCGTTTTTATGTGCCTATCAGGGCGGCTTGAAAGAGCTTTTGTCGCTTCCTGTGCCTCCTGCTTTTTCTCGCTGATGGCGGATGCACAAGAAGGCCCTGTGGGCGCCTTTGCAATCTGAATGGCTGTAAATACGCTTTCCTCGCCGCTGGCGGCTGAGCGTTGTCCCGGCTGTAAGATGAAAAATTCCTCCTCGTTCCATTCGCCGCTGACGAGCTTACGCAAGAGATGCAGATCTCCCGGCACTGTTTCATAACGCCAGCCCAGATCCTCCGCCATCTGGCGAGCGTATTCCTGATATTTTTCGGGATGAGGATGCCCTGTATCAATATAGGCAGCCCGCGTATAATTGCGCTTCCAGCTGTCATGAAAATGAATGATATAGGCTGCACGTTCGGGGCCAAATTTTTCTGCCAGAGGCGCAAAACGAGGATCCTTTTCAATGTCCTCCGGACGCACATAATGACGCTCATGTTCGCGTCCCAGGGGCCGCACTTTGCTTTCGTACCAGCCAGCTGTGATATAAAATGTTCCGGGCTCTTTGGCGAATTGTTGCCGATAGGCGGCGCGGGAGCCCAAAAACAGTGTCATACAATCATGGGCGCGCGGGATAATAACAGGGATAGAGAATGCTTGCAGCCCGGCTGTGCCCCGGCCACACAGCCCGTACGCCAGGCCTATGGCCTCAAATCCTTCTGTTTCCGCTCGCTCAATAGCCGCCTGGGCTTCCTTCCGCAATTGTTCGGGCTGCTCATGCAAGCCTGCCTCCAATAGCTCCA
>CAZUOJ010000106.1:0-12524 GCA_964622325.1 uncultured Armatimonadia bacterium
AATAATAGGGATTGTTGTTCGCCAATCGTCCGGCGTCGCCCAGCAAAATACAGCCTGCGGCATTCTGAATGCTGCCTAAAAGTACAAGATTAAAGATTAAAATCCGCAAATGTCATGAAGCTGTTTTTTATAGCTGCGGGCGCTGTTTATGCCAATCAGTGGCTTGTTCGTAGGCGTATGCCACTTGCAGCAGCGTAGGCTCGTCAAACGGCTTGCCCATAAGCTGTAAGCCAATGGGCAGGCCCTCTGAAAAGCCGCAGGGCACACTGAGAGCGGGGATGCCGGCCAAATTGACAGGCAGCGTGCAAATATCCGCTAGCTTCATCGCCAGCGGATCATCCGCTTTTTCGCCGATTTTGAAGGCGACAGTGGGCGAAGTGGGGCACAAGAGAAAATCATAGCGTGTGAATGCCTGTTCAAAATCGCGCTTGATGAGCGTGCGCACCTGCAAGGCCTTTTTATAATAGGCGTCATAATAGCCGGCGCTGAGCACATATGTGCCTTTGATGATGCGCAGGCGGACTTCTGGCCCAAAGCCTTCCGCACGCGTTTTGGCAAACATATCATAAATATCCGTCACAGGCTGAGCGGTGCGATGGCCATAGCGCACGCCATCATAACGCGCCAGATTGCTGGAGCATTCAGCCGGCGCAATAATGTAATAGCAGGGCAAGCTATATTCAGAATGGGGCAGGCTGACTTCTTCGCACGCCACGCCCAAATCCTCCAGCTTCTGGATCGCCTGTTCTACAGCCGCCCGCACATCGGGCGCGATTCCTTCGCCATAAAGCAGCTCCCGCACTACGCCCGCTTTCATTCCTTTAATCTCGCGGCCTAAATACGCCGTATAATCTGGCACAGGCAAATCTGCAGAGGTGGAGTCTCGCTCATCGCGTCCGGCAATAATGTTCATCAGCAAGGCGCAATCGCGGACATCCTTAGTGAGGGGGCCAATTTGATCTAGCGAGGAGGCGTAGGCGATGAGCCCATAGCGGGAGACTCGTCCGTAAGTGGGCTTCAGCCCGACAAGGCCGCACAGGGCGGCCGGCTGGCGAATAGAGCCGCCAGTGTCGGAGCCCAGCGCCCAAAAGGCTTCGCCCGCCGCTACAGCCGCCGCCGAGCCGCCGCTGGAGCCGCCCGGCACACAGGACAAATTCCACGGATTGGCCGTAATATGGAAAGCAGAATTCTCCGTGGAGGAGCCCATCGCAAATTCATCCATATTTGTTTTGCCCAGCATCGGCAAACAGGCCGCCTCACAGCGTTGAATGGTTGTAGCCGTGTAAGGAGGCACAAAGTTACGCAGCATGTTGCTGGCGCAGGTCGTGAGCACGCCTTCTGTGCACAGCACATCCTTATATGCAATCGGCACGCCGGCGACGGCGGAAAGCGGCTCGCCTCGCAGGCGTTTTTCATCCACAGCGGTTGCCTGCTGTTCCGCTAATTCCAAGGTCAGCGTGATATACGAGCGCACACGCTCTTCCACAGCGGCGATACGGCTGGCGCAGGCTTGCGTGACTTCTTTGGCTGAGATTTCCTTTTGCCGGAGCAAATCCGCGATTTGCCAAGCTGTCAGTTCAAATAATTGCACGGCTGCTACTCCTCTGTTTCCATAAACAAAGTCGTGCGGAAATAGCCTTCTATGCTGTCTGGCGCATTGCCCACAATTTTTTCAACAGGCAATGATTCGCCGACATTATCGCCCCGATACACATCTTTCATTGGAATGGCATGGGAGGTGATGGGGACGCCTTCTGTATTGAGCTGTTGCAATTCATGAAAATGTATCATAATACGATTTAATTCTGCGCCCACGCGCTGCATTTCTTCTGCCGAAAGCGCCAGACGCGCCAAACGGCATAGATGGCGGATTTCGTCGATTGTGATTGCCGACATCTCTGCCTCCCCAGACAGTTCAGGCTATCTAATGCGTTCAGTTTAACAAAGATAGGGAGGAGGCGTCAATAAACCTTCGCTGCTAAAAATTAATGCGTAAAGCCCTCTTTGGCTTGACAGGCCGCCGAGAAAGGCGTATTATCTGGATTTGGGAAGGGGGCTCGAGCATGGATAGCGTCGAGCCAACCCCACAGACGGAGGATGAGCCGCGGCGCGCGAGCGCCAGGCGCACGGGCCAGGCTCTGCGCCAAGTGGCGTTATTCAGCGGAGCCGGTTTCACAATGGCCGCCTGTGTGGCAATTGGGGCATGGGCAGGCCATTGGGCGGATCAGCGCTGGGGCACGGAGCCCTGGCTGCTTTTGCTTGGATTTTTGCTGGGCGCTTTCGCTGGCTTCGTGCAATTAATCCGCCTTGTGTCTATTGCCAGCCAATGAAAGCTCAGCCCTGGCCGCGCGAGATCAAGCTCATAATAGGCGCTACAGCGGCTGCGATAATCATCGCTTGTCTTCTGGCTTTTTGGGTCTCGTTCTCCTTTAGTCTGGGTTATTTGGCTGGCATCCTTATCGGCGGCGCCTCTTTGGGCGGCGTCGCTTACTATGTTTTAGCCTTTACATCCCGTCGATTATGGCGGCGGCGTATAAGCAGCGCCATACGCCTGTTCATTTTGGGGGCCATTGCGGCTCTTTTGTATTTGAGTGTAAGGGTATTACACACAGAGGTCCTGGCTATTTTTTTTGGCTATACATACACATTAATTTTTTTTGCGATATATATGGCTCTCGTTACAGCTCAAGCCCAAAAAGCCGATAAGAAACAAAGAGGCAGGGGCTAGCGTTTTATGGGGAGCGGCTAAAGTGGAGCATCATCCGGCGACATGGTTTAACATAATCTGGCAGCATGTGCCTGCCTCCTGGCAGGGCGTCTTATCGCCGTGGGTGCTGGCTAGCTGGTGCGTCATTATTTTTTTATGCGTGGCCATCTATCTGGGGACGCGGCAATTAGAGCGCGTGCCGCGTGGCTGGCAGAATTTCTGGGAATGGACATACGAAGTTTTTCGCAATTTTGCAGTGAATGTGATGGGGCCTGACGGCGAAAAATATATGCCTTTTTTAGCATGTTGTTTCATTTATATTTATTGTTTGAATTTGACAGGCCTCATTCCCGGATTAGTTTCGCCGACAACAAATTATAGTATGACGGCAGCGCTCGCGCTAACTGTATTTGTTTATGTGCAGTATTTGGGCTTGCGCACGCATGGCCTTGGCTATCTGAAACATTTTTTGGGCGAGCCTTTTCAGCCGATGGCGCTGTATTGGGCTTTAGCGCCATTGAATGTCGTTATTCACACAATTGGCGAATTAGCCAAGCCGTTATCCCTTTCGGTGCGTCTGTTTGGAAATATCTTTGGGGAGGAAACAGTTGTCAGTGAATTGATCAAGCTCGGCGCTGCCATTTTTAAGGCAATCTGGTTGCCGATTCCGATTCATCTGATTATGGTGGCCTTTGCCATTTTCGGCGGCTTCATTCAAGCGCTTATTTTTACGATGCTGACGGCAGTGTACATCGGGATGGCAGTAAGCGGCGGACATGAAGAAGAGGCAGAGCATTCCGAAAAGAAAGCGGCTGTATGTGAAGCGCCAGCGCCTCAGCAGGAATATGCGAGAATATAATTCAGGCAGCCCCATTCGTTTTGCAAAGATAGCGAGCCTGTTATTTTTTATAACGCATAAAGTATCTCAGACGGCCAGTTAGATGGCCGCAAAAAAAGGTGTGAGGTCCAACAATGTCATTTGAAGCAGCATTAGCCATTGGAGTCGCTTTAGGAGTTCCGATTGCCGTTTTAAGTGCGGCCATGGCGCAGGCGAAGGCGGCAGCGTCAGCCTTAGAGTCCATCGCCCGACAGCCTGATGCCACTTCAGACATTCAGCGCGTCTTAATTATCGCCTTAGGCTTTATTGAATCGCTTGTGATTTATGCCCTGTTAGTGTTCTTCCTGTTGCAGGGGAAAGTGGGGACATTAGTCGAGGCAGCTGGCAAGGCAGTCGGTGCGGTCACAGGCATGGGACATTAGGCTCCGGAAGTTAATCGCCAAAGATGTGGCCTAATAAGGCCTGTAGAGTTTCTTTAGTCCCCAAAAATTTCATTGGCTGCAGAGACTTAAAATGTAAAGCCTGTTAAAGGCAGAGACAGAAATGGAAACGCTCAAAAGCCTTGGCTTTGATCCAGGTGCGTTATTCGTAAATATCGTTGGCTTTGTGTTGCTGCTATGGCTGTTTCGGCGCTTTTTGTACAGGCCGATTAGCACTTTTATGCAGCAGCGGTCGCAGGAGATAGCGCGGCAATTAGAGGAGGCGCGCCGGCTAAACGAGGAGGCGCAGGCTCATCATCAGCGTCTGGCGGAGGAGCTTCAGCAAGAGCGGGAGGCGGCCCGCGCCGAAATAGCCCGCATGACACAAGAGGCCAAAGCCGCCATCGCGCAAATGCATAATGAGGGGCGCCGAGAAAGGCAGGCGCTGATAGAGCAGGGACGCCAGGAAATAGAGCGCGCCAAAGAAAGCGCCCTGGCTGAATTGAAACAAACGGTCAGTGCATTAGCGGCGGAAATGGCGGCAAAAGTCATCCGCGAGGCGCTGGATGAGCCGCGGCAGGAGGCGCTTGTGGAAAGCTTCTTGCATGATATTCGGCAAGCTGTACAGCAGCGGGGGGAGGGGCAGTGATTCGGGAGCGTGTGGCAAGACGCTATGTGGCAGCTTTGTTTGCGGCTGCCCAGCATCGAGGCGAAGCAGCGTCTGTAGCCGCCGCTTTGAATGAATTGCAGCAGCTTTATCGCGAATATCCGCCTCTGCGCAATGTGCTGGCCGATCCCCGCCTGCCAGTCGAAAAAAAACGCGCCATTCTGCATAAATTAGCCGGTTCGCAAGCGCCTCCGCTGTTGCGCGCTTTTCTGGATTTGTTGCTGGAAAAGCGTCGCTGGCCAGTGCTTCAGTACGCCGGAAGCATTTTTGCCCGTTTGCAAGATGAGGCAGCCAATATTCGGCGCGTGCAAGTCATCAGCGCGTTGCCTCTATCCGCAGAAAAGCAGCAACAGTTGCGGGAGGTGCTTCTGGAGCTGCTCGGGGGGACAATTATTCTGGAGCAACGCGTGGATCCCGATGTCCTGGGGGGCATTGCCCTTAAAGTGGGCGATACGCTCTGGGATGGCACGTTGCGCAGCCGTCTTGAGGGCGTGAAGGAGCATCTTTTGCATGTGGCGGCGGCTCGCATATTTTAATCAGTCGTAAGCTTTAAACACAGGAAACAGAGGCCCAAGACAATTGAGCATCAAGCGAAATTAGTCAGCATACAGAAATAGGATACAGGATATAGGAGTCAGCGGTGCTGAAGCCTGAGGAAGTTACGCAAATTTTACGACAGGAGCTGGAAGGCTACGAATCCCGTTTGGAGATGGCCGATACGGGCATAGTTTTGGAGGTAGGGGATGGCATTGCCCGTGTGTATGGCCTGGCGAATGTGATGGCGAGCGAACTGGTGGAGTTTCACGGCAGCAACGGGATTGTCATGGGCATTGTGTTGAATCTGGAGGAGGATAATGTCGGCTGCATTTTGTTGGGGCCGGATGAGGGCATTGTCGAGGGGGATGAAGTACGCAGCACGGGCCGTATTGCGGGGACACAAGTGGGGATGGCTGTGTTTGGCCGCGTTATCAATCCTTTGGGCGAGCCTTTAGATGACAAGGGGCCGCTTGTAGGCACAAAATGGAAGCCCCTGGAACAGCCTGCGCCAGGAGTCATTGATCGGCAGCCCGTAAAAGAGCCCCTGCATACGGGCTTAAAAGCAATTGATTCCATGATCCCGATTGGGCGGGGGCAACGGGAGCTGATTATTGGCGATCGGCAAATCGGCAAAACGGCTTTAGCCATCGACACAATCATCAATCAAAAAGGCGAGGGCGTTTATTGTATTTATGTCGCCATCGGCCAGAAGATGTCTTCCGTGGCGCGTATTCGCGCCGTGCTGGAAGAACACGGGGCGATGGACTATACATGCATTGTCGCCGCCACAGCAGCCGATCCGCCAGCGTTGCAATACATTGCCCCTTATGCGGGCTGCACTATAGGCGAGGAAATACGCGATCAAGGCGGGCATGCGCTTGTTGTGTATGATGATTTAAGCAAACACGCCCGCGCCTATCGCGAAGTTTCGTTGCTGTTGCGGCGGCCGCCGGGACGGGAGGCTTATCCGGGAGACATATTCAATCTCCATTCGCGCTTGCTCGAACGCGCCGCAAAATTGTCGGAGGAAAAAGGCGGGGGCAGTTTGACGGCTTTGCCCATTGTCGAAACGCAAGAGGGGGATTTTTCCGCCTATATTCCGACAAATCTTGTGTCCATTACAGATGGGCAGATATATCTGGAGCCGGAATTGTTTTACGGCGGGCAGCGGCCGGCGATTAACATTGGGATGAGCGTCAGCCGCGTGGGCAGCGCGGCGCAGACGCCGCTAATGAAGCGCGTGGCCGGACGGCTGAAGCTGGATCTGGCGCATTATCGGGAATTTGCTGCGTTTGCCCAATTCGCCTCCGATCTGGATGCCGCCACACAGGCCATTTTGGCCCGTGGCGAACGAATGATGGAAGTGCTCAAACAAGAGCAATATCATCCGATGTCTGTTGTGGATATGGTCATTACAATTTTTGCCGGCACGCAAGGGCTATGGGATCGCGTGGCGCCGGAGGAAATCAGAAGCCTGGAGCCAGAGCTGATCCGATTTGTGCATGAACATTATCCGGAATTAACGCGGCGGTTGCAGGAGACATTGCGGATGGAGGACGAGGATGCGGAAGCGCTCCGGAAGGCTATAGAGCATTTTTTGCGCCAGCGTGGAGAGGCACAGGCCGCAAGCTAACGGATTGACGCAATGAGCAAGAATTTACGCGCTATTCGGCGAAAAATACGGACAGTACGCAATATCTGGCAAATCACGCGCGCGATGCAAATGGTGTCTGCCAGCAAATTGCGCCGCCTTCAACCGCGCGTGGAAGCCAGCCGCGCCTATTTGGAATATATCACAGAAGTCGTGGGACAAGTGGCGGCGTCTGTTCCCGCTGCCTTGCATCCCTATTTACAGCAAAGGCCCGCAAGGGCAGTGGGGCTCATTTTGGTGGCTGGCGATAAAGGACTGGCGGGCAGCCATAATGTTAATGTTTTCCGGGCGGCGGAGAAATTTATGCAAGAGCACGCTGGCGTGCCCGTGCGTCTCATTGCCGTGGGCAACAAAGTGCAGGAATTTGCGCGGCGGCGGAAATGGGAGATTTTATTTCATATGCCTGCGCCTGCCACAGGCGAAGGGCGAGAGGCTCTGCAAGCAGCGTGTTTGGGGCGAGAATTATTTGAGACGGAACAAATTGATGAGCTGCATATTGTATATACAGAATTTCTGTCGCCCTTGCGCCGGCCTGTGCGGGTGCGGCAGCTTCTGCCGATTACGCCACAGACGCTTGCAAGGGCGGAAGAAGCTTTAGAATACATATTTGAGCCGCCTGCAGAGCAATTGCTGGCGGCATTGCTGCCACGTGCTCTGGAAGCCCAAATTGTGAATATGATTTTGCAGGCGGCAGCCGCTGAGCACGCGGCGCGCATGACAGCCATGTCCGCAGCCACACAAAATGCGGAAGAGTTGCGGCAAATTCTCGTTCGTGATCTGAACAGGGCGCGTCAAGAAAAAATTACAACAGAATTGTTAGAAGTTGTTACAGCAGCAGACGCCCTGACACAAGAAGATTAAAAGCAATCTCAAAAAAACAAAGAGCAAGCTTTGTCGAAAGCTCAAGCAAGAGGAAAAAATGCCAGGAAAAGTAGTGCAAGTTCGTGGGCCAGTTGTGGATATACGCTTTCCGGCGGATGAGCGGCCAGCGTTGCTCAACGCCATTCGCATTCGGGATGAGGCGCGGGGGATTAATCTTGTTGTAGAAGTGGCGCAGCATCTGGGAGATGACATCGTGCGCTGTGTGGCGATGGCCTCAACAGATGGCCTCGTGCGGGGGATGGAAGCCATCGATACAGGCGCGCCCATCTCCGTGCCTGTAGGGCCGCAGACATTAGGGCGAATGTTTGATGTGCTGGGGCAGCCAATCGATGGCCTGCCGCCCGTGGAGGGGCCCCGTATGCCGATTCATCGCGATCCGCCTCCGCTGGAAGAACAATCAGTGGCAATTGAGCAATTTGAAACAGGGATAAAAGTCATTGATTTGCTGTGTCCCTTTCCGCGCGGGGGCAAAATTGGCTTATTTGGCGGGGCCGGCGTGGGCAAGACAGTGCTCATCATGGAGCTCATCCATAATGTGGCCAAGGGCCATGAGGGCGTGTCTGTATTCGGCGGAGTCGGCGAACGGACGCGAGAAGGCAATGACACATGGCTGGAAATGAAAGCCTCGGGCGTGCTATCGCAAACATGCCTCGTGTTCGGGCAGATGAATGAGCCGCCAGGGGCGCGCCTGCGTGTCGGCTTAACGGCTTTGACAATGGCAGAATATTTCCGGGATGAGGCGGGGCAGGATGTGCTATTGTTCATTGATAATATTTTCCGCTTTACGCAAGCGGGCTCAGAAGTGTCGGCGTTGCTTGGACGAATGCCGTCGGCAGTGGGCTATCAGCCCACATTAGCCACAGAAATGGGGCAATTGCAAGAACGGATTACTTCCACGCGCAAAGGCTCGATTACATCGGTGCAGGCCGTATATGTGCCGGCTGATGATTATACGGATCCGGCACCCGCGACGACATTTGCCCATCTGGACGCCAGCATCCATTTGTCGCGCGAGCTGTTTGAGCAAGCTATTTTCCCCGCAGTGGATCCCCTGGATTCAGCGTCTCGCATGTTGGCGCCCGAAATTGTGGGCGAACGACATTATCGCGTGGCGCGCGGAGTGCAGGAGATTTTGCAGCGTTATAGAGATTTGCGCGATATTATTGCCATTTTGGGCATTGATGAATTAAGCGAAGAGGATAAAATCATTGTGGGACGGGCGCGGCGGCTGCAACAATTTTTGACACAGCCGATGTTTGTGGCGGAAGTCTTTACAGGACTGCCAGGCGCCTATGTGTCGATTGAAGAGACAATTAGCAGCTTTGAAATCATTTTAAGCGGAGAGCTGGATCATTTGCCCGAAAGCGCCTTCCGGATGGTAGCCACGGCCGAAGATGTGCGCAAGAAAGCTCAGGAATTGCAGGCCGTGGGGCAGGCATAAAGTTAAAGCCCTTGTGCCCTGGATAGAAGCGGGAGCCGAGGCCAGAAGGCTAATTTTGCAGGCGGATTATGGCATTAACGATGTATGTTCAAATTGTGACGCCCGAAGGCGTCATTTTTGCTGAAGAGGCGGAGGGCCTCATTGCCCCGGGATGGGACGGCTATTTGGGGATGCTGCCTCGCCATGCGCCGCTGATTGCGCAATTAGGCATTGGAGAAGTGCGGATTCGACAGAACAATCAATGGCGTTATTTTGCGGTGAGCGGCGGCGTGTTGCAATTTCGGCAAGGCCGTGCGCTGATTTTAGCGGATGCGGCCGAGGAGGCGTGCAACATCGATGTGGCGCGGGCGGAACAGGCAGCACAACGCGCCCAGCAGCGATTAGCCCACAGACGAGATCCTCAGATTGATGTGGCGCGCGCCGAAGCGGCGTTGCGGCGCGCCCTGAATCGTTTACATGTCGCCCAACGGCTTCGTGAATAATGATAAACGGCGCTTTGGCCCATTTTGCGTTTTCCCCTAAAGCTCTTCGGCTTTAAAGGCATATTCTCACAGGCGCAAAAGGAGCCTCTCCAAGCCATTTTTAGGCTTCTTGCAGCATTGACAGGTCACGCGTTTTAGCCTAACATAAAAATGACAATTCTGGGAAAATTGCGGGATGTGCTGAGGGGCAAAAGCTGGCTGGGAGCCTGTTTCCGGGCAAGCAATTTCGTAGCGCGGCTTCCGCAGAAAAAAGAAAAGAAAAATTCGTTCGGAAGCCAATATGCAGCTCACACGCAGCAATAGGGAAAGAGAGGGACAATCTGTGGACAAGCTCCATATTATAGGCGGCCAGCCTCTTGTGGGAGAAGTGCTTATTAGCGGCTCTAAGAATGGCACATTGCCTTTAATGGCCGCAGCGCTTTTAATCGAAGGCGAGACAATTATCGAAAATGTCCCCGATATTACAGATGTGCACACGATGGTGGAGCTGCTGCGCTCATTGGGCGCTCAATGCAGTTGGCTGGGGCCGGGCCGCCTCCAGATTGATGCTTCCCATTTGCATTCTGTTTCTCCTCCGGATGATTTGATGCGCGCCATGCGCGCTTCTTTTTATGTAGCGGGCCCGCTTTTGGCGCGCTTTGGGGAGGCGGATGTGCCGTTGCCGGGAGGCTGTGCGCTGGGCCAAAGGCCAGTGAATTTTCATATTCAGGGCTTCCGGCAGCTGGGCGCGGAGGTACGGATTGAAGGGGGCGTCATGAAAGCCCGCGCCACACATTTACGCGGCGACAGAATCTTATTAGATGCGCGTACGCGGAGTGTGGGCGCCACGATTAATTTGATGCTCGCGGCTGTGCTTGTTGAAGGCACGACAATTATAGAAAACGCTTCCCAGGAGCCAGAAGTAGTGTGCTGTGAAGAGTTTTTGCGTTCCTGCGGAGCGCGGATTCAGGGCCTGGGCAGCTCCCGCTTGATCATTCAGGGTGTCAAACGGCTGGAGCCAGGCCACGCTGTCGCCATTCCCGATCGAATGGAGACAGGGACATTTTTAATTGGCGGCCTCATTACAAGAGGCGATGTGACAGTGACAAATTGTTGCCCAGAGCATTTGGAGGCGGTCTTGCAGGAGCTGCAAAACGCGGGAGCGCAAATTGAGCGGGATACAGCCACAATTCGCTTGCGCGCCGACAGGCGGCCCCGCAGTATTGAAATCACAACAAATCCTTATCCGGGCTTTCCGACGGATTTGCAGCCCAATATGGCGGTCGTGGGCGCTATTGCGGAAGGCGTGAGCGTCATAGAAGAGACTATATATGATATGCGCTTCACATACGCTGATGAATTAATGCGCATGGGCGCAGACATTCATGTGAAAGATCGCGTGGCGATCATTCGGGGGGTGGAGTATCTGACAGGGGCGCCGGTAGTGGCGACGGATTTGCGCGGGGGCTCGGCGCTTGTTTTAGCGGGATTGGTGGCACGCGGCGTAACGGTAGTTTCGGGCGCGGAAAAATTGGATCGGGGCTATGAAAACTTTGTAGGGAAATTGTCCGCTCTGGGAGCGCAAGTGCATCGGGAACAGGCCGCTTCGGAGGAGGAGGAGAGCCGGCAGGATGTGGGGTCTCGGCGAGCGTCTCGGGATTGATTTAGGGACAGCCACAATTATTGTGTATGCCCGGGGGCGAGGGATCGTAGTCCGCGAGCCCTCGGTCGTGGCTATAGATAAAACGACACGGCGGGTGCTGGCGATTGGCGAGGAAGCGCGCGAAATGCTGGGGCGGACGCCCAGCTCCATTGTGGCTATTCGGCCATTGCGCGATGGCGTCATTGCCGATTATACAGTGACGCGCGAGATGCTCGCCTTCTTAATTCGCCGGGCGTGCGGGCCGAAAGCGCGTCTGTTTAAGCCTGTAGTAGTCGTTTGCATTCCCTCTGGCGCGACAAATGTGGAGATGCGAGCGGCGCTGGACGCGGCGCGGGCGGCCGGAGCGCGAGAAGCCTATCCGATTGAAGAGCCGATGGCCGCAGCCATCGGCGCGGGCTTGCCCATCGCCAATCCGGGCGGGAATATGGTTGTGGATATTGGCGGCGGCACGACAGATATTGCGGTGATTTCGCTGGGCGGCATTGTCGTCAGCGATTCCTTGCGAGTGGGCGGCAATCAGCTGGATGAGGCGATTATTCGCCATATTCGTCGCGTGTACAATCTGGATATTGGAGAACGCACGGCCGAGGACATTAAAATCCGGATTGGCTCGGCCTGTCGGACAAACGGCGAAGAAGAAATGGAAGTACGGGGGCGGGACATTGTCACAGGCTTGCCTCAAACGGTTACAGTGAGCTCCATTGAAGTGCGGGATGCGCTCTCGGAAAATGTTTCCCAGATAGTGGCGGCGGTGAAAAGCATACTCGAAAAAACGCCGCCCGAATTAGCCGCTGATATCATTGAACGCGGCATTACACTTACAGGGGGCGGAGCCTTGCTCCGGGGGCTGGATCAAGTTTTACAAATGGAAACGCAAATTCCCGTCCATGTGGCTGAAGATCCGATGTCTTCTGTGGCAATCGGCACAGGCAAAGTCCTGGAACAAATTGAAACGCTCCAGCGACGGCAAACCTTACGCCCCTTGCGCTAGCCTGATATTGCTTGCCGCTGCCCAAATCTAATTGAGGCTATTTTTTTATAGGCTGGTCGATTGCGGAAACAGAACAAGATTGTGCGTATTTTCCACTAAATAAAGCTTCCAAAATTGACGAAAGAAGGCGATAATGTAAGTTTTTGCTCATTATGCTTGTCCCCTCGGCGCCAAATAGCTTGACCTTAAAAAGAGGGGCTGATATAATGGAATGAAATGCGGGGCCGTAGCTCAGGGGGAGAGCGTCTCCTTGGCATGGAGAAGGTC
>CAZUOJ010000107.1:0-12225 GCA_964622325.1 uncultured Armatimonadia bacterium
TCCAGTACACGGCTTTCGCTCCTCTCAGCGCTCAGCGACTATCGTTTCACCGTTACCGGTTGGATGATTTGCACGCTCTGGCCATCTTCAGCGCGCGCTGTGAGGCGGAAAAGATATTTCCCGCTGGGCACGCTCGTGCCCTGGTCGTTTTTCCCATTCCAAAGCAGCGTCTGCGCCGCGCCCGGCGTCGCCATCTGCTCTCCCAGCCGGCGCACAATCCGGCCCGCGATATTGAGCACTTCCGCCCCCACGCTCGCCGGCCGGCTGACATTATAGGTGACGCTCACCGTCCCCCCTGCCGTCTGCTGCACCCGCAGGCCGCTTACCGTTAACGGCTCGCTCGTCTCCAGCTGCGCCACGACGCGCAACCGCCGCACGCCCGGCTCGGACAGCTGGAAAGTATAGCCCGTATTGGTCCGCATATACACTCTCTGGCCTCCCTCCACATCCTCCAGCCACAGCTTCACTTCCCGCGGCACACTGCTGTTGAGATTCGGCCAGGAGACAGTAATCGGTGTCTGCGTCAGCCGACTGCTCACACACACTTCCCATGTCTGCTGGCTGCCCAGGGGCGAACGCATATCCTTCGCCAGCTGATTTTGCCCCTGCGGCATATACAGCTGCACGGCGTCAATCACGGCAGGCGGCTCGCTCACATCCAGCCCCACATCAAAGCCCTGTGTCGCCGCACTATTTACGCCAATATAATTCACCGGATCCTCATACGCGCCCGCCTGCACTTTTAATTGCAGCAGCCAGTTCGTTGCCGTAGGAGCGGCAGCCGGCCGCGCGGCTGCGGCGGCTTTTTGGCGCGCAGTCGTCGCTGTTGTCTTGTTGATGACCAGCGTCGCATCCTTCAGCACATGCAGCCAGTATCCCTTCAGCGGCTCCATCGTCGCCTGCGTGGGATCCGGCGAGAAGCTGTAATAGCCACCCGTGCCTGTGCTGACGAATTCAAACAGCACGCCCTCCGTGATGGGCCCATTTTTCGGATTCATCGCTTCCCGCAAATCGTAGCGCTGGCCCTCGCAAATGAATTCCACGCTCCCCCAGTCCACATAATCTTCATACGGATTGCCTATCAGATTCCACCCCCGGGGCGGATACATGCCATATACGAGCTTTATGGCGTAGCTCTCATCGGTCACTGCGGCGGACTGGATATTGAGCGTCGCGGGCTGCGTTAAGCGCACGAAGTAGCCCAGCCCGGCGGGCGGACGCGCCACCAGCAAATCCGGCGGCTGGAAGGTGGCGAATTCATCCGGATAAAAATGATATTTGCTGAGGCGGCTATCCGTAGGCACCCACCGCACCAGGGCCAGGGCTTGCTCGGATACGCCGAAGACTTCCGAGGGCGTCTTATTCGCCAGATCCGGATAGGGCAGGGCGATTAAATGCAGGCCCGCCGCCAGCGTCGGCGCCGCCACCCGGAAATTGCAAATGGCGCGCTGCGAAGTGTTGCCCGCCCAGTCGCTGGCTTCCGCCTGCAACTGATGATGGGCGCGCGTCAAATTGTTCAAAATGAATTGCACGAGCCCCTGACTGGCGTCAAAGCTGTAATTGGTGACTTGCCCGGAAACGGGCGCCCCGTTTTGCACAATCAGAACATTGTCCAGCCACACCTGAATACTGTTCGGATCGACGCCATTGCGGTCTGTGGCGGAAATCAGCACCCGCGGCGAAACGGCCGTCAGGGTGCTGTTGTTCAGCGGGAACTCTATGCGCACAATCGGCGCCTCATAATCCAAATTGACGCCAACCCGCAACGCCAGCCGGCCAAAGCCATAGGCATTGATGTCGCTTTCCGGGATTTCGCTGGGCACATTGTATTTGCGCGCCATCTGTTCCAGCAGCGTCCGAATGGCGGAAGGCGGCCGATTCGGATCTTCCGCCAGCAGCAGCGCCACTGCTCCGGCCACATGCGGCGCCGCCGCCGAAGTGCCAAAGAAGGGATTGTAACCGGTCAGCGAAGTCGCCACGGCGTCAGGCGCCACCATATCGGGCTTGGCGCTGCTGCCGATGCTGCCCCGCGAACTGAAGGGCTCAATCATATCCAGCGGCACAGGCGGCGCGCCCGGAATCGGCGTCGCCACCCCGCGCGTCGCCCCCACGGCCAGAGCGCCCGTCGCCTCCGCCGGAATCGCCAGGCTATCTTCCGGATGCTGCAAGCTGGGCTCAATATCCACATTCGGCGTGAACAAATGGAAGCGCTCGGGCACGCCTCCCAGCGGCACCGGCGACATTCGCTGGATTTTCAGATTATAAATGCCAGCGGCTGGCACTAAAGCCACTAAAAGTTCCTTGGGCGGATCATCGCCATTTTGCGTCACCGCCGAGCGCGCCACCACCTGCCCCCCACTGTCCTCCAAAATTAAGTCATAATCATTGGCGGTTTGGGCGCCAGAGGTCTCAAACCAGGACAGATACGCCTGAAACACGCCCGCCGGCAAATCTAACTGTATCGTATCCTTGCCCACCGCAAAATCCAGATAGCCGTCATTATTATAATCCGTCCACTCCCCCTGCCAGTGCTGCTGGGCTTGATTGCCCGCGGCGTTGACCCAGACAATGCCCGCCGCGCGGGCGCGATTGACGGCTTGCGACACGGGATGCGTGCCGTCAAAGGGCCCCTCCACAAACCCCGCCGACATATTCACCACATCAAATCCCTGCTGGATAATCCAGTCAATGGCCGTCAGCAGCTCCAGATCACTGCTGACAGCAATTAAAGTCATATCACAGCCGGGCGCCATATCGGCCACAATTTGCGCCACTGCCGTCCCGTGGGGCGTGGCGGCAATGAGATTGTCCATGCGGAAATTCACGACATTTGTCGTGGGCACTTCCGCCGCCGTCAGTCCCGCAAAGCCCAAATCCACGACAGCGACTTTCACGCCGGCGCCATTAATGTTCGCCACTTGAAACGCCAGCGCGTTCGTCAATTGCAGCCCCTGCGTGAGGACGGCGCCATAGCCAAGCTGCTGGAAGGGAATGAGGCGTGACACCGGCGTAATCTGCGCCACCTGCGGCAAAGCAGCCACTTCCGCCAGACGACTGATGGGCAGCAGCGCCTGCACGCGATTTTCATAGCGCAGCTCGGCAATCCCTCCATACGCCCCCAGATTCGTGCCCGCCGCCGCGGCAGCACTGCGAAACAGCACCGTGACCTCGACCAGATTGCCCTGCACGCGTAGCCCCAAGCGGCTGGCCGCTGCCGGATTCACATTCCCCCGTGCGGCTTGCAGGGCGAGGCCCTTCAGGGGCCCCGCTAAATCCTCCAAGCCCGCCGGCTGGGCTCCCCCGCTGGCGGCCCAGATCATTATGATGATTACGCTCAGGGCGAGCCGTCTGCAAATAATTCCTCGATGGCTCACTCGGACGCCTCCTCCCGAAACAGGCTACTTACGGGCCCCTTTTTCCTTCCAAAAATAATTTCAAAAATACTTTAAAATACATTGCGCACGCCTTCTGCGCCAGCCTGCCTTATTCTCATGGGCTCAATCCTGACCCCGCCAACAAAGATAACATCCATTCTGTGTATGCCTGCAAAAATTCCTGCCAGCTGCTTTCCCGGGCAAATGTCCAGCTTCCATATTTTTCCGGCAAGCGCTCCACAGTGCGCGGGAAATACACGCCCAATCCTGCCTCCTGTCTATCGCGCCCCTCGGACGCCGGCCACTGCGCAAGGATAGCTTCTCGCAGCGCCTGTTGCGCGCTTTGCGCTTGCTGCACAACTGATTGCTGCGCGGCGGGCAGGCATTCCGGCAACAGTCCTAAAAAGCCTCCCACATCACACAGCTCCTGGCGCTTGCCCCAGCTGGCCGTCCGACTGCGCACATAGGCCACTATCGGCCCCACCTCCGGCAGCTGCCGCCTGAGCTGCTCAGCCAGACGGCGCCACGCCTCCATTGCTGCCGGCATTTTCCCGGTCTCGACGGCAACGAGAGCCGCCTCGCGCGCCCTTGCCATGCCTCCCCGCGTCACGCGCCGAACGACTTCTGCCGGCGCAAGCGGCTCGCCTTGGGGGGGCCATACGGACGCCCAGCGCAATCCCGGCTGATAGATTAGCCCCGGCGCGGCGATAATATAATGCGTCAGTGTCCGCCACTCCCAGAGCCTTTCCCAGGCGCCGCTATAGCAGCTTTCCAGGCTCACAATATCCAGCAGCGGCTCCCGCCCGGGGCTCAGGGCAGCCCATCGGTGAGCGACTTCCGCCGGCTCCAGGGCCTGGGAGTCCTCTTCCCGTTCCAGCAAGCCCCTGCCATGCCCAACTAGCACTAACAGGCGATGCTGCGCGGGCCGCCGGGCAAAAAACTCCCGGGCGCTCTGCGCCGCCCACGCCCCCATCCGGGCTACACGCCCCGCCGAAACCTCTTGCCATCTGTTCTTGTCAAAATACGCTGTCTTCTGGCGAATCAAGCTCTGATTCGCTGTTTTTTCCTCTGTAAATCGCAGCACTCCCAGCGGCCAGCCATTTTGTCGCGCAATAGCCTGCCATTGTTGTTGTATTTGCTGGCCCGCGGACTGCAATTCGCCTCGACTGTCCAGGACGATAAATATCGCCCAGAACGGCACCCTGTGTTTTGGCTCTTCGGCAGCTTCGTCCGCACTCCCCAGCCCCAGGAGCAGCAGCAAGGCAACTAATTGGAGGCCGCGCAGCTTCAGCGGCTCCTCCGATCGCTGCCCCACCAGCCGCCGTGGCGGCCAGGCAGCGTGATAGAAGAGCGCGGGCTTGCGGCCCCGGTCGGGACAGGCGGAGGCCCAATGACCGTTGTAAAGGTGCGCATTTCGCTATACAGGAACTTTTTGATGCCTGTCATCATATTCAGGGGCCGTACGGGATCGCCACTTTGCCGCGCTCCCACGCGCCACCAGTAAGTCGTTCCGGGCTGCAAATTGCGGATGGTCGCCGTCAACACTGCTGCGCCCGTGTCCCGCACGATGACGCTTTGCAGAATCGGCGCCCGCAGCCCGTCGGGATCATCCGCCGGAAAGACTTCCACCTGATATTCATTGGCGCCCAAAGTCGGCTGCCAGGTGAAGGTCACGGCATCGGTAGGCACACTCTGGGCGCCGTTGGCGGGCGAAGACAGCGTGGGCGGCGTAAAGAAGGTAATGGGGCCCACGGCATTGCTGGGCGTGCTGAGCACGCGATCATCCGGATCTGTCTCAATGGACGGCTCCGTGGGCTCTGGCTGTTGCTGTTGCCGTGTCCCGATTTGCCCGGTCGCCAGAGGCGGATTTTCTCCTGGCCGCGGCAAAGGCTCAATGCAGCGCCGGACCCGATAGAAATAACGCGTGCCGCGCGTCATGGGATAATCATTATAATTGACGGTGACAGAGGCATCCTCCAGATCGTCCTGTTCCAGATACTGGAAGGTGATTTCAAAGTCCTCCACCACGCGGAAGTCGAAGGGATCGTCGGTGTATGTGTCTTCAGGCAGCTTGCGGCCACTGATGGCATCAATGAGATAATCGGCAATCGCCGGGAAGTTGGGATTGTTGGCGGCCCGGAAGATCAGCCAGCCGTGGGTCTTATCCAGCGCCGATTGGCCGGTCTTTACGGTCAGGCGCACGACCGGATCCGCTCCCGGCCGCGACTGCGCCAATCCCCCGCTCAAGGTGGAAGCGCTTTCGGTCGTCGGCCCCTGCGCAAATCCCACTAAGCCCAACAGCAACAGCACGCCAGCAAGCGTTTTCACCCCGGAAGAGATTTTTCGGCCCCGCAGCTCCGCCATCTGCACCGCCACGGGCTTGTAAATCCGATATATGCGGTCGCCAGTAGTGGGCATCGCGCCTTCCACTTTGCGCGCCACCGCCATCTTGGCGCCCACATCCATCACGCGGATTATTCCGACGCGCCGCATAACTACTTTCTCAATATCTGCCTGCCAGGTGGGGCGCAGCACGAGCATCTCACTGCCCTGTGTGAGACCATCGTCGGTGCCCAAATTGATGTTGATATTCCCTTGATCATCGACTAATTCCACAGTCCCGTGGCGAACCGCCGCACTGAGCATTTGTGCCACTGCCGCTTCCGCCACCTGGCGCAGCGCCTCATGCATCACAGCCGCCACATCGCCGGCAAAGCCGGGCACCGCCTTCGTTTCAATCGTCGTGATTGCGCCATCCAGATATTCTTCTACTCCGACATCCAGCATCCGCAGGCTCAAGGTGGCCCGGGCGCGCCCCGTTTTGGAGTCAATGCTTAAGGATTCCAGACTGCCTTCCAGCACTTTATCCGCATGCAGTCGCTGCCCCAACCTGATCTGCTCTGGCTGCGATAGCGGCGGCTTCAAGCGCAGTGCCGCCATCTCTGTATCCAGGTCTGCCGTGGCGATGACGACAAACTCGCGCGTATCTTCCAGTGCCAGGGCTGCCGCCGCCGTGGCTTCCCGCATCAGGGCGCCGCTGACCGAGCCCGTCCGATCCTGGAAGGGCAGCACCGCCACTACAGGCACTTTTTGTCCGGGGGTTTGCGCCTGTGCGGCCTTGAAAACGAGGCCCTGGGGGGCGAATAAAGCCATAATGAGAACGAACGAGAGTAACCGACTCAGGCGATTTCGGCGTAGCTGCTGCATGGGCACTACTCTCCCTTTACCTAGCTTTGATTTTCGGCCCGTTCACGAGCGCAGTATAACACAGCGTTCTTCGGAATGTAAACGCCACGCAAGCACGCTTTGGCGAATATTTTCTCTAACGCGCTATTTTTTGCGCCGGCAGCACGGCGCGGCACTCCTGCCCTGTTTCCGTGCGGCCTATAATCGTAATTAGATAGCGTCCAGCCGGCACTTGCCGTCCGCGCTCATCGCGGCCGTCCCACAGCAATACATTTTGGCCCGCGGGCTGCATTTGCGCCCCGCCCAGACGCCGCACGGTTCGGCCCGCGATATTGGCAATCACGATTTCCACTTGCGCC
Organism: uncultured Armatimonadia bacterium; assembly: GCA_964622325.1. GTDB lineage: Bacteria > Armatimonadota > Zipacnadia > Zipacnadales > UBA11051 > JAJFUB01. Next base: position 6,920 of record CAZUOJ010000107.1, read on the forward strand.
GCGCGCGTCAGCACATAGCTGATGGAAACGCCCGCCGCCGTAGGCGTTGCCGCCTGCGGCATAATCGCCAGTTGCCCGACGCCCGCAGGCGACACCTGCACTTGCAAGCGCCGCGGCTGGGCCGTGGCCTCAAAGCTGTAGCCCACACTCGTGCGCATGTAAATCTGCTGCCCCGTTTCCAGATCCCGCAACACCGGCCGCACATTGGCGGGAAGCAGCGAGAGATCATCCCAGGTCAGGGTGACGCGCTCGCCCACTTGATTAGTGTATACGGTTAGATTCCAGCTCGTGGCCACCTCCGCGGGGCGCACATCCACGGCATAATCGCCCGGATAGCGTTGCCAGTCGCGATTATCGATGGCGACATAGACATACGGCCCCATGGCGGGCACTGGCGGCTTGAATTGATCGAGGCCGAAGTCGCAGCCTGCCGTGGCCTGGCGCGACCAGCCAAGATAGGTCGCGGCATCCTGCACGCCGCCGACCCGGGCGCGCAGCTGCAGCAGCCAGCCGTCGGGCACCCGCGGGCTTTCGTCGCGCGCGGGGGTTTCTGCCGCCATCGCCCCTAAAGCCCGGCTCAATATCAGCCAGCAGGGCTCATTGGCGCGCAGCCAGTAGCCCGTATAGGGCGAAAGCGCTGCGACACTCTGATAGCCGCCCATCACATACGCATAGAGGCTGGAGCCAATAATGCCCTGTGTCATCGCATCCTGCAGGGAATATACAGTCCCCGTCAGATTGCGCACGCGCGCGGTATAGAAATCCAGACGCACAGTGTAAGGACAGCCGATCAGATTCCAGCCGGATTGCAGGCGCAATTCCACGGGATCCGGGGCGGGCGTGCCTTCTTGCGTCAATTCCTTCTGTGCCTGCAGCCGCATCCAGTAGCCCACGCCCAGCCGGAAACGATCCGCCGGTGGGGCGGGATAAATCTGATATTCCTGGGCGGCTGCATCCCAGGTTGCCATCCCCCAGCTCCCCGTGCCAATCCCCAGCAATTCCTTGGGATCCACATCACTGTAATCCCACGGGAAGGAGATCAGCTGCAGCCCCACGGGGAAAGTATGCAGGCTTGTCATCGTGAAATTGACATCCCGCGTCGTCAGGCCGCTTTGGACCTGCACGGTGCGTTCCGCGGGCTGCGCCGACAGCCCCGGGCTTTCCGCCGTGACGCGCACTGTGCCCGGGCTAACATTCGTGAGCTGATAATTGTATGGTGTGCCGTTGATAGTGGTTACAGCCGTATCGCTGGTCGTCGTGCGGGCAATTTCTTCTGTGCCGAAGAATACGCGAATGGTAACCCCGCCGACAAAAGCGCCGGTATTGGCGGAGACAACGCGCCCCACAATACCGCCGCCCGGCACCGGCTGCAAGGCCACTGTAATTTCGGTCGTCGTTCCGGGCTGGATAGTGACGGTTTGCGCCGCTGAAGTCTGATAGCCGGGGGCAGTGATAGTCACGGTATAATCGCCCGGCGTCAGGCTCACGCTTGCCACACCTGTGTCATCGGTGTAGGCGGTTGTCCGCTGGCCCTGGGCATTGCGCACAGAGACCTGCGCATTGCGGAGCGGGCTATTATCCGTGGCCTTCAGAACCGTTACTTTTAAGGTCCCCGCCGCGCCGGCCAGAACGAAGTCCACGGTCGCGGTGTCGCCCGCCACGACGCTCACGGTCTTTTCCTGCGCGCCATATTGAATATCCGCTCCATCGGCGCGCACAATGTATTTGCCCGGCGGAATATTGGGCAAAGTATAGGTGCCATCCGCGCCCGTCCGCACGGGATCCGGCAAAGTGGGCGCCGGACCGCTATAATCGGGCGCGGGGCGAATGGAAATTTCCACATTCTCCAGCGGATTGCCCGTGCCCTGAGCCGTGACGCGGCCGATGATTTGCGCCGGCTGGAGCCGCTTCAGCGCAAATTGCACGGGGTACGGGCCCAGCCCGCCATGAATTGCCTGGCCGTCAATAAATTGTGTTTCATAGCCCGGACAGCTCGCCTCCAGGTCATAGATCCCTGCCGGCAAGCCCCGCATCACAAAACTCCCATCCGCCTGGCAACGCACCGCAAACACAATCACGCCATTTTGTTTGGCGCACACAATCGGCAGGGGATCGCTGATGGGCTGCTGGCTGTCCAGGGCGAGCACGCGGCCCGCAAAGCCGCTCGTGCACAGCCAGCATATGGCATTGTGAATGAGATGGCTGCGGACATTGCGGCAGTGCGGCGGCATCCCCGCCGGCTGGTGATAGCCCCGATTGAGCTGTTCAAAGCCAAATGACAGATACACGACAGAGCCCTGCGCGCCGGTGGGCAGCCGATAGCGAATGCCCACGACACGGGAGGGTTCAACGGCCGTGCCGGGATCGGCGGTGTAAATCACGGTGGCGTTAATGGGATCAATCACATCTGGCCGTACGGAGAAATCAGCGCAGTCGTGATAATCCGCAGGCTCGCCGGCGGGCCGAGCGTTATTCCACGAAGTGTTCATATCCGTGGGGTTATCGCCTTCGTCGAACCAGTTATCTGTCGCCGAGTCGGCGAAATGGCTGCCGCCCCACGGATCGGTGGCGACGGGATCTCCCGCCACGCCCCGCACATCAAAGCCGACAGCCGTCCGTTGAATCTGGAATATCTTGCCCAAGAAGGGCGTCGTGACGGCTCCGCTATCAAAGGGGATGTCGCTGACAAAGCGGGCGCGCAAAGTGTTTGTGAGGAAGGCATTGGCGCGCGTGCCATTCATGGTCAGCGCCCAGGCGATATCTTCGCCGGAAATCAGCAAACGCCCGCCGCGCTGGACAAATAGCGCCAGATCCGCCTGTGTCGTGGCATCGATAATGCTGCCTTCCGCCGTCCATACGCTTCCGGCGTGCGGCGCCGCCCAGATAATCGCCCGCGGCGCTGCCGGAACAGGCCGATCCGCCGGGACATTGACACTGCCCTGATTGTCCAGCTTCGCCGGATCCAGCTGATAATCCATTGTCGGCAGATAGGCCTGATAGACGCTGGCGGGCACGGGCCCCCGGCAGATGATGCGCCACACATCATAGCCTTCGCCAAAGGCCCCGCGAATGCTGTCAAAGTCCGTCGTGCCCTCCAGCCCCGGCACATAGCTGGGATTAAAGGTATAATAGCTTTCTACGGGCCAAGCGGCGGAAAAGACATTATTCCAGCCCAGCTGGGCCAGGAAAAGCTGCCCCTCACAATAATCATCCACAAACAGGATTTTGTTCAGGGGCACAAAGGCGCGGGTCGTGAAGCCATAGATGTCATCATACAGCTGGGCATTGCCGGCCTCATCCACCACTAATATATCAACAATATAGTCCCGCGCCTCCGTCGGTGTAGTCCACACGCCTGAATAGACGCCGTCTTCGTCCTCATCTTTGAGCTCCAGCGAGTCGACAATGGCGCAATCAATTTCCAGATAGCGCATGCCATTGGGGATGGGCGGAGCATCAAAGGAAGTCGGCGCCACTGGCGTGGCATAGATTTTCCGATCCGGATCCTTGAAATACGCCACGACGCGTTGCACGGCGCCTTCGCGGTCAGAGACCGGCACAGAAATAGTGACATCGGCGCCGGGCGTGGCCTGGCGCGGCTCCACGGTGGGCAATTCCCCGAGCAGGGGTGGCGTCCAATCCTGCAGCTCCAGCGCCCAAATATCGGCTGTGCCGGCCCGAGTGGAGGTGAAGCACAGGCGATTCGGGGCGCCATTATATCCTAAAACAAAACACGGCTCTGTGTCATCAGCCGTGTCCGCTGTGTCTGTATTCCAGATGAGTGTGGCTTTTGCTCCCTGGGCTTCTCCGACGGCAGGCATACGCCAGAGGTTGAAATCGCGGCGGGAATCGCTGGCGCTCGTATAGCGATCCGAGGCAAAAAATATCTCGGTGCCGGTATTGCGCCAGGCGGGCTGCCGATCCGAAGCGAGGGCGCTGCCGCCGCCATTGCTCAATTGTGTTTCGGAGGAGCCGTCGGGCGTGACCGCCCAGATACGGCCAATGCCGCCCTGCAGGCGCGTAAAGGCAATCAAAAATCCTGTGGGCGCCCAGGCCGGCTCCACTTCATCCGCCACATTGCTTGTCAATTGTTCTGGCGCGCCCGCCCCAGTAGCCCGGATACGATATATGTCCCAGTTTCCGTTCACATCATCCTGATAGGCGATATAGGCGCCGTCGGGTGACCAGCTAGGATGGCGCTTGTTGCTCGCGCCGGTGGTAAGTGCCTGCACATTGGCGGGATTATTTACAGGTACAACGAAGAGCTGATAATAAGACAGAGCAGGATCATTGGGATCCGCCACGGGGCTGGCAAAACAAATAAAGCGGCCCGAGGGATCATAGGCCGGATCCAATTGGTCGCCCGGCAAATCCAGCAACTGATAGGGCTGGGTGCCATTTTCACGCATCAGCCAGATGTTTAAATGGCGCTGCGCGGCCGGGGGGGCAATCGGATCTATTTCCAGATTCCGATCGGCATCTTGCCCATCGCTCAAAAAGACGATTCGGCTTTGCGCCATCATGGGCGAGGCGTGGGGCGAAATTTCCTGGGTGCTGGTGGCGGAGGCCGTAAAGTTTACAGCCGTCGGCGTGCCCGTCCCCTGCTGGGGAAACAGATAAATCGGCGGTGTGGGCAACTGTCGGCCAATAAAGGGGCGAGCCGCCGGATCATGGGAAAGAGCGCTGAGCCCATTGAGGGGGATGAGGGGGCCTACGGCCCGCTCGGGGCGTTGGCTGGAAGCGCCTACCCCAAATAAAAAGCTGCATAACAACAACAGAGTGAGCAGCGGCAGGCTAAGGACCGGGGTTCGCAGGTGGCCCTTCTGCAAGCGAATCACTCCCTTGCCGGGTGCTGTGATGAAGTATTTCTGCCGCCTAACGGGCTATGCTTCAGAGTGTGCGGCGTCGTTTGTCTCCCACTTTCTGCCAGACTCTGCACGGCCCTTGGGCACGGCGTGTTCGCTTCCAGGTCAACTACCCGCGACGCGGCGCCGGATGTCCTCCTCCTGCGCAAAAACAATTTCGCCAGGCTCCCCCCGTGTATTTGTTCCCTCCGTTCCCCGCGCCGCAAGCCCGACCCGCTCTGCAAACATCAAGCATTATAGCACCCGACTATGTATTTGGCAAGCAAAAAAGCAAAATTTTATCGCCTGAATCTGTGCGGCAACGAACAGATAAGTTTATACAAAATGAAGTCGCTTGCGCTCCCCTGAATTACAACTTCATTATTCCCCCGCCGTGGAACTATTATGCAAAACAAGTTTTTCCCATAGATGTTCCACCTGGGCGCGCAATTCCTCCCGTGT
>CAZUOJ010000108.1:0-12154 GCA_964622325.1 uncultured Armatimonadia bacterium
CCATAAGGACAGGCCGCCAAACATAATCGGCAGCCTGTGCATTTTTCCGGATCTATGTAAATGCCTGTCATAGAGCTAAATAATCATCCTCTCTCGCAATTTGCGGATGAGCGTGGCGACTTGTTCTTCCGGATCGCCCTCAATGATTTCCCCGTGCCGCTGGCGCTGCGGCGAAAACACGCGCACGACATTTGTGGGCGAGCCGTTCAGCCCGCAGCGTGCTAAATCCGCCCCCAGATCCGCGGCTGTCCATGTCGGAATTTCTTTCTTCCGCGCCTTCATCACATTCTTCAAACTCGCGTGCCGCGGCTCATTCATTTGCTTGACTACTGTAATCAGGCAGGGCAAACGCGTCTCCACAACCTCAAAGCAATCGGAAAGCATCCGCTTGACAATCGCTTTAGAGCCCTCTATGTGAATATCAATGGCGTATGTCACTTGCGGAATGCCCAGATGCTCCGCCAAGCCAGGCCCCACTTGTGCCGTATCGCCATCAAAAGCCTGCTTGCCACAGATGATTAAATCATATTCCCCTATTTTCTTGATCGCCTGGGCCAGCGTATAGGATGTCGCCAGCGTGTCGCTGCCGGCAAACGCCCGATCCGATAGCAAAATCGCTTCATCGGCTCCCATCGCCAGGGCATCGCGCAGCGCTTGTTCGGCTTGCGGCGGGCCCATGCTGATGACTGTCACTTTCCCCCCGTGTTTTTCCACGAGCTGCAGGCCGCATTCAATCGCATTTTCATCAAAGGGATTGATAATGCTGGGCACGCCCTCGCGCACCAGCGTATTCGTTTGCGGATCAATCCGCACTTCCGTCGTATCCGGCACTTGCTTAATGCATACAATGATATTCATCGTCTTAATCCTGCTTATTGGGCAAATCCCCTCGGATTTACAGAGGCCGCGGGCGATTATTTATGCCCCGCTACAGCTTCCTTCAGACACTCCAGCGCAATCACATTCCGCTGAATTTCCGATGTCCCTTCTACGAGCTCAAACAGCTTGCTTTCCCGCAGATAACGCTGGACGGAATGATCACAGATGTATCCATGCCCGCCGTGGATATTGACAGCGCGATTGCAGACGCGGGCGCAAACTTCTGAAGCATATACTTTCGCCATCGCCGCATATTTGCTCAGTTCCGGACTTTCGATGTCCTTGCACCACGCAGCCTTCCGCGACAAAAGCCGCGCCGCCTCAATCTCCATCGCCATATCGGCAATTTGATGCTGGATGGCCTGGAATTGGCTGATTTTCTGCCCGAATTGCTCCCGCACCAGCGAATAGCGCACGGCGTCATCATAGGCTTTTTGCGCCAAGCCTACCGCCCCCACCGCCATCCCAATGCGGCCCACATCCAGAAGATCCATGGCCACACGGAAGCCCCGCCCCTCGCGGCCCAGCACATTTTCCGCGGGCACTTCCGCATCCTGGAATATCAGCTCCGTGTTGGGCACTGAATGAAAGCCCATCTTCTTTTCGTTCTTGCCAATTTCAAAGCCTGGCATACCTTTTTCCACGATAAAGGCCGTCAGGCCGCGCATGCCCCGTTCCGGATTAGCGTTGGCGATAATCACATAGATTTCAGCCGCGCCGCCATTTGTAATGAAAATTTTCGTCCCGTTCAGCAAATATTTATCGCCCACGCGCTTGGCGCGCGTCTTGACCGCCCCCGCATCTGAGCCCACATCCGGCTCTGTCAGCCCCATCGCGCCGATTTTCTTGCCTGTAGCCAGATCCGGCAGATATTTCTGCTTTTGTTCTTCTGTGCCAAACGCCATTATCGGATACAAACACAGCATATGGGCCGCAAAGACTGCGCCGCTTGTTGTGCAGGCATGCGCGATTTGTTCGCCAATCACTGCCCAATCCAGCCAGCTCAGCCCCATCCCCCCGTATTCTTCCGGCACGGGAATGCCGAACAAATCCATATCTGCCATCGCCTTGACTTTATCCCACGGAAATTCGCCGCGGGCATCTGTCGCGTCGGCATCCGGCGCAAGCACATCATCGCAAAATTCCTGCACAGCGTCGTATAATTCTTGTTTCTCTTCGGGAAATCCAAAATCCATCGCAGTGCCTCCTGTATGAGCTGCCAGCCCTTCGGACTGTATAATGGCGCCTTCTTTTAATGTGGGGGCTAAGGATTTATATAAACTGATATCGCCTGTCTTTCCGCTTTTATCCCGGCCTTTTAAGACTATAAGAGCCCCTGAGGCTTCCTTGGCCCTTTTAATTTTTCGTCCAATCCAGCACGCCAGCCGCCAGCGAAAAGCCGGCTCCGAAAGCGCCTAACAAAATCTTTTGGCCCTTGCGGAGCTTGCCTTCCCTGTAAAGATCATTCAGCGCCAAGGGAATGGAAGCTGCGGATGTATTGCCATAGCGTTCTACATCGCAATAGACACGTTCTTCCGGGATGGACAAGCGCTTGGCGGCGGCTTCCAGAATGCGGCGATTAGCCTGATGAAAGATGGCCCAATCTATTTCGCTGGGCGTAAGGCCTGCTTTTTTCATCACAGCTTCAGCCACTTCCGGGCAGCCCCGCACCGCCAGGCGAAAGACTTCATGCCCATCCATTGTCAAAAAATGGGCCTTCTCGGCCAGAGTCTGCATATCACAGGGACGACGGCTGCCCCCAGCGGGCAGGCTGAGATAATGAGAGTTAGCGCCATCCGACCATAATTCAAATTCCTTTATCCCCTCGCCCAGGGGAGCGGGCCCCACGATTACAGCGCCCGCCCCATCCCCAAACAGCACGCATGTGCTGCGATCCTCCCAATTGACAATCCGGGACAATGTCTCCGCCGCAACGACTAAAACATAATCTGCCAGACGAGATTTGATAAATGCAGTCGCTGAGGCCAAGGCATAGATGAATCCAGTGCAGCCAACTAATAAATCATAGCCGCCCGCTGATGGGGCTTGCAAATCTCGTTGCAACAACGCCGCCACAGACGGGAAAAGCATATCCGGCGTCACTGTCGCCACTATTATGAGATCCAGGGCGCTTGGCTCCAGCCCGGCATCCTCCAGCGCGGCGCGGCTCGCCTCGCGTGCTAAATCGGATGTCGCTTGTTCGGGAGCCGCTATATGGCGTTCTTTCATTCCCGTGTGACTGTAAATCCATTCATCGGTCGTGTCCACCATCTTCTCTAAATCAAAGTTCGTGAGCACGCGCTCTGGCACATAAGAGCCTAATCCGACAATTTGTGCGCCTCGTAATTCCATGCCCAAACACCTGAAAACAAAACTAATTTGCCAACCGATAAATTATTAAATCATTGTGCAGGCTGCTGTAAAGCCTCTTTTATTCTTTTTTGGACAAAAAAATAACATATCTATAAGAATAAATCAAAGCCGGTGGTCGCCGCATCCCCCTCCTGTAAATCGTTCTTTAGCCCCAAACTGACCACCGGAGATTTATGTATCTTTAATTTTCTTTTGTAATTTTTTATTTATATTTATTTGCCTTTGCCCCGGCGCCAGCTCACTGTGGCGGCATGTTGGACAATGTCTCGTGCAAACGACTAAAACATTCCCACATATGCTCCTGCACGCGCGTTTGCAGACTTTGTACGGCCACGCTGATGGCTTTAGCGATGGCCCGACTATTAGAACGTCCATGCGCCACAATGCATACGCCATTTGCTCCTAAAAGAAGCGCGCCGCCATATTCCGCATAATCATATCGTTGCGCCGCTTGCCTCCATATGGGACGCATCAGCCTTGCGCCCAAATAAGAACGCCAGCCACTGCTGCGAATAAGCTGCTTCAAATCTTCCATGATCCAACGGGCGGCTCCCTCGGCAACTTTGAGCACGACATTGCCCACAAAGCCGTCACAGACGGTGACATCCACTTCGCCCGTCATAATTTGATTGCCTTCCACATTGCCAATGAAGTGGATGGGCAAGCGCTGCAAAAGAGGCAAGGCCGCCTGTGTCAACTCATTGCCCTTGCTGGCTTCCGTCCCGATGCTGAGCAGGCCTACACGCGGCTTTTCAATCCCCAGAGCATGCTGTGCATACAGACTTCCCATAAGCGCAAAATCCGCCAGATGCTCTGGCCGACAATCCACATTCGCCCCCGCATCCAATACAATGCGCTTGCCAATTGTCGTGGGCATAAGCACAGCTATCGCGGGACGCTGCACGCCAGGCAATGTCCCCAGGCGCATTGTGGCCGCCGCCATAAAGGCGCCGCTGTTGCCCGCGCTCACAGCCGCCTGTGCTTCTCCTGTCCGCACAAGCTCTACACATACTGTGATGGAAGAATTGGCTTTCTGCCGTAAAGCCAAACGAGGGCTTTCATCCATTCCGACAACTTCCTCGGCATGATGAAGCCGAATATTCATTAATTCAAGCCCCTGGCGTTGCAATTCGGCTTCCAGCACGGGGAGCTGTCCGACGAGGATGATTTCGCCCTCCATTTCGCGGGCTGCCTGCGCCGCGCCAGCCACGATTTCTTGAGGGGCGTAGTCCCCGCCCATAGCATCTACGGCTATTTTAAGCATCCCTCAACATTCCATACGGTTTTATTGCAGTTTGGGCCAAAACAAATTCAGATGGGCGCGCTTTATGAGCCAGCGGCGGCGCGCCCTGTTTTTTATTTATTTTTCGCTCTTTTCTTCCTTGATCGTATGATCTACTTTGCGGCCTTTATAATAGCCACATTTGGGGCACGCATTATGTGGCAGGGCAGGCGCATGACAGTGCGAGCATTCCCGTACTGCTGGACGCGGCAAAACATCATGTAGGCGTCGCTTGGCTTGTCGTGTCGGCGAATGTCGTCGTTTAGGCTGAGCCATTGTATTCTCTCCTTTTGTTTCCGGAAGGATACATCCTCGCGCAAATTAGGCGCTAATCTTGCTCCTCCCCTTCTTCGTCAAAGAGATCGCGCAGCTTTGCCCAGCGCGGATCAATCGCTTTAGCCACGCAATCGCACGGCCCTTGATTCAGATCTTTTCCACAATACGGGCACAAGCCGCGGCATTCGGCCCGGCATAAGGGCCGCAAGGGAAGATGCATGGCGATGAGCTGGCGGACAAGCTCGGACAAATCCAGCTCATTATCATTTAAAATCGGAATCGGGCACGGCTCCTCTTCGCTTTCTTCATACGATTCGGGCGCATCAATCTCCCGCAGCGCACATTCCTCATTGATCTCTATTTCCAGTATCTCCTCGTACGCCTCCAGACAACGAGAGCATTCCAGCGCCACAGGCACAGATAAATGCCCCCGCACGCTGATGCGGCCATACACATTTGTCAGCTCCAGGCGCCCCTGCACAGGGCCTGTGGCTTGTGCGCCAGCGCCCTCCGGAGCCTCGGCCCGAAGCTCAATTATCATTCTGCCCATAGGGCGACGAAGAGGGCCTAATTCGTAGCGCATAACACGAAACGCGGCCTGCACAGCCGCGATTATCCTCTTTATTTAGCTATGCGGAGTATACAGAAACGAACGAGGCATTGTCAAGGGATGGCCCCTATTCTGCCAGGGCCGCTAGCTTTCTCACAAGCTGATGATTGTGTCGATGGCCTGTCCCGAAAGCGTGGATATGGCCCAGAATCGGGCGCCCGCACAGAAAAAGATCGCCCAGCAAATCCACGAGCTTATGGCGGGCAAAGGCTTGTGGCGGCAGGGGCGCCCCGGAAATGTGATCTGGATAGACAATCACACACGCCTCTTCCATCGCCGGCGTGGGCGCAACACCGTAAAGAGCCTGTATTTCCTCCGCCGTGGCAAATGTGCGCGCCCAGGCCAGCTCCTGGCCAAAATCGTCCTGCGCACCGTAGGCATAGTGCTGTCGGCCAATGAGCGGATGCGGATGTTCTAAAATGTATTCCATCCTGGCCTCCGCGCCGGGGCTCGCTTGCAGCAATGCCCGCCCATCTTGGATTGCCAGCACATGCTTTACACAAAGTGGCTCCCAAATCTCGCTTGCTGTCTTGCGGCCAGCCTGCTGGAGCGCTTCCCAAAAGACACGCGCGCTGCCATCATAAAGAGGGATCTGGGGGCCATTTGTTTCAATGACGACATCGCTGATCCCGAAAGCTCGCAAAGCCGCCAGAAGATGCTCCACAAATGCGACAGAAAATTCTGCGTCGCCAATGGCTGTGCAGTTGCGCGCGGCCGCCAAATTATCTGAATGCACAGCCCAGCTGCGTCCCACATCCAATCGCGATATCCGTATCCCCGAGCCAATATCCGCGGGCAGGAGCCGTATTTGCAAAAGCCTGTGCCCTGTGATGTCTGGAGCAGCTGGCATTTGGATAGGCTCGGCTATTGTGGCGCGCAAAATAGGAGAAGACATTTATGCTGCTCGCTGATCTCAATATGCCGCTTCCAATAACGCCAGCACATCCTCATAAGAGGGCTGCCCCGGCGTTTTATTCACAGTGACGCTCATATAGCGGCATGTGTCCTGCGCCATTTTGGGCAACAAATCCCGTTCCACGCCCAGATCGCGCAGACGCTGATTCAAACCCACAGCCTGTAACAGCGCGGCTAAAGCTTGTTCAGCCTGCTGGGCCGCTTGCTCCACAGACATTGCGCCGATATTGTATCCCAAAAGCTCCGTCACACGCGCAAAACGCGCTGGCATTTGCGGCCACAATTTTTGCGCCCAGACGCGCAGGACTGCCGCTAAGCCCACGCCATGGGCGATATGCGGATAATAGGCACTGAGGGGATGTTCCAGGCCATGCATGATTGTGGCGCCACAGCAGGCCAGGCTATAGCCCGCCAGGGCGTTGGCCAGCATCATCTGCCGGCGTCCTTCGGCATCTGTGCCGTCCCGATACACGCGCGGAAGATACAGGCCTACAAGCCGGATGGCTTCCTGGGCAAAAACATCCGTGAGCGGCGTGGCAGAATTAGAAATAAAAGCTTCCAGGGCATGACAGAGCACATCAATGCCCGTAGCCGCTGTGATGTCAGGCGGCACGGAATATGTTAATTCTGGATCTTCAATAGCCACGCGCGGCAATATATACGGGCTGCGGATGGCGCTTTTTTGGGGCAATTCAGGAATTGTGAGCACGGCAAAGGGCGTCAGCTCCGAGGAAGTGCCGGCTGTTGATGTCACACAGATTACGGGCAAGGTGACGGCAGAAGGCGTTGCCGGCGTTTGGCCCCCCGGGGCAATCATAAAATCCTGAATCGGGCGTTCGTGGCTGGCGCTGATGGCGATTGCTTTCGCGGCGTCCATCGCGCTGCCGCCGCCCAGGCCTATAATCACTTCACATTGTTCTTTTTGGGCAAGCTGCGCCCCCTGATTGACAACTTCCACTACGGGATTCGCTGGAATCTCCGCAAAAACAAGGGAGTTTACGCCCGCGCGTTGCAAAAGCGCCTGGGCACGTGCTAAATGGCCTGTTTCCTGCATCGCCCGGCGGCCCGTCACTATTAAAGCTTTCCGGCCATATTCGGCGACAGCCTCGCCCAAAAATTGAAAAGCTCCCTCGCCGAAAATTAATCTGGGCGGCGGACGAAATTCAAAAATCATTTTTAGCTCCTCCTGTCGCAATACAAGCCTCAAAATAGCTCGCAACAGCAATAAAAAAGGGCTCTATATGAGCATATGCGCCGGCATGATTTTGGGATAATAGCGAAAAGATGCGAGCGTCAGCTCATTGGACAAGCTATTCGGGGAGATTATAAAAGGAAAGCGCCTCAAAAGCAAAGGGGGAGGGATAGGCGCTTTAGCCCATAGCTTTAAGCTATTTTTCTCTAGCCTGCGCGGACGGGCGAAGATATTTATTCTGCAGTGCGGCGCTCCACAGGAATCATACAACGGATCTTCGTGCCTTTGCCCAGCTCGCTTTCCACTTCAATTTTGGCCTTGTGCACATCCATCACATTTTTGACAATTTTAGTGCCCAGTCCTGTCCCCATCGGCTTTGTACTGACGGCTTGATCTGTAAACACTTTCGCTTTGATTTCCGGGGGCATGCCTTCGCCTGTGTCGGCGACTTCCAGCACAACGACACGCTCTTCGCCAAAAGCGGGATATTCGCCCGGCTCCGCCAGGCGCGTTTTCACAGTGACGCGTCCGCCCGCTGGCGTGGCCTGTAATGCATTATTAACGAGATTGTATATGGCATTATACATTTGCCGCTCATCCAGATCCATTTCCGGCAATTCGCCCTCCGGCTCATATTGCAGGCTCACGCCGGCTTTTTCCGCCACAAGCTTTAGCGCTTTTAATACGCGCTCAATAATCGTGCTGAGCTGATGTTTCGCAAAATGGGGCTCTGTCACAAGGCCCTTGATGGCAGCGGAGATTTCCAGCATGCGCTGCTGCACGGCGTCACAACTGTCCAGAATCATGCTGAGAATTTCCGGATAGAGCGCCCGAAAATCATTCAGCACCGCCCAAATTTTTTCCGACAACTCCTCTGGACAATCCTCGGCTGTGAGAAGCTCGTCTAGCTGAGCATAACAATCATCCGCCAGCATCTGCAGGGTCTCGGCACCTGTTTGGGCGGGCGTAATCATATTTTTAATATCATGGCTGATATTGCCAATAAAGCGCACGACTTCTGCCACGCGGGCCTCTTCGTACAGCCGGGCGGATTCAATGGCTATGGCAATTTGTCCGCCCAATATCTCCAGCACTTCCACATCATCCGGCGTAAATGCGCCTGTCTTTTTGTTGAGAACCTGCATTACGCCCAAAACCTGGCCCTGAGGGCTTTTGAGGGGCACTGTCACCATATTGCGAGTCCGATATTGCGTCTTTTGCTCAATGCTTGTGTCATGATCCGCTTCCTGACTCACATCCTCGCTGACGCGCACCTGTCCGGATTGAAACACAGCGCCCGCAATCCCCTGATGAGGATCCAGCTCCATTCCCGTCAGCTCGGCGGCCTTCTCCCCCAGCACATAGGCAAAGACAAGCTTGTTTTTATCCGGATTGTACAGCAGCACAGAGCCATCCTGAGCCTCCACAACTTCCAGAGACACGCGCAGCGCTTCCTGCACGACTTCCGCGACTTTTGTGAGCGTGCGTAACGCGGCTGTAATTCTATGAATGGCCGCCAATTGCCGATCGCGTTGCGCCAGACGCTCCTGCAATTGATTCATATCCAACGCATCTGTGGACACTTGTTTTGCTCCCTTTTGGCTTCTTGCTTGTCAGATGACATTTATTTCTCTAAATAACAACGGGCGTCCTTGCGCCAAATCCCCGTTTACTAAAAATTTTTTAGCTATATTTTGCAAGAGCTTCTTGACGAATATAACATTTCGTGATAGTGTGCTGTTTGAAGGACGCTGTGGCTTTCTGCGGATACATTTCAATTGAATATCCTCAGTCGCCGCCGTCCTGTCCGTATCTGTCTCAGGAGGTCTTTGTCGATGCCGCGAGGCACAGTCAAGTGGTTCAACGACACTAAGGGGTATGGATTCATTGCGCAGGATGGCGGCGAAGATGTCTTTGTACATTATTCCGCCATCGTGGGCGAGGGGTATCGGACACTGACAGAGGGCTCCCGCGTGGAATTTGATGTGGAGCAAAGCAGCAAGGGTCCCCGGGCGACCAATGTCGTCGTGATTGAAGCCGCGCCCGAAGGTTAGGCCCGCCGGGCAATTTCTGTCCTCTGCAGTTAGAGCGCTTTTCGCCTCCGCCGTCAATCAGGCCGCGAACACAGTCAGGCTTGAAAGATAGTTTGTGCTTTCTGTAAAGCGGGCCCGCCCAACAGTGTTTTCGGTTTAATCTATAAGCTAAATGAGCGCAGCCGTTACTCTTTTAACAAGAATTACAGAAAACAATTAAATTATCCCCTTGGCCTGGCGCCGAAAATACTTTCTTGGACACAAAAAGCGCGCCCTTATTGTTGTCGGCGCGCTCTTTTCAGTTATGTTACATCTCTTAAACTGGAAATTGTTCTTTCATTCCCCCAGCACTTTCAAAATCACGCGCTTGGGCCGCCGGCCATCAAATTCCGCATAATAGATTTGCTGCCAGGGCCCCAGATCCAGCTTCCCCTCCGTGATGGGCACAATCACTTGATGATGAATAAGCAGGCTTTTCAAATGGGCGTCGCCATTGTCTTCCCCCGTCCGATGATGCTGATAATGAGGATTATAGGGCGCCAGCCGCTCCAGCATTTCGTCCAGATCTTTAATAATCCCCTCTTCGGCGTCATTGACATAGACGCCTGCCGTGATGTGCATGGCCGAAACAAGCACATAGCCCTCCCGCACTTTGCTTTCAGTTACGGCTTCCTGCACTTGGCTCGTTATGTTGATATAATCCCGGCGACGGGATGTATTAAAAAGCAAATATTTAGTATGACTTTTCATCTGCGCTCCGAAGCTCTGCTGCTAATCATTTTTCTGCCCGCTGGCCTTGGGCTAAAAACTCTTCCACAATTTCGCCCAAAGCGCTTAATTGAAAGGGCTTGCCCAAACAGCGCGCCTGCTCTAATTTTTCGATTTCGCACAACAATTGCTCTTCAGGCAAGCCTGTAATCATAATCAGAGCAGGCCGTTTGGGCTGTGTGAGCAAAAATTCTATTAGCGCCTTGCCCCCGCCGCCCGGCATCAGATAATCCGAAATCACAATGTCAAATTCCTGCTGGGCCAAAAGCAGCAACATCTGTTGCGTATCGCCCGCCTGACATACTTCGCAGCCCTTCGCCTTTAAATAAGCGCATATGGCCTGGGCAATGACTTCTTCGTCTTCCGCCACTAAAATCCGGGGCTGTTGCTTGTTGTCCATGCTCGATTGCATAGCAAACTCCTTTGTTCACAAAGCGGAGGACGATTTTTGCCTCCTTGGGCAAATGTAACTGTAGCGTGAGATACTCTTTACAAAGCTGTGCCTTTTTTCACGCCCCCCAGTACACTTCTTTTTATTATTGTTTTCATCTTTCAACTTTTCTAAATAATAATCACAAATCATGCGCAAAATTTTATCTTAATTCATTCAAATTCTCCCAGACTTTTTCAAAGCATGCAATGATGTCCTGCACATCCTCGTCTGTCATCTTTTCGTTAATGGAGACCTGGAGCATATCATCCAGGATTTTTTCTGCTTGCGGCGTCTCGCCTTTTTCATAACGAACTTGTCTCTCTGGCGGCTGCAGGCAGAAAGGATAATCCGAGCGGCCATAAATGCGTTTTTGCCGCAGCAAATCATACATAAAAATGGGCTGGCCAATATAATGAGCGCCCACGGGGGCGCCTTCGGCGCTGAGCGCCCGCGCCAACGTATCCGTGCTTATGCCCAATTCTTCCTGCTTTACCAGCAGCGGCAAAAACCAATAAGTATGCCGGCCGCCCTCAGAGACTACAGGCGTTTCCAGTCCCGGAAAATCCTTCACAGCGGCACAAATCTTATCGCCAATTTCATTGCGGCGCTGCGTGACCCAATCCACTTTATCTATCTGCGCTGCCAACACCGCCGCCTGCAATTCCGTCATGCGATAGCACATCCCAAACATCACATAATTGCGCTCGCCTTGGCCATAATTCGGCCAGCCCTTATTGGCAAACAGGGCAGCGCGCTCGCCCAATTCATCATCGTTCGTAACTGTCATTCCCCCATCCCCTGTTGTGATATGTTTGGACTGCTGCAGCGAAAATGTCCCCAGATCGCCAATCGTGCCCACAGGCCGGCCCTTATACAGCGTACCATAAGCCTGCGAACAATCTTCAATGATTTTGAGATTATGTTTTTTAGCCAGTTCTAACAGGGGATCCATATCTGTCGCGTTGCCGCAAAGATGCACTGGAATAATCGCACGCGTGCGCTCCGTGATGCGCTGCTCCACATCCTTGGCATCAAGGCCCAGATTGTCCCGGCGCAAATCGGCAAATACAGGAATGCAATTTTGCGCCAAAATAGGGATAACTGTCCCCATATCCGTAATCGGGCCCGTAATAATTTCATCGCCCGGATCTGGATTGATTGCGCCTATGGCGATATGAATGGCGGCGGTGCCGGATGTCGAGACAGTGCAATGTTTAACGCCCAGATGCTCCGCCCATTTGCGCTCCACGAGGGGCACGAACTTGCCCCCCGAGCGATTGAGCATCCCGCTTGCGATGACTTCTTTAAGATTAGCCAGCTCTTCTTCGCCCAAAGTCCGTCCTGCGGCGCTGCTTATGCTGGGATAAGGCTTATTTTGCCGCACGGGCTCTCC
>CAZUOJ010000109.1:0-12059 GCA_964622325.1 uncultured Armatimonadia bacterium
GGGATATTATTAGCATTTTGCGCGCTGATAAAGCCGTTTTCACTGTGGCCGCTGTTTATTTGGGCTTTGCGGGAGCCCCGGCGTATTCTTGTGCCAGCAGGAATAACAATTTTAATAGGAATTGTCATCGGCGCTTCCGTCTATGGACTGGCCGGCTATCAACAATGGCTGGCTTATGTGCCGCGGCGGATTTCCGAGCTTCTTTTTGGCAATCTTAATCCTTCGCTGGCTCTTTTGCCCCTGCGTTTGCTGGGATTCACGAAATTGCCCCTGTGGGGGCACGCTTTTTTGCTGGGGATGTTCTTATTTTTCCCCGGACTGGTGGCGTGGCTTATGCGTAAAAGGCCCGTGGCTATTCAAGCTTCGTGGACAGCAGCGACAGCGCTGCTTTTTGCGCCCTTTTCCCATTATTATTATTTGCCTGCCCTCTTAGTGCCCATGGCGTTGGAATTGCGCCAAATCTTAGCCCAAATGAGCGAGGCCTCGTTTTGTACGCCTGGATCAGAATCTGCTCCTGCACAAAAGAAAAATTGAAAGGGCAATTGTAGGAAAAGGGCAGAGCGTTGTAAGCCTGCAGGGCCTGGGATTAAAGCCTCTGCTTGAGAAACTAGTCCGTTAGCCTCGCTTTGTGGGCTCGGGCCCCGCCATTGTGCGAAACTTCTGATAACGCTGGCGGATCAATTCCTGCGGAGGAAGCTTTTGGAGCTCTTCTAAATGCTTTCCCCAGGCCTCTTTCAAAGCCGCGGCCGTGGCCGCCGGATTGCGATGTGCGCCTCCTGGCGGCTCAGGGACAATTTCATCAATCACGCCCAGCGCCAAGGCATCTTGAGCCGTCAGTTTAAGCGCCGCGGCGGCTTCTTTACGCTTTTCCGGATCCCGCCATAAGATGGCGGCGCACGATTCCGGAGCAATGACAGAATAATACGCATGTTCGAGCATCAGCACACGATCAGCCACGCCCAGAGCAATCGCTCCGCCGCTGCCGCCTTCGCCGATAATTGTGGCAATAATCGGCACGCCCAATGTGAACATTTCCCGCTGATTAGTGGCGATGGCTTCGCTAATGCCGCGGCTTTCCGAATCCGCAAGACAATCGGCGCCGGGCGTATCAATGAGCGTAAAAATGGGGCGGCCGATTTTGGCGGCGAGCCTCATAATCCGGAGGGCTTTGCGATAGCCCTCCGGCCGGGGCATGCCAAAATTGCGCATTTTGCGTTCTGCAGCCGTGCGGCCCTTTTGCTGGCCAATAACAGCCACAGGCTGTCCGGAAAAATGCGCCAATCCGGCTACGATAGCGCCATCATCGCCATAGCGGCGATCGCCATGCAGCTCTAAAAATTCCTCGCAGAGCATCTCCACATAATCGAGGGCGTATGGCCGCCGCTCGTGCCGGGCTATCATCACATGATCCCAGGCTTCTAACTGGGCATATAATTCGGCGGCCAGGGCATCGGCTTCCTGTTGCAAACGCTCCATTTCCGCCAACTGTTCGGGGCTGCCATTATGCGTGACGCGCAGCTCTGACAGGCGACTGTCTAATTCTGCGAGGCGATTTTCCAATTCTGCTCTTTCTGTCATCTTTGTTCCTCACCGCCAACACAGGAAGAGGAAAATATTCTCCCCGGCTCAAGAGGCCGCGGCCCAGCGCAAAATGCGGCTGAGCGTTTCGCGCATTTGTTTGCGGGGCACAATCAAATCAATCATGCCATGCTCATATTGAAATTCCACTGTCTGCACGCCCTCAGGCATCTTCAGATTCGTCACTTCAATCACACGCGGGCCTGCAAAGCCCACGGCCGCGCCAGGCTCCGCCAGGATAATATCGCCCAAAAAAGCAAAGCTCGCTGTGACGCCGCCATAAGTGGGATGTGTCAGAACGCTAATATATATCAATCCCGCTTCGGCCAATTTCTGTGCGGCGCCCGCTGTCTTGGCCATTTGCATGAGGGAGACAAGGCTTTCTTGCATCCGCGCCCCGCCGCTAGCGCAAAAAATCACTACGGGCATGCCCTCCTGGGCAGAACGCTCAAATAAACGGGCCACACGCTCCCCCACCCCCCAGCCCATACTGCCGCCAATAAAAGACAAATCCATCAGCCCCAGGCCAATCGGCTGGCGTTCGATGGCGCAGGTGCCTGTCAAAATCGCCTCCGTCATTCCTGTCTTTTTGCGGCTTTCCTCCAATTTCGCCCGATAATCCGGGAAATGCAACGGATCATACAAGGGCATTTCATGATCCCATTCCACAAATGTCCCGGGATCAGCCGTGATTTGCAGGCGCTGCCAGACTGTCAGACGAAAATGATGGCCGCATTTATTGCACACCCATAAGGCGCTTTCCAGCTCTTTGCCGTACAGCAATTGATGACAGCCCGGACATTCTTCCCACAGATCGGGCGGAATATCCGGCTCCCGATTTTTCGGCGCACGACGAAATAAAGAGGCCATAGGCTTTTCTCGCTCTCGGAATGATTATATTGTGATTTTACAAAATCAAAACGCTAATCGATATGCTGACAATATAAAGCCTAATCCAATAATTGGCAAGGCTGCATTCGAAAAATTTTTTTTTCGCGTTTTATTATTGTTTGCCCAAAAGCATCATTAGGACAAATGTTGAAGCTCGACAATAGTTGTGCCTCTTTGCGTCGGAAGGGCTTTTATGTTAAACTTTCGCCCATAAGGAGGCTGTTTAAGAATGCCCTTAGAGGAATTACGCGCGGAAATTGATCGCATTGATCAGGAGCTGTTGCGGCTATTGCGGCGGCGCGCGGAAATTAGCCAGCGAGTGGGACGCATTAAAGCCCAAGAGGGACGCGCCGTGTATGATCCTAAGCGCGAGGCAGAGCTGCTTAATCGGCTCACGGCTCAGGATTTGGCGCCGCTCACGCCTCAGGCTGTACGAGCCATTTATCGGGAAATCATTTCTGTTTCCCGCAGCCTGCAGCACACGCCTGTTATCGCCTATCTGGGCCCCGAATACACTTACAGCCATTTGGCGGCTTTACAGCATTTTGGCGTGAGCTGCGAGTTCCGCCCCCAGTCCGACATTGAGGATATTTTTCATGTAGTGGAGCGCGGAGAGGCGGATTTTGGCCTTGTGCCGATTGAAAACTCTATCCAGGGCGTTGTGACGCAAACTGTGGATTATCTTGTGGATACAGCTCTTTCCATTTGCGCGGAAACATATGTAGCCGTACGCATTTGCCTTTTGGGCCTGGGCCGTCTGGAGCAAATTAAACGCGTCCTCAGCCATCCCCAGCCCCTGGCGCAATGTCGCCATTGGCTGCATGAGCATTTGCCCCATGTGGAGCTTGTGCCGGCAGCCAGCACATCCGCAGCCGCCGCCGAAGCCGCGGCCGCTCAGGATCCAGCCATTGCCGCCTTGGCGACGGCGCAAGCCGGCGAACATTATGGCCTGCACATTATTGCTGACGACATCCAGGATTATCGCAACAATCGCACCCGCTTTTTTGTCATTGGGCACTGCCATCCGGGGCCTACAGGACGCGACAAAACTTCTGTGCTATTTACAACGCTGCATCGCTCCGGCGCGCTGGCGGCCGCTTTGGCCCAGCTGGCCAAGCATCAAGTCAATTTAACTTTGATTCAATCTCGCCCCGCTCCCACGGGACTGCAAGGCCCCTATTTCTTTTATATTGATTTTGAAGGCCATCGCGACGAGCCGCGGATTCAAGCCGCTCTCATGGACTTGCAAGAACAATGCCAGAAAGTAAAAGTGCTGGGGAGCTATCCGGCGGCGCCGGAAGGAGATTAGAAAATAGGAGCTCTGAAAGCAAATTACTTGAGGAGGATAGGCGCGCAATCAAAAACAGCCCTAAACGAAACAGGAGGGCATGTACTTTTTGCCCTCCTATCAGCTAAGACGCTGGATTCTCGCTGCTTTTACACAGGCGTTTTTTCTTTTAAAATCTCCCTTGAGCGCCTTCCTTGGCAGCGATTAAACGCTTTTTGCGCCCCTGCGCCAGAACGAGCTTTTCCCCAATAGCCTGTTCTTTATTTCGCTTCAGGAAGGAATCTACACAACGCCAGGAATGCCGGGCTCATCCTCATCGGCGGCGATATGCTCAATTTCTTCCTCCATTCGCTTGGCGGGCGCGCCCATAAGGGGCATCGGCACCCCCTGTAGTTCAGCGGCTTTGGCGATTGCTTCCTGCCCTTGCTTTGTCTGCGGAAACTCGCGCAATTGTTCAATCCGTTCCCGCAATCCCGGCTGGCTTCTCACGAATTCGGCCACGCGGAAATGCCGCTCCATCAACACTGAATCCGTCGTGATGTCTCCCTGGCTATCTAAATAAGCCTGCAGCTCCTCTCGTGTGATGGAGGCCTGGGGATCCGCCGCGACCGCAAATTTGACGAGCGCGGCATTCAACACGGCTGGCTTGAGCGTCAGCAAAAAGGCGCCGCGATCGGCTGTGTAATCTATCAGTTCGCTCCACGCCCGCGCCATAATTGTCATCAATGCCACAGGAAACAGCAAAATTTTCACAGCGATATTTGTATGGCGAATGAAAATCATCGCCAGTTCCATCCGCACATGCTTGCAGGCAATATGTGTCATTTCGTGCGCCAGCAAGGCTTCAAATTCCTCAGGCAAGAGCGCTTCCCGCAGCGCATGACTCGCAATGATAGTCCCGCGCCCGCCAGGCAAACTGTACATCAGCGCCATCGGATCATTTACAAGATACAATTCAGGCGGCGTTTTCATCCCTAAAAGGGAAGCCTGGCGCGCGAGCGCCTTATACAGCTCAGGATAATTCGTGTTCATCACACGGGCCTGCCGTCCGGCTTTTTTGAGCTGCATTTTACGGGGCCGGCCCGCCAAAATATTGGCAACAATCACTGCCAAAATGGGATATGCCAGCACTTCAATGGGAATGTGCCACATGATTTGCCCGGCCGGATTCTTTACTGTTAAGGCTAAGGCGATCGCCAGCCAGATAAAAACAATCGCCATCCCCGCCACGCCTGTCCAATAGCTCGTTTTTTCGCCGGGGAAAACAAAATCTGCTGGCCGTAAGGCTTTGGGCCGCTTGGGCGTTTTCTCCTTGCGGGGCTTGCCTTTGCGCGCCATTGCTAATCGTCACCGTCCTCCCTGTTGACGCCTTTTATGAGCCGCACGCGTTCTACATGCTGGCCATCACTTTCTTCCACAATGAATTGCCAGCCGTTGATATGGAATGTTTCGCCTTCGAGCGGGATATGTCCTGCTTGTTGGGCTAGTAATCCGGCAATTGTGTCGTATTGCCCTTCGGGCAGATCACAGCCCAGCCGTTCATTGATTTCCTCAATCCGTGTTTTGCCCTCCACAATAATTTCGCTTTCGCCTAATTGCGTGATTTCCTCTGTAGGCGCATCATGCTCATCTTTGATTTCGCCGACTAATTCCTCCAGAATGTCTTCAATCGTAATCAGGCCATCTGTGCCGCCAAACTCATCAATCACAATCGCGATGTGTACGCGTTTTTCCCGCATTTCGCGCAGCAAATCATCAATCCGTTTGCTGCCCGGCACATAAAACGGCGGCCGCATTAAATCCCGCAGCGTTATAGTTGTTTCTCCTTCCGCCAGCCGCCGCAATACATCTGTGACATAGACAATTCCTGTAATGTGATCCAGATTCTCTTGATAAATCGGAATACGGGAAAAGCCGCTGCGGCTGGCGATTGTCGCAAATTCGCGAATAGAGCTGTTTTCTTCCACAGCCACGATATCCACGCGCGGAACCATAATCTCCCGCGCCTCCGTTTGTCCCAAATCAATCACGCTATCCAGCATCTGCGCTTCTTCGGCATCCACAAGCCCATCTTCTTCTATCAAATAAGCCGCGGCGCGGATTTCATCTACTGTCATTAATTGTCGGGCCTGTGCCTGGGAGCCAACTAGCCGCGTGAAAGGACGCGCTAAATATGTTAAAACAAACACAAGCGGCCCAAAAGCCCGGACTAATGCCCACACGAAAGGCGCCAGCTTCATGGCCAGACGCTCTGGATAAAGCCCGCCGTATGTTTTGGGCGTCAGCTCAGCAAAAACCATTATAAACAAAATCATCCCCAAATGCAGGCCTTCATGAAGCCAATCGGAGCCATGCTGGAGTCTGTATTTGACAATCAGCGTCATAATCGTCGAAATGATTATCACAAAAAGATTCATCCCGACGATTAAGGCACTGAGATAGCTGGCTTCCGACAGCAAACGCAGAATATAATGGGCGTGGGGATGGGCGCTTTCTGAAAGCCGCCGCCGATGCGCGGGCGTTAAGCCTAAAAAAGCGGCTTCCGCTAAGGAACAGAAGGCTATGCCGCCCAAACATAGCCCGATAAGGATTATCCCCAGCCAGACAAGCGTATTAATCATGGGCAGCCTCTTGAGGCTTCTCCTCCAGTGATCGCGGCAAGCGTTCCACGCGTATGCGCTCTATCCGGGGGCCCTGGACAGCTTCCACTGTCAGCCGCAATCCCTGCCATTCAAAGCTCTCGCCCTGCTGCGGCACTCGCCCCGCCAAATCCAGCACTAATCCGCCCAGAGAATCGTATTCTTCCGTCGGCAATTCCTGTGTCACATACGGCTCTAATTGATGCAGGCCAATATGCGCGGCACAAAGCAATACGCCTTCCTCGGCCACGATAATTTCTGGCTCTTCCTCATCATATTCGTCCGCAATTTCGCCCACGATTTCTTCCAGAATATCCTCTATCGTGACAATCCCGGCTGTGCCCCCGTATTCATCTTTCACAATGGCCATCATGGCGCGGCGAGCTTGCATCTGCCGCAAGAGTTCATCTGCCGGCAAATATTCGGGCACATGATGAGCGGGGCGCGCCACCCGCCGTACTTCCTTGTCCAATTCATTTGTCAGCACATAGGGCAAAACATCTTTAAGATGCAATATGCCGATGATATTGTCGATTGTCTCCTGATACACAGGCAAGCGGGAATGATGTTCGCTTAAGCCCAGCTCTAAGGCCTCCGCAAGCGAGCGCTCCGCTGCAATCGCCACGACATCCGGCCGTGGCGTCATAATTTGCGCCGCTGTGCGATCGCCGAAATCCAAAACGCCGTGTAGCATTTTTCTTTCGCCATCATCCACAACGCCCTGCTCCGCGCTTTGCTCAATCATCGCTTTGAAATGATCTTCGCTCAGGCCGGGCAAAAGCGAGCCTGTACGCACGCCAAAAACATATAAAATCCCCCGAGAAATATAAGACAGCAGCAACATCAGGGGCGCCGCCAGCACGGAAAGAGGCGCAATGATAAAGGCAGCGGCGCGGGCCAGCCATTCTGGAGCGGCGGCGCCGATTTGAATGGGCACGACTTCACAGAAGATGACAATAACGAGCGTCATCACAAAAACGGCGGCCATAGCCCCCCACTGCGCGCCCAGCTGCTCTACAAATAACAAAGTGGCCAGCCGTTCGGCCGAATAATTACATAAGGTGATGCCTAACAAAAGCACAGAGAGGATGATGGCGCGTTTTTGCAGCATAAAGGCGAGCAAACGGCCGCTGAGCAGGCCCTGCTCCTGCATTTGACGCACGCGCGTGCGACTAAGCGCCAAAAAAGCGGCCTCTGAGCCGGAAAAGAACGCCGAGGCTAACAAGAGCACGATAAGATAAGCTAAATCGCCGTCAGGCGAGCCGTCCACAAACAAATGCCTCCTTCGCCCGACATCAAGGGCGATATCTTAATTATAGCACAAAATACGAAAGTTGTAAGCCAAAGCCGCGAGCTCTTCCGAAAGGAAATTCACGATAAAACGAGAATTAAATATTGATTTTATACATTCGAGTGATGCGGAGCGTCGCCATGAGGCTTATAAGGGATAGGCTTTTTTGGTTATACGCCTTTTATGCAGGGCTTTTGTTCGCTCTCACGGTGCCGGCAGGGGCACGCTCTTTGTATTGGGAGCGCATTGATGTAAAGATTGTGGTGCGTCCCGATGGCGTGTTAGAAATTACAGAAGATCAGGAATATGTTTTTGATGGGGAATGGAATGGCGGCTATCGCGATCTGGATTTGCGACGCGTGGATCATTATAGCGACATAGAGCTGTATGAGGGGACAATGCGCTATAAAGAAGGCAGCATTGCCCATCGAGGGGGATACATCTTAGAGTATCGACCGGGATATGTGCGGGTGAAATGGCGCAGCCGGGAAATCACTGATCCGCCCTATGAGAAGGCCCATGTCCGTTTCCGGCTCAAATATCTTGTGCATGGCGCATTAAATCATTTTGCCGATTGCGAAGAGCTGTATTGGAAGACGCTGTTTCCTGAACGGCTCGCTGATGTGGAAAAAGTTTATGTCACAATCCATTTGCCTTCGACACTGCCGCCAAAAGCCGACATCAAAACAACCTGTTATGCGCTCAGCGCCCAGCAAACGCTTCGTATCTGGCCCGATAATCGCATCACCTTTTCAGCCGAAAAAGTGCCGCCGGGCGAGGATCTGGAAGTGCGCGTGCGTTTTCCCTTGTGTGGCCTTCCGCAAAAAATCTATCCTGTACGGATACTTAATAGCGGCCTCATTAATTTTGTATATCTGCTTACAATGTTAGCTGTTTTTCTATTTATGTTGACGCATTTCGCCGCCCATGGCGCCGATCCGCATGTGGATGCCGCCACGCCTGTGCTCAGCGAGCCGCCTTCGCCCCTGGCGCCGGCTTTAGCCGGAACCCTGATTGATGAGCGAGCGGGAATGAAAGAAGTAGTGGCGACAATTCTGGATTTAGCCGCCCAGGGATTTTTGCGCCTCGAACAAAAGCCACGCCCCAAAGGCAGAGGCTTTGACACATACATCACTTTGATTGCCTGGCCCGAAAAATTACGAAATTTTGAGCGCACGGCGATCAAAGGGCTCGGATTTTGCAAAAAAGAAGATGTGGGCGAAAGCATTTCTTTAAAATCCCTGGATGAAGAATTCTATACGAGTGCCCATCGCATGATGGAGCAAATGTATGAGCGTGTGGCGAAGCTGGGCTTTT
Source organism: uncultured Armatimonadia bacterium (assembly GCA_964622325.1). GTDB lineage: Bacteria > Armatimonadota > Zipacnadia > Zipacnadales > UBA11051 > JAJFUB01. The sequence continues at coordinate 9,005 of CAZUOJ010000109.1, forward strand.
TTTACGATTCGCCCAGCCACACGCGTCTTGTCTATTTTGGCTATGCGGTGGCCACTGCGGGAATTGTGTCGGCGTTTTATCTTGATCCACGGTATTTTCCAGGCTGGGGCGGCATTTTTGCTCGTCTGGCGGCGGGCCTGCTGGCGCTTCTTTTAGGCTGGAAAATATGGCGCGGGAATCATAATATCTGGCTCGTGGCGGGCGCTCTTGTCGCCGCGCTGTTTGCTTGCGGCCTCAATTTTGGGGGCTTATTCCATATTCTCAATGTCGGCGGGGCTGTCGCCACAGGCATTATGTGCGGATTGATTGTGGGAGCTTTCGCGCCACTAATGCCCAAGCGCACCATTCAAGGAGCGCAGGAAGCGGCGCGCTGGCGCGCCTTTCGCCAATATCTACGGGAAGTGCGACAATATGCAAATGTAGCGCAAGCCCAGGAAATCGTAGAACGCTATTTGCCCTACGCCGTGGCGTTTGGCATCGAGCGCCATTTTCTTTCCGCACTGGAAAAAATGGCTGTGGAACATAACTCTACCGTCTATGGGCCTTCCTGGTATCATCTCTCCAGTGGCGATTTGTCTTCCGTGGGCGATGGGGGCAGCTCCAGCATTTCCTTGCCGTCGCTGCAAAGCATCAGTGATAATTTTTGCAGTATGCTCAATTCAATGGCTTCGACACTGGGCAGTGCGCCGAGCAGCGGCAATGGCGGGGGCGGAGGGGGCGGAGGCGGAGGAGGAGGCGGCGGAGGCGGGGGCGGAGGGGGCGGCTGGTAGCGCCCCTGTGGGGGATGCCGCGCTTTTTTAATCAAAGCGTGGCTTTTCGCCTTGCACAGGGCGGATAATCCTCAGCAATGTGTTTGGGCGAATAAGCCAGATAAGCCGGCCTATAAATGGAAAAATGCATTTTACGCCTATTTCGCCGTTCTTCACAGGATAAAATGATAGACTGTGCGCATTAAAATTTTTTTCCAGGAGCGACGATGAACTTTCGCATTGTTGCTTTGAGCTTATGGCTTGTGGGCTTAATTTGGCTGGGGATAATGATTGCCTTCGTGTTTGCGGCTTTGCAGGGGGGGAAATTGGCAGGGCCTGCGCCGGCGATCCTGGGCGTGGGCTTTTTCGGACTCGTGCCGGCGCTATTATTCTGGATTATTGGCGTTGTGTTATGGCGGCAACAACGGCAAGAGGAACATAAGGAACACGAAATTCGGCTGCGGGAAGAAATTCTGCAAAGAGTAATGACGCGCGGACGCGTGAAATTTGAACAATTAGCGCAGGAGCTTCATGCCTCCCCCCAAAAAATTGAGGAAAGCATTTATGACATTGTCGGCCTGAAACTATTCACAGGCTATGTCAATTGGCCCGGGCGGGAAATTATCGCAATGGAAGCGGAACAAATCAGCGGCAATAAATGCCCCAATTGCGGCGGGACAATTGAGCTGGCGGGCAAAAGCATGGCCCGCTGCGCCTATTGTGGCTCCCAGATATTTTTGCCTTTGCGCCAAGAAGCCCCAGCGCAACAGGCGCCAGCCGAGCCAGAAGAAACGATTCCTCCGGCGGAAACATAGCCAGTCTTTCATCAAAGCTTTCCCGGGGCGGCGCGCCCTTCCCAGTCCCCTGCAGCCTTTGTTAAGCTGCTGCAGGCGGAAAATATGCCAAGAGCTTTTAATCAGAGCAGCGTTTATAAGCTAATCGGCTGCACAACTTCCAGGCCGCCGTGTTGAGCGAGCAATTGCTCCACTTCTTGGCGATAAGGGAGGCTGGGCTGAGCGCCGAATTTCGTACAGGCCAGGGCGCCGCAGGCATTCGCGAAGGCCACTGCTTGATCCACAGGCTTTCCCTCGGCCAGCGCCACCGCCAGCCCCGCCGCAAAGGCATCCCCTGCGCCCGTTGTATCCACTACTTCCACCGGAAAGCCGGGGACAAGCCGTGTGCCTTCGTCTGTGCATACAACGCAGCCTTCAGCGCCGCGCTTCACGAGCGCAATTTTAATCCCCTGCTGATGCATAGCCTGCGCAGCGCGCGCCGCTGTGGGCGTATCTGGCACCGCAAAGCCCACTACATATTCTGCTTCCGTTTCATTGGGCGTTAAGGCAGTGGCCTGTGTCCAATTATGAGGCAGGCGCCCCATAGCAGGCGTGGGATCCATCACGACAGGCACATTGGCCTGCACGGCTGTTTGCACAAACAGCTCCACGCTTTCCAGAGGCACGCCGAACTGCACTAGCGCGATGTCCGCATGGCGGATGACAGAGGCCGCCGTTTCCACATAACGCGGCAGGCAGCGTAAATTAGCGCCGCCTACAGAGAGAATGCTGTTTTGCCCATCGGGCGCTAACGCAATAAAGGCCATTCCTGTGGCCACATCGTCATCCGTGCTGACATAGCGCGTGTCCACGCCCTCGCGGCGCAAATTATCCAGCAAAATAGGCCCGAAGGCGTCTTGGCCGACGCGTCCGATCAGCGTCGTTTGTGCCTGCAGGCGCGCGGCCGTGACCGCCTGATTGGCTCCCTTGCCCCCGGCCACAAACTTCACATCCTCCCCCAAAATTGTCTCCCCAGGCCGCGGCATCCGCTCCGCCCGCACCACAAAATCCTGATTAATGTTCCCCAAAACAACAACACGCGGCGCCATTAAGCCCTCTCTCCTTATGCCCTCAAAAATTCGTTTTTGTGATGGCAAATGTTAAATCAATCCGCTCAAAATCTACTAGATTAAAGCCCAATATGCCATGCCACTCTTTATTACGGCTGGAGAAAAGATCATAGGCTATGCCGACATTGCCGACCCATCCATCATATTCAATAAAGCCCTGCCAGCGCTCAGCAAATTGCGTCGAAATGCCGCCAAAAGGTCGATTGTGATAGCGGCCATTGCCAAAGCCCAATGTATAATACACAGGCCGCTCTTCAGAGCCCGCCTTCTTCGTGGCGGCAATGTAAAACGAACGGGCATCGCCGTCAAAGGGCCGTTTTAAAGTGGAAGCGCGCACATTAAATATATCTATGACGCCGACAGAAATCCCGGGGCAATTTTCTTTTTCCCGCACAAGCTCTAT
>CAZUOJ010000110.1:0-11793 GCA_964622325.1 uncultured Armatimonadia bacterium
TTTGAGAAAAGATAGCTTCCAGCCAATTCTTATTTCGCTTCCGCGCCTCCTGAGAAGGGACAATGAAGCTTTATTTCCAGCTCACGACATAACGCCCGACGCCAGGCGCGCCGCATTGCCATGTCAGGCGGCCTTTTTCTAATTTCGCGGGCACGGCGCCCATATCCGCCTGTGTTTCAGCCGCCAAAGCGCGCACGCGCACACGCGACAAGTCCTTGCTTTTGACATCTGGCCGTAAGGCGGGCAGATTAAGAGTCACGGTAAAAGCCCGCCCGCGCGGATAGGGAAACACGACAAGCCGATTTTTTTCTAGATTGACTTTTACAGAGCCGTCGGTGGCCATTTTGCCGAAATCCAGCCATGTGCCGGGCGGATTCAGCCTCACAGAAAAGTCCGCTTCCCTGGCTTGCAATTGCCTGATTCGTTCTGAAATATCCACAAGCCGCACAGCCGTCGCCTGGCCCTTTTCGCGTGTGACTTCAATCGCGCCTATCAGGAAACGCTGATCGCCCACATTCGCCCCTTTGAGGCTCACGCGTCCGCCGCCACTTTTATACATCCCGATGACAATATCAAAGGTCGTCAAATCGCCCTCGGGCACGCGCACTTCAAAAGGCCCGTCCACAAGGCGCTCGCCTGGCTGCCATTGGGATGTAGGCTTGGGCGGCGCATGATCGTTTTGAAAAACAATGTCCGCGTTGCCCGATGTGCTTTTTTCATTCGTGAAATGGACAAAAATATGATAATCCTCCTCCAGCCGTGCGTTGACAATCCATTCGTATGTGATGGCGAAGCGATTGCCGCCCAGGGGCTTAAATTCTTTCAGCCGCGGCTCAATATCTATTGTCCGCCGATAAGGCATATCAAAATGCGTGCGGCTGTCTACAAAGACATATTCAGGACATTCGGCATAATCCGCAATTTTGCCCTGATGTAAGGCCGTCCAGACGCGTGTGTGGGGCCCTTCGGCTAAAAAGCCCCATTGCGGCAGGAGCATTTGGCCTACACGCCAGGGCTCGGGACGCCAATTTATCCACAAGGTCAAGCCGCTGTCATATTTTATGCATTGCCGTGCTGTGTCGCCCAGCGCGACTGCAATGCTGGCCGGGACGAGCCGCCCTTCCACTTCATATAAAATGGCTACAGGCTTAGCCGCTCCATAAAGCCGCTGCACCGGATAGACAAGATGATGCTCTCGGGCGACCCATTGAATGGCATTTGTCACAGCCGAGCCAATAAATCCCGCATGCCCGTAAGCCAGCTCCTGTGCCCGATATTTGTCAATGTGTTCCATTGTGGCCACATCCTGCCCCCAGCGCGCGTTGTAGCCCGCCGCAAACCAGCGCTCATAATAGCCCATCCCCTGATTGACCATTTGCGGATGAATCTTCAACAAATCCAGATCCAAAAGCGGGAAATGATCTTCGCCGCCCACGACTTGCGCCTCCACGCCGTCACATTGGCCCGCCCAATAAAAATGATTCGCGCCCTCGCCAAAAAGTGGGCCGCCGTGTGTGTCGCGCATATATTGGAACAGCTCCCCATCGTATTTGACTTTCGCGCGCGCCATTGCCGCCAGCGGCTGCGTCGCGTCATGATCCAGCTGATGCCAGGGCGGCACACATGTATGCACATCCAGATAAGCCGCTGTCGTGCCGTATGTTTTATGAATATACGGCGCATTCTTTTCCGCAAATTCCTTCGCGCGATTGCATTTCAAGCCAAAACTCTGGACTTTTGTGCCGGCATTGTACCAGGCAGGCGATTTAGAGCCATCAGAACGCAATACAACGGCTGTTTCATCATAGGAGGGCGCGTCCGGATACAAATCAATATAATTTTCGTGGCACGCCCAGATATAGCCACATTCATTAGCAGCCTGGCCAAAAGCAATCATCCCGGCATCGCCGCCTAAGCTGGGATTAGCCGGCACATGATCCGGCAATTTCACATCATAGCCGAAGCGTTGCCACACATGATTGATAATGGCCAGATGATCAATGCCGTTATCTTTCAAAGCCCGCAGATTCTCAGCGCTGCCGAAAAATGTCCCCTTATGATGGCCCCATACATCCAGCAGCACGCGCTCTGCCAGCAATTGGAGATAGGGCGAAGGCGGCCAGGGGATATTGGGCAGCACTTCCCAGATATGGGGCGAGACAGCCACATAGCCCTCCTCATATAGCGCATTGCGCGTACCGTCTGTTTTGCGATTGTATGTGGCTTCCCCGCCCGGGCAATAAGACGCATGAGAAGTCTTCCAATTCAAATAACGATGCACAAAGACAGAGGAGGGGGGCACATAGATCACAGGCGGTCCGGGCAAATAGGGGACAGGGATTGTTTTGCGCAGCGGCACATTGGCCAGCCGTCCCAATGACAATCCCGCCAGCACTGGCTCCCCACATTCGGCGCGAATTGTCAGCGCCTTGCCCACAATGCCAAATGTCCATCGCACGGAGATGGCTCGCCCCTGCCATTCATATTCCCAGATTGCCTGCAAGGCCTGGGGCTGCTGGCTTATTTGGGGGGCTTTTGTGCTCTGGAGCAATGCCGGGCCTGTTCGTTCGCCTATTTTTGTTTCCGCCAACACGCCGCCTTCGGCTGCGGGCAAAAATGACTCCCTGTCCTCAATCATACAGGAAAAATCCGATAATGTGCCCGATTGAGGCTGATAATGATAGACAATTCTGGCATCTGCCCCCTCGTATATAAAATCATAGCCTCCCGCCCGCTTCACAATAGCATTGCGATGCGGCAACAGATTGCTGGGCGTAACGCCTTGCTGGGGATTATTGCACACAGTCCGCAGATCGGCATTTTGGATAGCCCGATACGCCTTCAGAGCTAACAGTTGGCGCAGCAATTCTGCCCGCGAGGCAGAAGCTGTCCCCGCCACAATTTTCGGATCGCCCCAATAGGAATAATCCCACGAAGGGCTGTTTTGAGGGCCCGGCTCCACTTGCAACCGTAATGTGATTATTTCCCCCGCATATGGGGAGAGATTGAATTCGTAATCCTGCCATTCTCCCTTATCATAATGCTTTCGCATTAATTCTCTATCATTAAGATATACGCTGAAAGTCACGCCATCGCTTTTATCCGGAACAGCCACATCAGGGCGCATTGCAATGCCAAAGCGCAAGAAGATCGGAGAGATTTTGGGCAGATGGAGCCGATATTCTACAAATGCCCGGCCCGGAGGAATATGCCAGGGGGAATGGATAAGCAGTGCCGGCCGCCCCAGAATGTTTTCTCCAGGCAAATAGGAAATCCCTGCCACAGGCTCAAAATGTCCAATCCAGGAATCAGGCATCCACACGATTTCGCCGCCATAGGATTGATAGCCCACGCGATAAGAGCCGATATCCATCAATGAAGTTGTGCCCGCCGGAAGCGGCACAACACGCTGCGCCAGCAAAGGAGAAGCACACATCGCCATAAACAGCCCCACAGCTATAAATTGCCACATATTTGCCTCCCTGGGCCTATTATTTATCTTCAAGGAAATTTATATGTTAAGGAAATATATGTGGGCTTCCATAAGGCTCAGAAAGTGCCGACATTTTTTGTCTCAAGCGCTCACTGCCATATGCCTTTTTTGACAGCCTCGTGAATAATGGCTTCGGCGCGTTGTGGGCCTGCCTCCTGCAAGCGCAATGACAATTCATTGGAGAGCGGCGGCAATGCGCCCACAGCCGCAAAAAAGGCATTTCTTTTGTCTATTGGAAGTTCGCTGTCAATGTAAGAAATATTTGCGTATCGCAGCAAAATGGAATGCCCCACAATAATCTGGGCGCCGTATATAAAGCTCTCCCGAAATTCGCGCAGCACTTCTCCGGATAAATCATCCACAAAAGGCTGCCCTTTCTTATTCATTTCTGTGCCGATGTTAATGGGCAAGCCTCTTGCGTTGGCAGCGGCCACGACTTCGCGCAGCTTATTGACTTTTATATTTTTGATTTCCGGATCAGAATAATTCCAGTTGCGATCCGGGATGATATTTAATCCGGCGCAGCCCTTAGCCATAAGACAATCAAACATGGCCTCTGTGTCTTTTTCGCCCTCGCTCAATCCGTCTAGCCATGTGATGAGCGGGATAGCGCGGCAGGCGCGCACCCATTGAATAAATTCTTCTACAGGCGGAAATGTATGCTCGGAGGGCTGCACATAGCCCAATCCTCCTTGTTTGGCCAATTTGGCTCGTACAGCTTCTTCCAGCGCGGGAGTGTTCCACATCTGGCATATTTCTGCGGGCGTTTTATCTAAGATTTCTGCCCAGAAGGCAAATACGGCGTGAAGAGTTTGCGCGTTTGGCAGATTTTTATCGCTTGCGCTTGGCAAGCCTCCTTGCCTTTTCCCCCCGCTTTTATCTTCAGGCGAAATCTCGCCCCATATTTCCACTGATTTGTTCAAATAGGCGCGGACAATATGGCGCTCTGTGGCATTGTCCGAAGGCGTAAGCGGCGTTACATCACGGGCATAATCAATGGCAATGTCCGGCAGATGGCGATTGATTCGCTCCACAAGCTCTATATTGCGTTGTCGTGCCGCCTGCCGTAATGCGGCCAGAATCTCTGCCTGGGGCGTCCCCGCTTCGGGCACGAAGGCAAAGCCCGCGCCCATTATATATGTGACGCCCGGCTCGCCGGGCGAATTAATCTCGACATCTCTGTATTCCCGCAAAAAAGCGCGTGTTTCCAGATTAATGGCCACGCGCAAATTCAATAATTGGCCTGCGCCCCAGAATTCCTCCAGCCCATCTAATACATCAAAATCACACAGCCCCGCGGCGTAGAGATTTGCTTTGCGGGCCTCAAAAGCAATATGCGAAGGCGACCAGCCTTCTGCATTATAGGAGAAAAATGAATGAAAATGCATATTCACATTGCCCGCTATCGGGCTGGCCTGGGGCTGCAAAGTCACAAGCGGCGCTAATTGTTCCAATGCCGCCCGCCGTACGCTATAATTAAAATCATCTAATTGGCTGATGAGACTGTCGGCTAACATATCCTCACTCTCTTGCAAAAGATAATTCCAGAACAATGGGGCTGCCGATTTTCCCTTCGGCAAATTCCCAATTACAGCTTGTGTAGCACATTTCGTCTATCTGGCTGCGCCAGATTTTCCCCTCTGTATTGATAATTTCTATCCGAGCCCGTCTTATCTTAAACGCATCTTCGGGAAGCGAATTCTCAATTTTCACAATATTCTTGTATTGTAAATGAGACAAGGCCTCTGGCGGGAGGGATAGGCTGATTTCTGTCCAGCTGTTCTCTGTGGGCGGCAAATCCCCCACATTGACGCCATTTATGGACACAGGCTTATGGGCGTAAATTCCGCCATCGACGCCGGCAGCCTCTAAAATCAGCTTCCCTTGTGCTGGCGTTCCGAACGCCCATGTATATGTTTCTCTCCTCTGAGGATCAATACGAATGTCCGCCCGAAGCCCTGTAAGAGGCTCTCCCGCCGGGAATTCCCGGCCTTCCCCAAATATCCAGCCCTGAGAGCCTGTATACACATTTGTGTCCGTTTGGGAAATGGCTTGTACGCCCCCTCTTAACAATAAAAGCAGCCGGATATTTCGCACTTTAAAACAATCCGCCACTTTATTTTCAATGACAATCTCATTTTTTTCCTGCAAGGCGTGAATGGCTTGCGCCGGAAGCGGCAAAGAGCAGCTTTGCCAGCTGTCGCCTCCGCCTGTCGGCAAATTGCCAATGACAATTCCGTTCAGGCTAACAGGCTTGTGGGCGTAAACGCCGCCATCGGAGCCAAAAACTTCCAGCTCCAGCCAGGCAGCCTGGATATTTTGCCTTCCTCGTGGGGATATGGCTGTAGCCACGACTTGCAGAGGCTGCGCTATCCTCCTTATGAATTTGCCGCTGCTGGCTGTCACAATAATATCTTCCTCGCCAGCTCGCACAGGCTTGAAGAGCAAGGAATAATGTTGCACAGAATGAGGCTCCGTGGCCAGATTCGCGAATTTTTGTGCTATGGGCGGCGGAAGCGGCTCAAGCAAAGGACAATGCAGATTCAGCCGTAACGGCAGTTTTTGCGGCAAATGGCTGAGCCAATGAATTGTTATCCTGGCCCCCTCGTCATCCCGCACGCGCGAGGGGGCTGTCATCCATACAATCAACGGCGGCTCAAGGGGGAGCTCATAAACATCCGGCAATTCGCCCGCAGAAAGCTTCCCGGCCACACGCCAGGCGACAGCCGGAACAGGCGTAGCCGTAATATCTGCTGTCTTCCGCGTGATTGTGGCCTCTTGAGATAATAGGCTTCTCGGAATTGGCAACATCACAGAGGCCGACTCGCCAGGCTTTATATTTTTTTGCCAATGAATTTCTTGTGCGCCGAGTGAGAAGCGCACATCCGCCTCTACAGGCTTTGTCTGCCAATTATCCACTGTAAAACGTCGCTGCGCTGCTTCGTCCGCCACAACATACATGGGCTCTTCCAGCGCGGCGAAGACGCCGGAACGGGCAAGCACAATTAAAGCCGCCCAATGCAGGCGCGGCACAGAAAAAGACAATGTTTTGTTCCTTTTCCGCAAATTGAGCTTATGGTAGCCTTGCCAGTCGGGAGAAAGCAAATAAGCGCCCTTGATTTCATTAGCTTCAGGCAATCGCACTGTCACGGGCACATTATATGCGATTTTGGGCTCTTGCGCCCACACATTTTGTGGCACAAGCGTTATCGCAATGTTGTTGCTTTCCGAAACACGATAAATGTTTGCCTCAAAGCCGGGGACATCTGCCAGAGCATGGGGCTCCAAAATCCATTTCCGCCCCCGGAGCCAGCGAAACAAAGGCGCCCAGCGCTGTCGCAACGGCTCCAGATACGCCACAACAGGCTGCGGCTGAACGCCCCGGCTGAGCATTTCTGCATAGGCGGCAGGCGCGGCTGGCCCCAACGACACGATAGGCTTCCCTGCCAGCCCATAATATTGAATAATCTCAGTGTATGTCCGATAGCGTTCGCTGCCGCCGCCCTCTGTCATCATCCCATCCGCTAAGGCGGCCAATTCCATATTGTAGGGGCCATTCCACCAGCAAAGGCCCCCTCGCGCCCGCACGAACTTTGTCCCCTCATAACAAAGCAATGTGAGCTCATGGCCCCCGCCCGCCGACTGATCAAAAAACACGCCATCAATGTGAGGAAAAGCACGCAATTCGGCTTGCAATTGCTCTAAAATATATTTCCCCCAGGCCCGTCGGATATCGGGAATCATACAGCAGCTTTCCAGCCAGGCGGGCCGTGGCTTCCCATTCGCATCGTACATCACATCCTCCGGAAAATGCTCCAGCGCCCACGGCTGCCAGGCCTCTGTGGGATTGAAATAAATGAGCCCCTTCAGTCCGTGGGCATGCAGGCGCGCCACATAATCATTGATTTTGGCTATTGTCATATCCGGCGGATATTGTCTTTGCACAGCAGCGATTATGCCTCGCCAATCGTGCTCCGCGGGCCTATCTTCCGGGCGCAGGCGTGTCTTCAGCATATGCCATCTGTCGTCAATTAATGGCGTCCAGGGCTCTTTTTGCGGCACATATTCGCCATAAAAGGGCATTGTGCAGTGCACTTCTACGACTTTACAGCCCTGGCGACGCCATTCGGCTATCTGGCTGTCGGGCGGCGTGCCGCCGCTGCAGAAAAACGGACCGTCTAAGAAAATTGCCCCCGGATGCGCGGGAGTGAATGCCTGGGGAAATTGTGTCAGGATGGCTCCCAGAGCGGGCCGCCAATCCCCCTCTGTCGCGGCAAAATAAATTCGTCGACGCGCCCGTTCGCCCGGCCCTACAGAGATTGGCCAACAGATGGATATTTTCGTCGCCTTTTCGTCCTTCGCCAGCGTGACGCGCCAGGGCTCGACAAGCAAGCCCAATTCCTCAAAGAAAGCCAATCCCCAATTATAAGTCCGACTGTAAATCTGTCCCAAAGGCATGGCTGTCGTTATTCCGCCATAGCTGTAGCCATAATGGCGTGGCTTGTCGCCTGCTTTGAGGGGCTCATGTGCCTGACTGGCAGCGGGGAAAAACACTTCCCGCGCTTCCGGACGACAGGGCAGATGAATCTGGAGCATGATCTTCCGCGCTTGTGCAGCCTGATTCTCAAGCTCCAGCTCCATATAGGGATATTTCTCTTTCCCATAATGAATGCTTAGAGCAAGAGCCGAGGGAGGCGAAGACAGACTGTACGCTCCTGGCCCAATGTCCTGGAAAGCGGGCAGAGGCAAAGGCTTATCGTTTTCCTCCCAGGACACGGACATCGGCCCCACAAGCAACTTGTCACGCTGTAAGCCGGAAGCCCTGATTTGGAGGGGCAAGCCCCGAGAGCCAACTTGCAAATATGTTTCTATTGCTTCCGCACAATAAGCGGAGCGCAGCCATATTTCAATGAGAAGCAGAGAAGAGAAAAGCAACCATTTGCCCTTCATTTTTCTCGCTGCTTTCCTGAACTGACGCTGTTTATCGCTTGATTGTCAGAAGCATATTCGCCTGCAACATTGCAAAGCCTTTTGATTTTTCTGTCTTCTCAGACGAAAAAGAAGACTCCACACGATTAACTCTTATAGTTTCCTGGCCTTAACGATTAAATCGTATGGGCGGCTGGAGGGGCCCGCCTGACGCCACAAAAAGCGTTCCAGCCAGGGCAAAAATTGCAGGGGCGGAGGGCAGGAAAAAAGTTGCCAGCAGCGGCTGGCCCAGCGAAAGGCAATTTGCGACAGCTTAAAAAAGCAATAACGATGAACAATGATTTCCAGGCCCGCTTTGCGGCATAAGTCCGCAAGCTCGGCCAGACTATATCCTTCCCGCACATGGGCACTGTCGAAAAACGGCGCAGGCGGATGGGGCACTGTGATGACTATAAAGCCTCCGGGCTTTGTTACACGGGCGATTTCTCGTAATGCGCTCTCATCATCCTCAATATGCTCCAGCACTTCGCTGCATAAAACAACATCAAAACTTGCGCCCTCAAAAGGCAATTGGGCTAAAGAGGCGCGAACAATATGCAGTCGTGCGCCCTCGGCTTGCGGAAGCCGTCTTTTGAGCCGGGATACGGACTCCACAGCAATATCGATCGCCCAGACATCCTTACATACAGGCAGCAACACTGTGTGCGAGAACATTCCCGAGCCGCAGCCCGCATCCAGCCCGCACGCAAAATGGCCCGCAAGCATTTCTCGTAATATGGGCCGTTGAATAATAAAGCGGATATTATCGCCTGTTGTAATAGTGGCGTGCCATACGGAACGGAGAAGAAGATTATCTTTAAGCCAGCGCATGATGAGAAAGCAGGCGTGTAGCGGCCGTATCCTTATACTTTATACTTTAAATAGCGAAGATAGCTGGAGGACATTATTGCTCTCTGGGAGCCTTCTAAAATCTCCGGCGCTCCGCTTATTCCGCGTCCAGCCGCAATATGCTCATAAAGGCTTCCTGGGGCACTTCCACAACGCCCACTTGCTTCATTCGTTTCTTGCCTTCTTTTTGTTTTTCCAGCAGCTTCCGTTTGCGCGTGATATCTCCGCCATAGCATTTTTCCAGCACATTTTTGCGCAGCGGGGGCACACGTGTGGAAGCGACGACGCGGCTGCCGATAGCGGCCTGTATGCGCACTTCGAACAATTGTCGAGGGATGTTTGCCTTCAATTTCTGGCAAATCTGGCGGCCGCGGCGTTCGGCAAACATCCGATGTGTGATAATGGCCAGAGCATCCACTGGCTCGCCATTGATGAGAATGTCGACTTTGACTAAATCGCTCGCCTCGTAGCCGGCTAATTCATAATCCAGAGTCGCGTAGCCCTGGCTTACGCTTTTGAGGCGATCGAAATAATCCACGATGATTTCCGCCAGGGGAAGCCGATATTGCAAAGCCACGCGGTCGCCATATAAATAATCCATCCCCAGGAATACGCCGCGCCGCTCTTCGGATATTTTCATCAGCCCGCCCACATATCTATGGGGCGTCATTATAGTCGCCCGCACAATCGGCTCCATAATTTCTTCAATGACATCGGGCGTCGGAAATTTCGCCGGATTATCAATTTCCAAAATTTCCCCTTTGCGCGTCAGTACTTGATACACAACGCTGGGCGCAGTGGCCACAAGCTCCAGCCCAAATTCCCGCTCCAGACGCTCCTGGACGATCTCCATATGCAAAAGCCCCAAAAAGCCACAACGAAAGCCAAAGCCCAAAGCCGCCGATGTTTCCGGCTCATAGCGAAACGCTGCATCGTTGAGCGAGAATTTTTCCAAAGCGTCCTTCAGATTCTGATAATCGGCATTATCAGAAGGATAAAGCCCGCAAAAAACCATAGGCTGCGGCTCGCGATAGCCAGGCAAGGGCTCTGCGGCCGGATTCGCCGCCGATGTGATTGTATCCCCAACGCGGCAATCGGCAACTGTCTTGATATTGGCCGCTAAATAGCCCACATGCCCGGCTTTCAGCTCTTTCACTTGTTGCAGCTTCGGCGTAAAGACGCCCACTTCCGTCACCGTAAATTCCCGCCCGTTGGCCATCATGCGGATGACATCGCCGGGCTTGACGGCGCCTTCAAACACGCGGATATAAGCGTACGCGCCGCGATGCGGATCAAACTTGGAATCAAAAATTAATGCCTTTAGGGGGCCTTCTGAATTGCCCTTGGGCGGCGGGATACGCTGCACTACAGCCTCCAGCAATTCCGGCACGCCCTGGCCCGTCTTGCCGCTAGTAAATAGCACGCTTTCACGCGGAAAGCCAAAAAGCTTCTCTAATTCCCCCAGCACTCGCTCCGGATCAAAATGGGCTAAATCCACTTTATTGATGGCAGGAATAATTTCCAGGCCCTCATTCACGGCCAGATACGCATTGGCGACTGTCTGCGCTTCCACGCCCTGAGACACATCCACAAGCAGCACAGCGCCTTCGCATGCGTGCAGGGCGCGGCTGACTTCGTAGGAAAAATCCACATGCCCGGGCGTATCAATCAAATTCAATAGATATGTCTGCCCGTCTTGCGCTTCATACACAAGCCGCACTGCTGACGCCTTGATTGTAATGCCGCGTTCGCGTTCCAATTCCAACGAGTCCAGCACTTGCTCCCGCATTTCCCGTTCGGGCAGCGCCTGGCACACTTCTAATATGCGATCGGCCAGCGTGGATTTGCCGTGATCAATATGGGCCACAATGCAGAAATTCCGTATCCGCTCCTGCGGAATTTCTTCTGGATTGATTTTCGGCTTTGTTTCTGTTGAATTCATAGGATTATTGGCTCAATAACAAAAATGCTTCTCAGCTGTCCATTAAGCTTTATGCAAAAACACGGCCATATCGTTCTGCTACAACTTCTAAGAACAGAGCGGCGCTTTTTCTGATTATGGCCGCATGCCCGAATAAGCCGGACACATAGCCTTAACGCATTATAACATATAAGGCTTGGCAAGGACAAAATATCTCTGTGGAGACGTCGCTACATCCCCTTGAGCCCAAAGAACTAATTTCACATTTTGCGCTTTACAGGAGCAATTGAGGAAAAGTTTGTGCAGGCGCGCGTATTTATATTATGTCTCGCCAGTTGTCATTTCGGAGGCCCGGCTCCGCCGGCGCAAAACGCGCCAGGCTGTCTTCAGCTCTTCCACTTTCATAAGGAGCGCTAAGCCAAGAAAGCCCAGAAGGCCCACGATTAGCGGAATCAACACCGCCAGCAGCTTCCCCAGTCCCCCCATTCCCATATAATCGTATATGATGGCAGGCAGAAGCACACAGCTTAAGCCTAAAAAGATATTGCCGGGCAGGCTTTTA
>CAZUOJ010000111.1:0-11773 GCA_964622325.1 uncultured Armatimonadia bacterium
CAGGCGCTGGATATAGCGCGGCGAGGCGGCCGCTTTCGTGTGCTGCCCGTTTTTCGTATTCCCGATAATGCCAGCCCCGCTTATGCGGCTGGCAGTCTGTATGATTGGGCGCAACATGCCGCTTTGCACGGGGCGATTGGCTTTGGGCTGGAAGATTGGGAGGCGCTACAGCCGTTTTATGCCCTGGAAAGCCGTTTGCCCGAACGATCCCAGCGGCTAATGAGCGCCATCCGGAAAGCTACACAGGGAAGCTATGATTTCAAGCCCCAGGCAACCATTGGCATAATTTATTCTCCCTATGCTTCAGGCTTTGATGTCACGCGTCAGCCTGTTTATGGCTATTTGCTGGATTATTTGCCCGGAGAGCCGAGCCTGTTAGCGTGGGCGTTAAGGCTGGGCACGCGCTTTGGCCTTGTGGATTATTTAAGCCCTGAAGATCTTCAGAGAGCGTCTTTGGAACAATATGGCTGTCTGCTGGCGCCAGCCTGTCTTAATCTGTCTGCTGTAACGGCGGGGCTTCTGGAGGAATATGTGCGGCAGGGGGGCGCGCTAATGGCGGATCTGGGCCTGGGCGCCTATCAAACGCGTTCCTGGACGCAATTGCCGCCCGTGCTACAGGAAGCCTTTGGCATTTTAGAGTTGAGCCATTTACAGCAACGGGCGGGAGAATTGACAGCCGCCATTGGGCTGCCGGCGCTTATGCCCTGGCCGCGCGGCACAAAAGCCACAGGGCTTTTTCAGCCCCAAAGCGGGGGCCCCGCTCCCGCAACAGAGCGGCGAAGCTATCCTGTCAGCGGCTGGCTCGCGGAAGCGCTGCTGGCGGCAGACGCGGCTCCTGTCGCCTCGATCTCTGTGCGTTTTGCTGAGGATAAAAAGCCGCGCTTTAGCGGGCTTGTAGGGAAGCAATACGGCGCCGGCCTGGCGCTTTTTGCCACACATCCGCTCTGGCAATATTGGCCGCTTACAGATCCGCTCTGCCAAATCTTGCATGAGAGGCTGATGGCGCGGCGGGCTGCCTATGAGCTAGAGCAAGAAGGGCTTTTGCAAAGCGGGCCTTTTTTGGGCAACAGCACAAAAAAATTAGCCATTTTCAATCCTGAGAAAGAATCCGCGCTTATAACTCTCTATGCCTATAATGCACAAAATCATGCCTTTACAGGCTGTGCTGCGCGTTTTCTGGCCGCGCCCGGGCAATTAGGCCTCAAGCCGGGCACAGCCGGGCTTGTCATTCAGGCGCCGCCGCGACAGACAATATATTTGTCCCAATCAGCCCTTATCGTGCAGCCTTACGCCCAGGAAGCGACAGTGTTGCTGCAGCAATATGATGCGCAGGCCGCCCGCTGGCAAATCGCTGGCGCCAATTGTGAAATCGCTGCCACGCCACGCGGGCTGCAATTGCGGGGGGGAGAGCCTGTATCTGTGCGGCTTATTCTGGCTTCCGGCGATTATCCTGTCCGGCCCCATTCCCAACATCGCCTTCACATTAAGATCCGCAGCAAAGAAATACAAAAGCTCATAACAGCCGATGCGAAGGGGGAGCTGGATCTTTCCACAGACATTGCCGCCGCTTGTACATTTACTGTGACGCCCACAAGCGGAAGCCCTGAAGAAAAATAATTTGGGGAAGAAGAACATATTTTTCTCATTTTTGTATGTGCCATGCAGGCGAAAAATATTTTTCCTGAAGCCTCAATTAGCGAAGAAAATGCTCTCGCAATTATGGATGATTTTGCGGGAGGGCGCTTGCCTGATGAATAGCAACGACGCCCCCTGTCAAAAGCTGATAGGAACATTCCGCAAATCCAGCTTGGCGAAACTGAGCCGCTAACTCCTCTGCAGAGGGATAGCCTCGCAGGGATTCTTCCAGATAGGCGTATGCCTCTCGATCCACGAAGCTGCCAATAAGAGGCAGAAGAAAATGCAAATACATTTTGAACAAAGAGCGCCATAAGCGATGTGGGGGATGGGACAATTCCAGAATCACACAGCGCCCTGTGGGCTTCAGCACGCGGCGAAGCTCGGCCAGCAACAGCGGCAAATCTTCTTTCACATGGCGCAGGCCGAAGCCAACGATAATGCGATCAAATGTCGCGGCAGGGAAGGGCAAGGCTAAAGCGTCCGCTAAGACAGCCGGCAAAGCCGGCTCTCGCCGGCGGGCGATACGAAGCATTTCAGGCGTGATGTCCAGCGCGATAGCATACGCGCCGCGGCGCCGCAACGCCAGGGAAAAAGCGCCTGTGCCCGCCGCAACATCCAGACACAACTGGCCCGGCCGAACTTCCAGAGCTTGCAACGCCTGGCGCCGCCAAACTTTATGCAAGCCAAAGCTAATGATTGTATTCCATAAATCATATAATGGCGCGATACGGGCAAACAGACGCGAGGCTTTTTGAATATGAGGCTTCATCTGCTATAAGCATTTTTCGTAAATACGATTTTCCCGCACTATACGAAAGCCGAGCTTTTCATATAATCCTATAGCGGCTTTCCGAAAAGGCTGCGTGATCAGCTGGCAGGGCTTTACATGATGCTGATGCACATAATTGAGACAAGCTCGCATTAAGGCTTCGCCCAGGCCCAGGCCGCGATATTCTGGCAACACGCCGACATATTCAATCTGACAGCCGCAAATCCGTGTTGGAGTCACGGGATCACGATGAAAATCAGCCGCGGCAATGCCGATAAGGCGTGCCTGCGGCTTCGCAGTGGGCGTGCTGCTTCTAGCGTGCGGGGCTCCTTCTTTTTCATAATGCCATAACACAAGCCAGCCTGCCGGATCAAAATCCCAGCGCTGGGAAAAATGCGCAAACCACTCCACAGATTCGTTTGTCTCAAACACACGATTTTTCACATCCATCCATTGCGGCAGCCATTCCCTCTGCAAAGACGCTATTTCAAATCCCGGGGGCAAAGAAATTTCCTGTGGCTGATAGCGATCCATATCAATCTGCATGACGATATTTTGTTGCTCGGGATTGCGGACAGAAAAGCCCTGTTGTTCCAAAAATCGGCACGCTGCCGCCAGCCGAGAATCGATAAAGAAAGCCGTGTAAATCTGTGTGGCTCCGCCGGCACAGGCGTGCTGTAAAGCCGCTTTCAGGCACGCTGACGCATATCCCTGACGGCGATAAGCGGGATGTGTGGCGAAATATCCTAATGCTGCCTGTTGGCCATGGATGCGAATATCAACTAAAGATACGAGGCGTTCATTATGGACAGCCAGCCACAGGCCTTCTCCCAGCCAGCCTGCGTGCTGCTGGGCTTCAATCCATTGTTCGTCGAATACGGGCAGCTCTTGCGGCTGGGGCACAACACGCGGCAGGGCACGAACATCGCGGAAGCTTTCCTCCATAAGCTCGCTTATCGCGGCCCGCAGCTTGCTTGCGCCCCAACATTGTTGCAAGGCCGCAGCCGAGATAACGCCTTCAGGCGGCTGAATTGCTTTTTGAATGGCCCTCATGCTTCCCAAATGGCGCAAGCTATTCTCCCTGCAGAGCCGCTTCGAAAGCGGATTCAAAGATATCCAGCGATTCGTAGGCTTCTTCTTTTGTGATGACAAGCGGCGGCGCGACGCGGATGACATTTTTGTATAGCCCAATCGGCGCAATCATACACAGGCCACGCAAAAAAGCATTATAGATGATGCGCCGTGTCAAATCCGGATCAGGCGTTTTGGATTTGGCGTCTGTAACAATTTCCAGGCCCCACACAAGCCCCATCCCGCGCACATCGCCCAGCTGCTCATGTTTTTGTTGAATGGCCGCAAAGCGCTCCTTAAACAATTCTCCCATCCGCGCGGCATTTTCCACAAGATTCTCTTCCTCAATGATTTGAATGGCTGTCAGCGCCGCACGGGAAGAAAGCGGATTGCCGCCATTTGTGCTGCCCATACTGCCGGGCGGCAGAATATCCATAATTTGGCTTGTGCCTAATACAGCCGAGCACGGCACGCCGCTGCCAAGGCCCTTGCCCAGCGTCACAAGATCCGGCTTGATGTCATAATGTTCAAACGCGAACATCTTGCCTGTGCGGCCAAAGGAGGATTGCACTTCATCCAGAATAAAATACAGGCCGCGGGATTTGGCCCAGCGATCCAGCCCCTCAAAATAGCCTGGCGGCGGGATGAGCGAGCCGGCGCCCCCCTGATAGGGCTCTGTGATTACGGCACACAACGCATCACAGGATTCCCGGCTGACGACATAATCCAGATATTCCAGGCAAAATAAATGACAATCCTCTTGCGAGCGCCCAAAGGGACAGCGATAGCAATAGGGGAAAGGCGCATGAATGAAGCCAGGCACTAGCGGCCCAAAGCCTTTTTTCACGCCCATTGTCCCCCCGGCGGACGCCGCGCCGTATGTGCGGCCATGGAAGGCGCCATGGAAGGCGATAATCTCCCAGCCCGCCGAAGCGCGCCGCGCCATCCGCAAAGCCGCTTCTGTGGCATCCGAGCCTGTTGTCACGAGAAAGCAACGATCCAGATGTGGCGGCGAAATGGATACGAGCTTTTCAGCTAAATCCACGCGCGGCTGGGACACAAAATCATAGCAATTAATGAGCTTGCTGGCTTGTTCCTGCACTTCCGCCACATAGCGCGGATGGGAATGTCCGATATTTGTCACAAGCACGCCGCTTGTCCAGTCCAAAAATTCGTTCCCATCCACATCCCATATCCGGCAGCCCTCCGCATGATCCCACACCAGCGGCACTTGATCGCTCATCGATTGCGGCTCATAGCGCCGTGATTTTTCTAAATATATTTTCGCTTTAGGGCCGGGCAATTCTGTGATGATTTTGGGCATACAAATCACATCCTGTATTCAGCCTTTAGATATATGTGACGCTGTGGCGCCTCGTTATGCCATTTGTGCAGACACAAAGAAAATAACAAGACGAAGGACGCTAAAGCCGTCCTTCGCTTGTCTCTTGTTCGCCTGTAAACGCTTGGCTTTTGCAAGCTTACATTGCTATTATATCGCTTTGTTCTCCGGCTGTGAAGAATTCTTTTTGCGCCCGTTGGAGGAAGATGCGCTCTGCCGTATCTGTGCGATTACTTAAATTTTTGCCCAACGCCTGTTTCGCTTTTTACAGGCTTGTGGCGACGAGAATTTCATCGCCCCGAATGGGATCCCGCAGCCGAATAGCGTCAGCGTCGAATGTCGCTGTGCACGGCTGTCCCAGGCCTGCTTCAAAATGCTCCTGATTGCGCTTCATCACTGCCCGCGCGGCATGGACAATGGCTGTCGGAATGCGTTGCGACGCGGCATCAGGATATTGTCCCGCCAGCTCTTCCGCGTGTGCGCCCTGTGTCTTGACGCGAAACACTTTTTCCAGGCAATCTACGAGGCTGTCCTTGCCATAGCCGGTGCAGGCCAGCGAGCCGTCGGGCCGACGCACCTGGCGGAAAAAATGCGTATTGCTTGTGCGGGAGCCCTTGTTTTCAATCCAGTAGCGCAGCCCCCGATATTGCGAATCCGACTCCACTTTTCCATAAGCTCCCACAAGCGCGCTCTCCTGATTCACGGGCCCCTCAAAATCCGCTGGCGTCAGCCAATTGTTATCAAAAAATATGGAATAGCCCTCGCGAAAAGTGACGAGCACTTGCGTGGCGTCAAAGGCGTCCTTGCCGAATTCCTGCCGTAAACGCACTTTTTGGCCGATGGCGTACAGGCTCACTGGCGTGCCGCGAAGATAATGACAAAACAGATCCACCCAATGGATGCCCACATAGGAAAAGGGATCGCTGTGCTCCACCCATTTGAAAATTTTTGTGGAAACTTCCAGCGGCTCTTCCAATACGCCCCGCGCAAAAATCGGATGGCCTAATTGCGGCTTGAGCTCCTGAAAAATTTTCAGATGATCCGGATCATAGCGCTTGTGCATGTCCACGCCTACAATGAGGCCTTTTTCTTGGGCTAAGGCGATAATTTGCTCACATTCCCGCAAATCCAGACACAGCGGCTTTTCCGCAACTACATGCACTCCTGCTTCCAGCGCCGTCATGATGGGCGCAGTGTGCAAATGATCAGGCGTCGCCACAATCAGCACATCCAGCTCTGGAAAATCTCGTACGATGTCTTCCCAGGGCGCCTCCCCGAAATAAGCGCGGGGCTGGATGCCTGTGCGCTGGAAATTTTCTGCCACGGCCCGCTGGGCAGAAGCCTCTGTGCGTGTGCCGATGGCGACAAGCTCAAAGCCTATGCCATGATAGGCCGCCGCCCAATCATCCAGCCCGATGCGATCTAAATAGGGGCTGAGGCCATTGCGCTGCAGATCCCACATTGTCCCGGCTACGACATCAGCGCCAAACATCCCGTAGCCGACTTGTGCCGCAATGATTTTGTTGCCCCGCATATATGCTCCCTCGCCACTTTGCAAAAATGAGAACGCTGCCCTGTCCTTCTATCTTATTCGGCTCAGGCGTAGGGGAATGTTTCCCTCTTTTGGGCTCATATTCCTGCAAAAACGACAGGACGGCTGCTCTTTCAGCCTGCCGTCCTGCTGCCGCCTTTCAGCACATAAGCCTTATGCGGGGCGCTTACAGCTCCACAATGCCCCCTGTTTCCAGGCTCTTGTGGACGCCAGCAGCAATTTTTGTGGCTTCAATGCCATCCTCGCCACTGGGATAATCCCCTAAATCCTCAATTTTTCCGCCCTCCAGAAGCACATTCACATTGTAGGCAAAATCCGCGATGGAATCCATCCCATAGCCTTCCCAGATTTCGCGGCCCTGCTTATCGTAGCGCTGCCGCAGAAAGCTTTTGTTGTGTGTTTGCATGGCAGGCTTATCGTTTGTGCAGCATGTCATTGTGCCGCGATCCTGACTGTCGCATTCCAAAAAGCCCAGTTCGCCCACGAGCCGAATCCCCTGATTCACAATCGCCTCAAATTCATAAGGCAAAATCCAGGATGTGTCAAAAGCCACTGTTGCGCCATTATCAAACAGAACTTTCGCGGAAATGGAATCCCATGTATCCACGCCCAGACTCGTTAGCCGCCCTTTGGCTCCTGTCGCCCACACGGCCACGCCCTTCGCATTATTCATCAAAAAACGCGCTAAATCATAAAAATGAATGCCCAAAAACCAGGCAGGCGAGGATTTGGGCGCCCAGCCGGGAAACCAATCTTTGGGCACTTCTATTCGATCCTCCATATGCGCGTAGCCGTATTGAATTTTCCCTAAATCGCCAGCCTCAATCTTTTGCTTCATCGCGATATGATATTCATCATAGCGCTTGTGGAAATCCACTTGCAGCAGCACATTGTTGCGCCGCGCCGCCTCCGTCATTTCACAGCAGCCCTCCACTGTCACATCCAGCGGCTTTTCACAGAGAATGTGCAGCTTGTGTTCCGCGCAATACATCACAATATCATGATGCAAAGGATCGGGCGTCACGACTGTCACGGCATCCAGCCGCTCTTTTTCAATCATTTCCCTGTAATCGGTGTACGGCGTAAATGTGAATTCTTTGCGCCGCTCCTCCAGCAAATTTTCATTGATGTCCGCGGCCGCCACAAGCTCCGCCACGCCGATGTAGCCCAGCTGGCGGAAACAGCGCAAATGATTAATTCCAAATGTCCCCACGCCAATCACGCCAACACGACATTGTGCCATCTGTCCATGCCTCCCTAAAGAAAAATTTGCTTTTCCCGAAAAAGCATCGAAGGCTTTCGCCTTTTATTTCCCGTTGTTATATGCCTTCCCTGCACTGTGACAACGGCTTTATTTTTCGCGGCAGACTCACAAAGCCATGACACATGCCCATGCGTTAGCCGCACCAGCGCACAATCGCTAAGGCCAGGGCCTTGCCTGCATCCAGCACATCTTGAAAACGTATCTTCTCATCCCGCCCATGGGCTTCGCGAATATCGGAGGGCCCGAATACAATTGTCGGAATGCCCGCCATCTTGGCGTATAGCGCTGCGTCACAGGACACATTCCAGCCGAACACATCGCTGGGCCGCCCGCAGGCCAGGGCGGCCTCATGCATAATTTGCACAAACGGATGTTTTGGATCGATCTCGTAGGCATCCTTTTTGAGCTTGGGATAAGACAATTCAAAATGACTCTTCAGCCATTCATCTTCGCTACACATAATGGCCGCTTCCAGTTCAGCGCGCACTTGCGCAATGCTTTTATTCGGCAAAAAGCCCACGCCGCCCTCCACGATGCACTCATCTGGCACTTTCGAGGGCCATTCGCCCCCGCGAATCATTCCTATACACACTTGTACAGGATTTTCGTAGCGCTCAAAGAGCGGATGGCCCCGGCTTTCGGCAATCAACTGCTTTTCATATTCCAGCATGCAGCGAATGGCTTCCATCATTTTCTCAATCGCATTGACGCCCTCATGCCGACGCCCCATATGTGTGGAGATGCCTGTTGTCTTGGCTACAAACCATATCGCCCCCCGATTGGCGGGAAAAACATTAAAATCAGAGGCTTCCAGCACTACACAGGCATCAGCATGGCAGCCCTGGCGGATCAGGGCCAAAGCGCCATTGCCGCCGGGCTCCTCCTCAATGACAAATTGCAGCTCCAGCTTCCCCGCCGGCTGATAGCCCAGCTCCTTGAGCGCGCGCAGCGCCAGCAATGCCGACACTTGACACCCCTTGCAATCTGTGGCGCCCCGCCCCCACACATATTCTCCGTCCCAGCGAGGCGTAAAGCCGTCCCAATCATCCGCCGGCACAACATCGGAATGGCTTTGCACAATCAGGCTGCGCCCCTCGCCCCGGCCTGGCTGCACGCTGACAAGATTGTATCGCCCCTCATAGCTGCATTCATTTTCATTGTGGCAGTAATCCGGATCCTCCATAATGCTGTCCGGAATCTCCCGATATTCCGCTGGCAAGCCAATGCCTTCTAAAACATCCTTCCAGTAAGCCTGTTGCTCCTGCTCACAGCCCTGTACACTGCGCAGGCGAATGGAGTCCTGCAGCCATTGCAATGCCTCTTCTTTGTAGCTTTCGATTTTTTCCGCAATTGCTGAAATTGTGAATGCTGACATTATGCTTCCTTCCTGACAAACAAATAAAAGATATTGCTTCGCGCTAATGCGCACAGCCTAAAAGTCCAGACGGCTATGTTTTCCCCTCTGCTTTCGGATTTCAGCCTTGTAAAACAGTAGCCCCCTTTTTTTCCGGCTTTAAGATGAGCGTTCTTGCCTGCACGCCCGCCTCCAGAAAGGCAGCGCACATGCTCGCGGCGATTTCCTCTTCATTTTGTCCCACAAAGGCAGCGATTGTGGGCCCAGAGCCGCTCAAGCACACGCCATAGGCTCCTGCCGCTAAAGCCGCCTTCTTGACGCACGGAAATCCCGGAACGAGATGCGCTCGATAGGGCTCATGCAATTTATCTTCCATGCTTTCCCGCAGCAATTCATATCGGCCCGCCACGAGCGCCCCCAATGTCATCGCCACATGCGCCACATTATGCACGCCGTCGCGATGGGGGATTTCGGAGGGCAAAACTTTACGCGCCGCCTCTGTGCTGATTTCAAAATCAGGAACAGCCACAACGACTTTTAAATCCGGCGGCGGCAGCTTCAAATAGCTGAGCTGCCCATTGGCGCAACACACGGTCAGCCCCCCCAACAACGCAGGCGTCACATTATCCGGATGCCCTTCTATTTCTGCCGCCAGAGGCACTAGCTCTTCGGCGCTTAAGCCCAGGGCCAGCAATTCGTTGGCTGCCACAAGGCCCGCCACAATGGCCGCAGAGCTGCTCCCCAGGCCTCGCGCCAGCGGAATGCGATTGCATTGTCGCAAATGAAAGCCTGCAATCTCATGCCCATATTGCCGCGCCAGGCGCGTCGCGCTGTGCAGCACAAGATGTGTCTCGTCGCGCGGCAGCTTGTCTGCCCCTTCTCCTGCAATTTCTATGTGAATATCCTCGGCCAGGGACAATTCTATTTCATTATGCAGGGAAAGCGCGAGCCCTAATGCATCAAATCCCGGGCCCAGATTGGCTGTAGTGGCAGGAACTTGAACGCGCACCGCTTTCATCTAATCTCCGTTCCTCGTCTCAGTGCTGCCGGCTTAATCTGTTTCCTTTTTATCTTCATTTACACATTCATCAACATACACGCGGGGCAGGCGGCTGCCCATCCGGGAAACAATTTCTTGATTGATGGTCTGGGCTAATTCGCTCAGCTCTGAGATGCGAATTTCCGCTTTGCCTTGCCGCCCAAAAATCACGACCTCGTCTCCCAGGGTGCAGCTCGGCTCCGGCCCCACATCCACAAGAAAGCAATCCATACAAATACGGCCCACAATAGGATGCCGCTGGCCCTGGATGAGCACATGCGTTTTTCCGCTTAATGAACGCGGATAGCCGTCCGCATAGCCCACAGGGACAACAGCCAGTGTTGTATCACAAGGCGCTTGCCATGTGCCCCCATAGCTGACGCATTCCCCCTGGCGGACGGGCTTAAGAAAAGTTATCTTCGCCTGCAGAGACATAATTTCCTGCAAATTGAGCTGTCGGTCCGGCGGCACGCCCGCAACAAGGCCATACATCATTTCTCCCGGCCGAACAGCATTAAAATAGCTGTGGGCGTACAGACTGATGCCGCCGCTGCCGCTCAAATGCTGATAGCGCAGAGGGCCCAAAATGGCTTCCGCCGTGGCAATGGCCCGACGGAAGCGGCGGATTTGCGTTTCTGTGGCTTCTTTATTCTCTGTAGGAGAGGATAAATGCGAAAAAATGCCCTCCCAGCGCAAGCCTGGCAAAGCCGCCAGCCGGGGCAATAATTCGGGCAAATTATCCTCGCGGGCGCCCAGCCGGCACATCCCCGTATCCACTTTCAAATGACAGGGGACAGTCTTGCCGGCCTTTTGGGCCGCCTCCGACAGGGCTTGCGCAAATTCCCAATTCATAATTGCTGGCGTTAAATCCCAGGCCACGAGCTCTTCGGCTTGTTCGGGCAGCAGCGCGCCCATCACGAGAATGGGAGCCAGAATGCCTGCTTCCCGCAGCGCCTGTCCCTCCTCCAGCAACGCCACCGCCAGCATTTCCGCCCCCTCCTCCAGCGCAGCTCGACTCACAGGCACAGCTCCATGCCCATATGCATCCGCCTTCACAACAGCAATCAGGGCCACCCGCGGACCGACATGCCGACGAATTTCCCTCAAATTATGACGCAACGCCGCCAGATTGATTTGCAAATAGGCCGGACGCATTTTTCTCCTTATGGAAAAAGAAGAACAGGCTGCTGTTATTTAAGCAGCCTGAGCGCTTTAGCGCAAGAAGGCTTGACGAATTTATGGCGTGTATTATATCAATTCGGCTGAAGCGGCTCTTGTCATGTGCGCGGATCTCGGAAAAGATCGGCGCTCGTGCGCGGGCTGAGCCATTTGGCATGTCCATCGACATAGCCCACATTGACGCCGTTGTTGTGCCGATTGTGGGGCGCGGAGCCTGTGCTCAGCATAGCGGGCGTATAAATCCCGTCAAACAGCATATCACATTCTGTGGGATTGGCCACTTCCGCCAGGCTCACGACAGGCATTGTCGGAAAAACGATTTTTTCCGCCAGCAGGCGCCAATTGCATGTATAGCTCATTCGCGGAAACGCGCCCGGCGCCATGGGAATCCCGGCGGCGGCGAACACATTGGCAATTTCTACGGAGCCCGTCCTGTCGCTGGGACAAAATAGGATTTGCTGATTCCTGCAATAGGGCTGGATTAGATCCGCCACTGTCATGGCGCCCAGGCTTGTGAGCGTCGTGCCCATCGGCAGCACTTCGTCATAATCCTGCGCGTAGCTCA